>NZ_BTRL01000015.1:0-53791 GCF_054771475.1 Bacillus sp. MN7755
GAATGCCACATTCATCGGAATGATCCAATATCCGTTCTCATCCACTTTTGGCACTTGATAGATTTCAATAATTCGTTTGTCAGTGGAACGAGAATAATTCGGAAACTTAGGACGCCCTGTGAATGTTTCAGGTTTTTTCTTCCACTGTTCTAACGCCTTAAAAAAGCTCTTCACTTCTGTAAATAGAGCTCTACGAATCGCTTGAACAGAGTTTGATTGCATGCCCCAGTAGTTCATATCGGCTTGCATGGCTGTGTCCACTTCTTTTATAGTAGCCATCCTGTTGTTGTTCAAATAACTTTGTTTAATGGTATACAATCCAACATTTCGCAATGCTTTTGAACTATGCGACATGCGTTGCAGTAAGCGAAATTCTTTTGCAGTCAAGCATGCTCGTCCAATATTCTGTTTCTGAGTGAATCGTTGTATGTTTTCTCTTTTCTTTTGTTTTCGTAATACTTTCACCGCTTTCTTTCTAGCCATTGTTTTCACCACCTTTCTCTCGACAAAATAGTATTATTTTAGTCATTTCTCGGAAGTTATATTATATTTTCCGACCGTTATCCAATCTTTTCCTTCTGTATAAAGAACAATATAAAAAAACTCTAGTTATCTATACAAGAGTCTTTTTTATTTAACTTCGCTTCATGTAATGATATATCTCGCTAACTTTTTAATTCTATATAGTTCGGATACACTTTATTTATTTTACGAATGTATCGCACATCCATTTGTAAAATTTTTCTTTCTCTTCAAATTGTGGATAATGAGCTGATTTCTCGAAAGTAATAAATTCTTTTTGATCTGCTTCAATAGTATTAAAATATGTTTTTGCTGCATGAAATGAAGTGTTATAGTCATATTCCCCCATAAGGAAATAAAACGGTAGCTCCATTTTAGTCACCTTAGTAGGCAATGGATTCTTTAAATCCTTTTCTAATAAAACAGTTTGAGAATGTGACAATCCAACGTTATAACGAATTACATCTAACAAGTTATATTCATTACTGAGTAACATCCCGATGTTATCACCATCTGGATTTTCAATGAGTCTTGATGTTCCACCATATTTCGCAACATAATTTCGAGGAGTGTATGTATCGCCATTTTTAATTTTTTTAGTTAATCCATTTAAATAGGAAACCTCATCTTCATTTCCTGCATTTTTCGCTTGATCAATAACAAACTTTAAACTATCCATCTCACCCTCTACTGTATCACTCATTTGCCCTATCCCAACATATGCTTCATATTTTTCAGGAGCTTTATTAGCAGCTTGCATTCCAATATATGTACCGTAAGAATGGCCAATTAATATTACTTTTTCTTTACCAAGACGTTTTGAAACATAATCTGTCAAAGCTAATAAATCCTCTACAAGTAAATCTGATGTAAGATTCGAATAACCTTCAAAGAAATGATACGACTTCCCGCTTCCTCTTTGATCATAATTAACAACTGTAAATTTCTCTTCCAATAAGTCTTGATATTTTTGAGCATATGGTATTTCTGAAGAACCTGGTCCACCATGTACAAAAATAATTACCGGATTGTTCTTATCTTTACCGCGTATCATAATTTCATGACCACTTCCATTTATCTTTACTTGCTCTAATGTACTTATACTATTTTCCCCCTTTATTTGCGAAGTCCATGTAGGAAATACTAGTGCTACGATTAATAGTAGTATAGTGATGGCACCAATAAGTTTTATTAATTTTCTTATCTTCTTCATAAGTAGTTTCCTTTCTTTTAAATTTATAAAACATCAATTTAGTTCTGTAAAACTACCTCAAAAAATATGAATGTACAACAATTACAATTTCCAATTTCATCTTGATTTTTTGTACATTCTTAATATCCCATATATTTCTTAACTTTCAGCTATATAAACCTTTAATATTTTCTTAATTTTCAATACGTTAATCATAGCAATACTAAATCACAAGGTATCACAAATAAAAAGAGTCCTTGTTTTCAAAACAAGGACTCTTTTTTAAACTATTTCGCTACTTCTTCTTTCGGCATTACCATTCCTTTATACAATTGGACAGTTATCCAGTAATAGATGAAATAAATGACTAAGAAAATCCCTATTGGCACCCACACTTTTACAAACGGGTCAACTAATATGAAGCTGAATAAGTTAAGCCCTACTAAAACGTGGGAAATTCCAATGATTGCTGGGAAGATAAATAAATATGAAATTTCTTTATATATACTTTTTGTCAGCATACTACGTCTCACACCGATTTTTCGTAACATCTCATAACGGCGTACATCACGAGAAGCACCCGTTAATATTTTGAACATAAGCGAACTTGCCATCATTGCTAGAAAGGCAATTCCGAGGAAAAACCCCATAAACATTGTTCCACTCATGAGACTGTTCGTTAACTGATAAATTGTCATTTTCGTAAATATGTCTACTTTTGTACCTGTTGTTTTTTCAATTTGTTCTTTTTGTCTCTTGTCTATTTCGATCAATAATGGTTTATATTTTTTCATATCATCTACTTTTGCTAATGTTACAGTATGTTCTGTTCCTTGAATTCCTTTATAATGCTCTTCATCAGCAATTCTTACAGGCTTTCCGTTAAATTGATTATGTGTAATTTGTATTTCTCTTACAACCGCATCTTCCCAATCTTTTGGCATACGAGGAAGCTTATTCGCTGCTTCGGGAGCTTCCAATGCAGAATATACAGGTTCAGTTAAAGGTTCAGCCACCCGTTTACGCGCAGGCTCTTTTAAAGTTTCCATATCAAAGCGGTCGGAAATAAGTGGCGGTTTCGTAGTTAAATCGTCACGTAAGTAATACACCGCTTCTCCATCTACTTTATACTTATACTTGCTTTCTTCAACTATTTCCATTTCCTTTAATGCTGCTGTATCTTGATCATTTGGATCATGAATTACGACATCATATACACGTGAGGAATCTGTCATAATGCCTACATTTTTTTGAAATGCCATACCTGCTGTCATTGCCCCTGCACCTAATGCAATTAACATCGCTACAGTTCCTAATACTCTCGATAAACTATTTACTCGAAAGCGTAGCTGAGCATATGTAAAACTATTTAAGCCCGTTTCATTTCGTTTTTTATTCCCTTTAATTTTCATCACAAAAAATGGGAGCAATGAACTAAAGATAAAATATGTTCCAAGTGTTGTAACGATGGTCGCTATAATAAAACCTAATTCAGCATATATTTTTACATTGATCATAAAATAGTACCCTATACTTACTAGTAATATACCAAGTACGGTCATTATAATAATGCGAGTTTTACTTTTCTTTACTTCATCTAGTGTTTCATCTTCACGAATTAACTCTAGTTCTGTTTTACGTAACAATCGAATGCTATTCATTAAACCAGTAATAAAAAATAGTATTAAGAAGAATATAGCTGTAACTAAGATTGCTGGTGTATATACAGATGAATAACTACCTTTTGCTGAAATCTCCATGCCATTCATTAAAAAGTTTCCTGCTACACTTGCAAGTAACATCCCTACTAAAATCCCGATAATAATACTGACAATACCCATACCAAATGTTTCAATAAATAATAACTGTGCTACTTTTTTCTTTTTCGCACCGAGCATCATGTACATACCGAGTTCTTTTCTTCTTAATGTGAGTAAGAAAGAATTGGCATATATAATATAAAATACAGTAATGAAAGATAATAGTATTGCACCTACCCAGAATACGAGTCTAATACTACTAATCAGACTATTATCCTTCGTAAATTCACTATTCATCGCCATCGTTTGGAACATGTAAAAGATACTAATACTAATAACGAGACCAATAAGTAAAACCATATAATCTTTTAACATCTTTTTCATACTATGACGTGATAATTTAAATAACATAGTCTCGCCCCCCTACTTAGACTCAGCAGCTGAGCCCATATGAGCGAGCACACCTAAAATGTCTTGATAGAAATTCTCTCGCGTTCCTTGACGCTTTAATTCTTTATAAAGAAGACCGTCTTGGATAAATAATATTCGTTCACAGTAACTCGCACTAAATGCATCGTGTGTCACCATCAAAATACTTACATTGTGATTTTCATGTAAATCTTGCATCGCTTCTAATAAACTTTTTGCATTTTTACTATCAAGCGCTCCTGTCGGTTCATCTGCTAATACAATTGCTGGATTATGTACTAAAGCTCGTGCTGCCGCTGTTCTTTGCTTTTGTCCACCAGAAACAGCAGTTGGATATTTTGTTAAAATTTCAGTAATCCCTAATTTCTTCGCAACCTCATTTACCTTTCCAGTTATCTCACTTGAAGGTACGCCTTGCAGAGAAAGTGGTAAAGCGATATTTTCATAAATTGATAAGTTCTCAAGTAAGTTAAAATCTTGAAAAATGAACCCTAATTTTTGAGATCGAAAATCTGATAATGCATTCCCCTTCATTGAAGTAATATTTGTACCAGCTATGGTTACACTACCACCTGTCGCTTGATCCAGTGTACTAATCACATTAAGTAAAGTCGTTTTGCCAGATCCAGAAGGACCCATAATCCCGACGAATTCCCCTTCCTTAATATTTAATGATACGCCCCTTAGTGCTTTTGACTGATTCTCATTTCTTTTCCCATACGTTTTTTCTACACTTTCTACAGTAACTACATTTGTTGACATCTCTTTCACTCCATCCCTTTTGTATAAATTTAATTTCTCACATATTTCTTATCTTTTTCTCATGTGAATCCTTAAGAATTTTTTAATTATTCATTCAAGTAGAGTCCTACAGGTTACATGAACCTATTTCCTACTTCATATTCTCATTTTTCTACAACTCGTTCCTTCGATTTCGCTTACATTTACCTTACATTTTTGTAAGGTAAAAAATATTACAGACCATTTCACAAGGGGACTTTCTTTGTAATGAGAAAAGCATTTTATTTTTTAAATATTAAAAGGATACATAAATAACAATAATAATAAATTAAAAAACAATATAATTTTATTTTAAAACGATAAATTATATGATAAAATCATGTTGTCATTAAATAAAACGAGGTGCTTTTTATGAAACAAGTTACAACACTCTTTTTAAAGCTAGCTATTGTTTTTATAGGTATAGTAGTACTTGCATTGTGCATATTTTTAATACCTAAAATCGGGAATTTCGCTGGAGAATTGTATCCAGCTATTGCTTATATGAAATCTCTCGTTTTAATCGATATGTACGTAGCAGCGATACCTTTTTACTTCGCTCTGTATCAAGCGTTTAAACTTTTAAGCTATATTGATAAGAACAAAGCGTTCTCGGAATTATCAGTAAAGGCTTTAAAAAATATAAAATACTGTGCTCTCACGATTAGTACCATATACTTGCTAGGTATGCCACTCTACTATCTTATGGCAAAAAAAATTGACCCTCCAAGTTTTATACCAATTGGACTGATCATTATTTTCTGCTCTATCGTGATTGCAATTTTTGCTGCAGTTCTCCAAAAGCTCTTACAAGAAGCCATTCATATACAATCAGAAAATGATTTAACAGTTTGAGATGAAGTATATGGCAATAAATGATGAAGGGATAACGATTAAGCTATCCCTTCATCATTTATTATGTTTCTTTATTTACTTTAAATTCAGTAATACATATTAATGGTGTATTTTATTATCATTCTCTATTTCTTATTTTTTATTTCCTCTTTTATACTTTTCACAAATACACCTAGTTCAACAACTTCTGATTTTTCTTCCCCATATTTACGTACATTTACAGCTCCATTCTCCATTTCCTTATCTCCAATAACAAGAACATAAGGAACTTTTTGCATTTGTGCTTCTCTTATTTTATATCCTAATTTTTCATCTCGCACATCACGTTCCACACGAATGCCAGCTTGAGCTAACTTATCTGTAACCTCATCTGCATATTGTACATGGACTGTATTCGATACTGGAATAACTTTCACTTGAACTGGTGCTACCCAAGCAGGGAACGCTCCTCCAAAGTGCTCAATTAATATTGCTAAGAAGCGGTCTAAAGATCCTAATACTGCCCTGTGAATGACAACTGGTCTTTTCTTTTCATTCTTCTCATCTATATAATTCAAATCAAATTTCTCTGGCATTTGGAAATCTAGCTGAATTGTTCCGCACTGATGACTTCTATTTAAAGCATCTTTAATATGGAAGTCAATTTTCGGTCCGTAGAATGCACCGTCACCTTCATTTAGTCTATATTTATAATTTAATGATTGTAATACATTTGCTAATGCTGCCTCTGCTTGCTCCCACAATTTATCATCACCCATTGAATCTTCTGGACGAGTAGAAAGTTCTACTTCATATTCGAATCCAAAAGTTTTATATACGTAATCAATTTGCGCCATTACGGATTTGATTTCATCTTCAATTTGTTCTGGAGTTACAAATAAATGTGCATCATCTTGGCAGAAAGTACGTACTCTTAATAATCCGTTTAACGCACCACTAAATTCATGGCGATGTACTTGACCAAATTCACACATGCGAATCGGTAATTCGCGATAAGAATGCAATTTGTTTTTAAACATCAGCATATGCCCTGGGCAGTTCATCGGTTTTAATGCAAAACTTTTATTATCCACTTCTGAGAAATACATATTATCTTTATAATGTCCCCAGTGCCCTGATCTCTCCCATACTTCTTGGTTCATCATGAATGGAGTACGTACTTCTTGGTAATTGTATTCTTTTTGAATTCCTCTTAAAAATGATTCTAATTCATTACGAACAATTTGGCCTTTCGGTAAATAAAACGGCATTCCCGGAGCCTCTTCAGAAAACATAAATAACTCAAGCTCACTGCCTAACTTACGATGGTTTCTTTTTGCAGCTTCTTCAACGAAATGCAAATACTCTTCTAATTCTTTTTGAGATGAGAATGCAACACCATATATACGCTGAAGCACTTGATTATCACTATCACCTCGCCAATATGCACCTGAAACGTGAGATAATTGGAAAGCTTTCAAATAGCCTGTTGACGGTAAATGTGGTCCTCTACATAAATCTACAAATTCACCTTGTTTATAAAGTGTTACACTTTCCCCATTTGGAATTGCTTCTAACAGTTCTAATTTCAGGTGATCGTTCATTTCTTGAAACAGTTTTTTTGCCTCTTCCCGTGAGACCTCAACACCTTCAATTTTTACATTTTCATTTATAATCTTTTTCATTTCTTTTTCGATTTCCGATAAATCTTCTATGTTTACACTACTCGGAAGATCCATATCATAGTAAAAACCATTTTCAATAACCGGTCCTACACCAAGGTTTACATTACTATACATTCTCTTTACAGCTTGCGCTAAAATGTGTGCCGCCGAGTGTCTAGCAATTTCTACACCTTCATTTGAATCTAGAGCAATGATTTCTACTTCCGCATTTTCTTCAATATTACGGCGTAAATCATATAACCCATCATTTACTTTCCCCGCAACTGCTTTCTTTTTCAAACTACTGCTAATGGATCCCGCAATTTCTTCTAAAGTAATTCCTTTTACAAATTCTTTCACGCTACCATCTGGAAATTTAATTTCAATCATTTGTTCTTTCATTTTTCATCTCTCCATTTCATAATAAAAAGCACACTCATCCCTAAAATAGGGACGAGCGTGCTTTTACCCGTGGTTCCACCCAGATTCCCATTACAAAATGCAATGGCTTCTTTTACGGTAACGTCGTTTACACGGCACTGAATACTTGATTTCCCCAGTGCAGCTCTAAGGTGGTAAGTTATTTTTCTGCGTTAGGAAGTTCTCAGCTTTCCTTCCTTCTCTGTATAACCGGGGAAAATAACTCGTGTCCTTTTCTTCGCTTATTATGAAATTGAATACAAAAAAGCATATCCATCCCTAAAATAGGGACGAATATGCTTATATCCGTGGTTCCACCCAGATTCCCATTACAAAATGCAATGGCTTCTTTTGCGATAACGTCGCATACACGGCACTAGATACTTGATTTCCCCAGTGCAGCTCTAAGGTGGTAAGTTATTTTTCTGCGTTAGGAAGTTCTCAGCTTTCCTTCCTTCTCTGTATAACCGGGGAAAATAACTCGTGTCCTTTTCTTTGCTTTTAAAAGTACATCCATTTATTGTTATTTACTATATCTTATTCATTTTATTTTTGCAAGTGTTAAAAAATATTTTTTATTTAATAAAAAAGAAACCAAAAATAGATTTTTGGTTTCCCCTTCTCAATTTTACCAATCTTGTGGTTCGTAATTTAAGTCCGAAAATAGACGTCGCTTCTCTTTCTTCGTTAAATCTCTCCACTGTCCAACCGGTAAATTATTCAACTCAATATTCATAATTCTCGTACGTTTTAACGTGTATACTTGATAACCTAAAGCTTCACACATACGACGAATTTGGCGATTCAATCCTTGTGTTAAAATAATTTTGAATTCATATTTTGATAACTGTGTAATCTCACACGGAAGCGTTTTCGTTCCTAAAATTTTCACACCAGCTGCCATTTGCTCAAGAAAATCAGGCGTAATCGGCTTATCTACTGAAACGATATATTCTTTCTCATGTTTGTTTTCAGCACGTAAAATTTCATTAACAATATCACCATCATTCGTTAACAAAATTAAACCGTCTGAGTCTTTATCGAGACGTCCAATATGACTAATTCGTAAAGGATGATTCACTAAATCAATAATATTACCTTTTACAGCTTTTTCACTCGTACATGTAATACCTACTGGTTTATTTAAAGCGATATATACGTGATCTCGAGCAATACGAAGTTGCTCTCCATTTACGCGCACATCATCACCTGGATTTACTTGGTCACCAATTTTTGCAACCTTACCGTTAATAATTACTCTTCTCTCATTAATTAATTTATCTGCTCCACGTCGAGACGCTTTTCCAGCTTCACTAATAAATTTATTGATACGCAAATTAGGCACATCCTTTTCTAAAAAAATTTCAAGCTCACACTGCTTCTACCGTACAATACAAAAGGGTAAGCCTCCTATTATAACTTAAATATATTAACATGAAAGGGTATATAACGTCTTCTATTAATTTCTTGTTTATAAGAAATTATCTTTATTATACATTCATTTATACACTTTTTCTGTGCTTAATATACAAGCCATTCTTCCTTACATACAACTTGTTTACCTCTTATATCTTCTATGTCTTCATGAATATTAGCTAGTTTATACAACTCAGGGAAGATCTCTTCTACATAATTTCGATGCGCCGTTTCATCTTTCCAATAAGTTAACACGATGTAACGATTTTCATTTTTCAAAGACTTTCCAAGTACTCTACCTAACATCCCTTTTGCATTTTCCATTCCTTTATTCCAAATTGTTTCTTGCTTATGTAAAAAATGCTTTTCCATTTCGATCTTTACATCACATATGGCAACTCTTACGAATGATCCTTCTATAACAACGTCTTTCAAAGGCGTATCAGTAACATCATACAACGTTTGAAATAATTCAATTTCACATGAAACAAACGTATCCTCTTGATTACTATTTACATAAATTGTATCGTGAGCACCATTCATAAATGATTGATACGCACTTCTATCTTCCCATAAAGTAAATACACATGCCTCATCTTCATACCATCCGCCAAATTGTCCATGAAAACCATCTAAATACTTTATATCACACCATTGTTCTTGTGCTTTTGAAAACAATTCCTTTTTCTCTTCTACTTTACAGTAGATTGTTTTTAGTAACATATTTAATTCCCCCTCATCTTACATTCCATTTCCCATTTGCAACACTTTCTACATTTCCACCTACACTAACATTAATTTCACTCTCTATCCCTTTTTATTTACATAATATAATTATATTATCCTAGTTATCTATAGTATTCAAAAAATCAGCCGCTCTTTCTATCAGCCATTCACCAAACGTACTTAAAGATAATAAAATTTCATTTATATCATTTATCGGCTCAATTACATATTGTAATGCCTTACTCATATTTTTTTCTTGTTCGGGAAAATGCTTACTAAATAATTCATATGCAGGATATAAGTCTCTGGAGTAAAGTCCTTCTCTCTCTCAATTGTCAATGCTAGACCTGACCTGATTATTATCCTCATAACCCAACGACAACTATCCGCTATATCATCCACGCCTTTATTATGAATTAACTCTTTACGAGCTTGTCCAATTTGTTTCCGCAATTGAAAAAGATGTTCATAGGCTAACTCCTGACTTACTTTATATTTAGGTAAAGACAATTTTACGTCTTCACCTAGTATACAAATACCATGTGTCTGTATAATAAAGCTTATAAAAGAAAAACGATTGAGATTGGTCACTTCTTTTTCACTGTAAAAACTTAACTCCACTCCTGATATACAATTAAACTTTTGTAAACTTTGATGTTCTAGCTTCTTTCGCCAACTTAGATCTATTAATTTTGGATCCTTTCGTACTAATATAATTACATCTATATCAGCAACTCCTTCAATTCCAATCCCTCTTGGAATTGAACCTCTTATATAAACACTGTGTAAATCACTCTGTAACAATTCACAACAAGTATTTTTCACTTCTTGTATTACCTCCATAAACATAGGTTGCACTTTGTCAATATGTGCATCATTTATAATATACCCTTCATCATCTGTAGGACAAAAACGTCCTATTTTTTTTATACTTGGCAAATTATCAACTCATCTCCATACTAAATATTATTTTATACTATACACATAGTAATTATAATTTAAATAATTCAGAATTAAAAATCAAAAGAGATAGGAAGTAAACAATCCTACAATATCATTCACTTCCTATCTCTTTTATTATCAATTATTTTTCAAATATATAATACGTAATTTCTCCCGGATAATGTAATATCGTTACCTTCCTTTCCCCTTTTTTAAAACTAACAGTATGCCCGTTTTCACCTAAGTTCTCCCATCCACTTGCCTTTGTAATAGGCATTACACTTATATATTTATAATCCTCTTCATTATCATCGTTAATATGAATTGCTGACATTGGCACTGGAAAATCTTTAATTTTAGATTCTTTATTCATAAATATGAATGCAATTAAACCAACTAATAACATAGCCATTGAAATATTTGAAACTAGTTTTCTTCTATTCAGTTTCACTAAAAACCCTCTTTTCTTACATATTGCTTTCATCATTTTACTAATTTTGATTATTTACGTACAGATAAATAAAATATATTTAATTAATTCTAGCCTATATTACCTACCTTCAATAACATTATTATTTTATATTATAATTATAAGATTTTTTAAAATGGAGGCGTTACACTTTGAAGACATGGCTTTTAAATAAATGGACAGTAGTTATTGCTATTTTTATCATTGCCAGTACGATTTTCTACACAATTAAAGATAAAAATAATAACGAAAAAACTACTGCAGAAACAATTGATACAAAAACATTCAAAACTAAATTGCAACCTAAAATTAATGAATTAACTAATAATTATAATGACATCATCGAAAAAGATTGGTTGCCTGCTTGGGAAGAAATTAACACGAGCGGAGATTCAGTAGACAGAGATAAACTATTAGTTACAATGACTGCTGTTTCCAAACAATATGAAAACATTATAAACGAAATAGACACTTTGAAAATTAAAGAAAATATATCGGAAGTACAAATACAAGAACAACTAGTTTATTTCACAACTGAATTTAGAACTGCTTCTAAATTTATGAAAAACACGGCGGATTTAATTATAGACGGAGCAAACACCTCTACTCCATCCAATGAAACAATTGAAAATACTAGACATGCTTTAGGACTTGCGGATCAGCATATTGTCATCGCTTTATCAACTTTATCTGAAGTTGAAGAAAAATTAGGAATTTCGAAAAAATAGAATTCTTTACTATTTTAAAATAAAAAATGATTGCATTTTACTAATTGTATATCTATAATGTTTTTATTGATTCTATACACATTCAATGCGTATAAGTTATTAATTTTATAATTCGGATGAACCATTCAGGAGAAGATCTATTGATCTACCGACGGGGCAAAAAGTTGCTGAATCAACTTTGAAACTCTCAGGTCTTGGTTACAAGTAGAACTGCATGGGGACGAATCTCTGGAGAGACTCCCTCTCGCTTATATATAGCGCGGAGGAAAACGAGCGCCGAAGGAGCAAATCCGTTATTTTAGCGGATAATCTCTCAGGTAAAAAGGACAGAGACAAGCGAAAGAAAATGCCGATTTGTATCGGTTTATTTTTCTATTCCTTGTTTCTCCAGAGACCATTTCATTTACTTGAAGTGGTTTTTATTTTTTCTAAAAAAGGAGAATAAAGATGGAGACAGTAGGTAAAGCATTAGAACAAATTAACCATTATGTGTGGGGATTACCAACTTTGTTGTTACTCGTTGGTACTGGTATCATTCTCACAGTGCGTTTAAAAGGTTTACAGTTTAGTAAACTATTATACGCTCACAAACTAGCTTTTAAAAAATCAGAAGATACATCTTCCTCTGGAGATATTAGCCACTTCCAAGCACTTATGACAGCTATGGCGGCAACGATTGGTATGGGAAATATAGCTGGTGTTGCAACTGCTGTGACGATTGGTGGACCTGGTGCAATCTTTTGGATGTGGATTACTGCTTTATTCGGGATGGCAACAAAGTATGCCGAAGCAATTCTTGCGGTGAAATACCGTGTTAGTAATGAAAATGGCGAATATTCGGGTGGACCAATGTACTATTTAGAACGTGGTTTAGGTAAGAAATGGCTTGCTGTTTTATTCGCCATATTCGGTACAACTGCTTCTTTCGGTATCGGTAATATGGTGCAATCTAACTCAGTTGCAGAGGCAATGCGGATTAATTTCTCTTTCCCTCCTGCTCTAACTGGTATATTAATGTCGTTTTTAATCGCTATTGTTATTTTAGGCGGAGTTAAAAAAATCGGGAAAGTGACAGGATATATCGTTCCTATTAAAGCTTTCTTTTATATCATTGCTGGTCTTATTATTATTTTCTATCACTACGATCAAATTCCAGAAGCATTTTCACTTATTTTTTCTGGTGCATTTACTGGTACTGCAGCTGCTGGTGGTTTTATCGGAGCAACAGTTGCATCAGCTATTCAAATTGGAATGGCGCGCGGTGTATTTGCGAACGAGGCTGGTTTAGGGAGTGCCCCTATTGCCGCGGCGGCTGCCAAAACTGATTCGCCTGCAAAGCAAGCTTTAGTTTCTATGACTGGTACTTTTCTAGATACGTTTATTGTATGTACAATTACAGGACTTGTATTAATTACTACAGGTGCATGGAAATCAGGTAAAACTGGCGTTGAAGCTACAACACTAGCGTTCCAATCTGTATTTGGCACTGCTGGTAGTATGATTCTCGGTATCGCAATTATATTATTCGCCTACTCTACTATTTTAGGATGGTCGTATTACGGAGAGAAATGCGTGGCTTATTTATTTGGAGAAAGTGCTGTTAAATATTATAAAGCAATCTTTATCGTCATGATTGCTATTGGAGCTAATTTAAAACTAGGCATCGTATGGACATTCGCTGATATTGCAAATGGACTTATGGCGATTCCAAACTTAATTGGTCTTATTGGGTTAAGTGGTATTGTTGTCGCAGAAACGAATCGCTTTTTACAGGCAGAGAAATTAAAAGAAAGTCATAAAAAACAGGCAAGTTAATCTATAAAAAAGGAATGACTCATACATAATGGGCATTCCTTTTTTCGTTTTCTTACTCAGTAAATATCATTAAAAATATATTTATATCAATCTTTCCCTTTTTTATTCCACTAAAAGTTTTTCACATAAATGACATAAATCGTATGGTCTAACTATATAGTTGAAAAGGAATGCGACATTAAAGCGTCGCTGAAAAACTTATCCAACAAAAGGGAGGAAAAATCTTTTGAAAAACAAAATCATTGTTTTCCTATCTGTTTTATCATTTATTATCGGTGGTTTCTTTTTTAACACAAATACTTCAAGTGCTGAAACATCATCTACTGATTACGTCCCTAACCAATTGATCGTTAAGTTCAAACAAAATGCATCTTTAAGTAATGTGCAATCTTTTCATAAGTCTGTTGGTGCTAATGTTTTATCTAAAGATGATAAGTTAGGTTTTGAAGTCGTTCAATTTTCGAAAGGTACTGTAAAAGAAAAGATAAAAAGTTATAAAAACAATCCAGATGTGGAATATGCAGAGCCGAATTACTACGTTCACTCCTTCTGGACTCCGAACGATCCATATTATAAAAATCAATATGGATTACAAAAAATTCAAGCTCCACTAGCTTGGGATAGTCAACGAAGTGATTCTAGTGTAAAAGTAGCTATTATTGATACAGGAGTACAAGGTTCACACCCTGATTTAGCTTCGAAAGTAATTTACGGGCATGATTATGTTGATAACGACAATGTTTCTGATGACGGTAATGGTCATGGTACACATTGCGCTGGAATTACTGGAGCACTTACGAATAATAGTGTCGGAATTGCTGGTGTTGCCCCACAAACTTCAATTTATGCTGTCCGCGTATTAGATAATCAAGGAAGTGGGACTCTTGATTCAGTAGCGCAAGGTATTCGAGAAGCTGCTGATTCAGGTGCAAAAGTAATTAGTTTAAGTTTAGGAGCTCCAAATGGTGGGACTGCATTACAACAAGCTGTTCAATATGCATGGAATAAAGGCTCTGTTATTGTTGCAGCTGCTGGAAATGCTGGAAATACAAAAGCAAATTACCCTGCATATTACAGCGAAGTAATTGCAGTTGCTTCTACAGACCAATTAGATAGAAAATCTTCATTTTCTACTTATGGTAGCTGGGTAGATGTTGCAGCTCCAGGTTCAAATATATATTCCACATATAAAGGTAGCACGTATCAATCATTAAGTGGTACGTCTATGGCAACACCTCACGTTGCAGGAGTCGCTTCTCTTTTAGCGAATCAAGGTTATAGCAATACACAAATTCGCCAAATTATTGAGTCAACTTCTGATAAAATTAGCGGTACAGGTACGTACTGGAAAAATGGTAGAGTCAATGCATATAAGGCGGTACAATACGCTAAGCAATTACAAGAAAATAAAGCCTCTTAAGAAATAAAGTAAAACTTTAATCAGTCGTTCTACCATTAAAGCGGGATAAAATTGAAAGAGAGACTTTTACAATTAAAGTCTCTCCTTCTTACAAATTATATTACTCTCCCTCTTTCTGCGCCATATGTAAATAAAGTACAAAATCCATCATTGTCGACGAATACCCAAGTTGGCGAAGCATCGCTGTTATATTTCCTCTATGATATGTACCATGATTTACGACATGTTGTACCAACTCTAAAATTGAAGTTTCTAATTTCCCTACATATGGATTCTCAATAACAAATACAGCATTCACGTCTTGTATTGTACTTAAAAAGTCTTTATATTGATTTGTCATATTTTCAAACATTTTTTCTAATTCATGTAACGATTTAGTTTCGATTTGTTTTCGTAAATTTTCTCGGTCTTGTATTGCTTCATTCATACTTTTACCATGCAATATGTGTAACCACACTTGATCTGTAATATAAATATGCGCAAATGTCTCCTTGATTGATGGAAATACACTCTGTATCTGTTCATTAAAAATAGTCTCATAATTTGGTAATTCTTTTAGTCGATTGAATAATCGTATATTAGCCCAAGCATGGTAATCCACCTGTTTTAACATGTACTCTTTCAATCGAAATCGCCTCCTTATTGTATGAAACGAATAGTTTGTTTCTTCATTTCTGATTCTCTATCAGCCTTTACAATTCCTTTTTCTTCAATTTCACGTTTATCTATAGTTTTATATTTTACATACGTATGAAATTCCGTTTGAAATGGAAACGGTGTAATCCGAATTGTTTCCTCATCTATCCATTCAGCTTGAATAGGTTTCCCCTCTTTACTATTAAACATTTCTGTTCCTTCAAAACCATCTTTAAACAAATCAATTTCATCTTTCTTTTCTACCCCTGGTTTATTCATACAGACATATAAAGAAAGTTCATCGCAAAACTTTAATAATCTATAATGTTTATCGAACATCGCAAATTGTTCTTTTGTTAGTGTTTTCAATATTCTTTTTTGTCGTTCCAATTCCCCTGTATAAAATGACATCATCTCTTCATCTTCCTCATTTAATGGAAATGATAAAAAATGCTTACTACAAAGTAATGCTCCGTATGGATTGGAATCTTCAATTTCATTCAAACCAATCGTATAAAAGACAAAGCGTAATGAACTTGGACAATCCATAAATGTATATGGGATATTTTTAGCATCATTCAAAATTGGTACTTTATCAAGTTCTATCCATCCTCTATCATGCTCATATATTGCATCAATTGTCTCTTTTAAATATGTGTCATCTTCAAAAAAATCTTCTTTTATATGCTTCGCAATCTCTCCAGCTAAAAAACCATGATCATGTTGACGAATTAATATACTTTCTTTCTCATCCTTTTCACGAAAAATCATCCGTATACTCCCCCTCATCCTCATATTACAACGTTTTCTATGCATCAATTCTTAATTAATCCCTAATTATTAGCAGGGATTCAGTTTCTTGCAACGAAATTAACATAACTATATAGCATTCTTTCTAACAATATAAATAGCTTTATCTTTACTAACTATTATACTAAATCATTCATTCCAAAAAATTTTTTTATGAGGTGAAAACATGAACAAAACAGAATTAATTAAAAATGTCGCACAATCAGCTGATATTTCTCAAAAGGATGCTTCTGCAGCTGTACAATCTGTATTTGACACAATTGCTACTGCATTACAATCTGGCGATAAAGTTCAATTAATCGGCTTTGGAACTTTTGAAGTGCGTGAAAGATCTGCTCGTACAGGACGTAATCCACAAACTGGCGAAGAAATTCAAATCGCTGCTGGTAAAGTTCCTGCATTTAAAGCAGGTAAAGAGTTAAAAGAAGCTGTGAAATAAACAAGAAACCAGCCATTTTATAGGCTGGTTTCTTGTTTTAATTTAGTAATTCCTTTATATTCTCTGCATGATACACTTCACAAATATAAAATATACATTTGCAGTTACTTACAATTTGATATTTTCTTGTTGGATACACATTCGCTGCAACAGAGCATCCATCAAATAATTCAATAATATTTCCAGAAGGCTGATACCCTTCGTATAATACGTTTCTTCTTACTTTCATCCTTTCTATAAGTTTTTCAACTGGAATGTTTCCACTCTCTAATTCACTCTTAATTGTATTTGGTAAAAACGAAGTGTCCGCAAAAATTAGATTTTCAGATAACACTTTTCCTTTATAACTAACATGAGATACACGGTAAAGAAATGTTCCGTTTTTATCAAAGAAATTCTTTGCTTCTTTCGGGATGTATTGTCTATCAAGTACCTCTTGTTCGAGGACATCAAACTGAACTGTATCATTCAATAACTTTTCTAAAGCATGAATAGATGATGTATCTCCAGCAAATAAAATATTTTTAATTGCTTGTACATTATAAGTGAATTCATTTGTTCTATTTTCCGCTACTAACATGAGGAACACCTCTTCTATAAGATATTTTATTAAACTTATTTATAATTTAAAAGCTCTACTGCGTCTATCTGTGTGATTTTAGTTACTTCTTTACTAAATATTGCAATTGAAGCCATATAATCTACACTTGGTCTTATATCTTCAATCATTGTAGTTTCTACTAACTCATGTCTATCCTTAAAAACTAACAAGTTTGGAGGATCATTTGGAGCTGAGATAGTAATATCCACTGGTGGAATCATTAGTCCTTCACCTGTCGCTTTGAGCACTGCTTCTTTTCTAGTCCAATATGTTAAAAAACCTTCTATTTTCCGTTCATTAGGTAATTTCATAACTTGCGCTATTTCAATGTCTGTTAATACGCCTTCTGCCATTTTCATAACATCTACATTTGGATTCATTTGTTCAACATCAACGCCTACAGGTGCAGACTTTGTAAATGCAACAACAACCCACTCACCTGAATGTGAAACCGATATTTGTGGCATTCCTTCTGGTAATTGCGGTCTGCCATGTTGTAATTTACATACTGGGCACATTCGATCAATCGGCACTTGCACTGGCGACATAGAAAGTATCTTCCCAATAACTAATCTACTAATTACGCAACCTATTATAAAACGGGCACGATCTGCCGAATGATGATATGAATTTGCTTTCTCTCGTTCAACGTCATTTAGTAAATTGTAATGCCATGATTGTAAATCTGAAATTCTTCCCCACCATATTTGACAATCATTCTCATTCAAAGTTGGTATAGAATCTACAACTTTACTTTCTATCATGTAAACTCTCCTTTATACAACGAATATCAATTGTTATTCATTGACAAGTGCTTTCTGTTTTTTTGATACGGATAACATTTTTTCTTTCTTCTTTGACATTACCTCTTTATCAGAAATACGTAAAGAAAATAGTAATGCTACAAGTAAAAATATTGCTGATCCAATTAATGCCGCTTGATATGGCAAGAAATCTGAATGAGCATTATGTTGTGCACTGTTATTTCCAAAACCGGCTAGTATACTAGCTAAAACAGCAACTCCTATCGCTGAACCTAATCGATTTTGCACATTGAATATAGTAGTCGCTCTCCCCATAGAAGGTGGTGCGATATTGTTAAATGCAGAAAATTGAACTGCTCCAACAGACTGACCTAAGAAAATACCGATGCCAAACAATAATGCCCGAATTTGCCATGCGTTCGTATCGTGATTTACAAAACTTAATAAAACAAAGATAATCGCCGTACAAATTAATCCAATAGAAATTACCTTTCGAGCTCCTAATTTCTTATATGACCATGGCACAATCTGTGACGATATCATTAACCCAATCGCCTCTGGAAATGTCGTAAGGCCTGATTCCAGTGCGGAAACTCCTATTACATTTTGATACATAAGTGGAAAAACAAATAACATTCCTAGTAAACCAGCGGATGAAAACAATGAAATAAGGCTCATTTTTCTAAAGACTGGTTCTTTTAATAATCGTAAATCTAACATCGGTTGCTTTACTCTAAGTTCTACAACGATGAACAATGTAATAAATACAATCCCAGCTATCCCAGTACTCATAATTTCTGGAGAAACCCAGCCTTTTGATGGTCCTTGACTAAGTGCATAAATTATCATCGCAAATCCTGGTGCTGAAAGAACAAAACCGAGAGAATCAAAACGACCAGCTGACTTTTCAATATGCTCTTTTAAAAATAGAAGACCGAATAGTAACACTACGATTCCAAACGGTAAATTAATATAAAATGCCCAGCGCCAAGACATTTGATCTACAAAAAAACCGCCAATAATTGGTCCTACTGCCGGTGCAACAGCAATTGGCAATACAATAAACCGTGAAATTTTCGGCCTTTCCTCTGGCGAAAATGTTCGGAATAACATCGCCATCCCAACTGGTGTTAAAAGCCCCCCGCCAGCACCTTGAATGATACGAAAAATATTCAATGAAGTAATATCGTTCGCTATTCCACATAATGCAGACGCAGTTGTAAATACGAAAAGAGCGATTAGAAATACTCTTTTCGTACCGAAGCGATCTCCCAACCAACCGGAAATTGGAAGGAAAACAGCTAAGCTAACTAAATACCCAACATTAACCGTCCCCATCGCGGATGGCGGCACTTGTAGTTCTTTACTTATCGTTTGTAATGCTACATTTACAATTGTTGCATCCATTGCAGCCATAAACATCGCTGTAATATAAACGATACTTACAACTACTTTTGGATTTATTTTTACCTTCATTATCGTTTTCCTACTAATATTTTTTCGCCAGCTTGATAACTTTTTGGATTCAAATCTTTCCAGTTAGTTTCAACATATTGTAAGCAAACTTGTCTGCTAGCTTCTTCATGTACGACATTCCATCCAATAGGTACATCGAGAAAGGCAGGCCAGAGAGAATACTGGCCCTCCTCATTCATTAATACTTTATATGTGTAATTATCATTTTCAAATGGATTCGTCATACTGTACTTACCCCTTTCTTATTCTGCAAATATTTCGCTAATACTTGTCCAATTTCTGTAAGTGGTCCTGGTTGACATAAATCTTTATGTCTACAATCAATATCGTGTTGTACAATTTTCCCATCTAAGTAATTTAGCCACGTATTTGGAGAAATAGGATCAAACCAGTCTGGTATAACAGTAGATCTAAAGAATAAAATATCTCCGTTATAAACTTTCGGTACATACTTCCCTAACAACCCTACCGAATTTACATATGTTTCTTTCAAGTTCAAAATAGTCTCTTCCTCAAGACTTGCTAATGCACTTCCATCTTTACGAAGTATTTCAACTGCACTTTCCATCGTAAGTGGTTTACCATCCATGTTATCTGGATCATATCCACCTAAAGCAAGTAATGCGATTAACGCCTCTTCTTCAGTTGGTGCTTCCGTATTCGGTAGGAAGTGGCCAGGATAAGAATCTAGCATAACGAGTAATTCTACTTCTTCCCCTTCATTTTGTAGTTGCGCTGCCATTGCATGAACAACATTTCCTCCGAGCGACCAACCGAGTAAACGATATGGTCCGTGAGGCTGTACTTCACGAACGTGTTTTAAATAATCCGCTGCCATCTCCTCTAAACTTTTTGGAAGTTCTTCATTTTTAGCAATACCACGTGCCTGTACACCGTAGATTGGATAGTCTGTACCTAAAGATTTCATAAGTCCTGCATAGCACCAACTTAATCCACCTGCTGGGTGTACACAAAATAGTGGTAATTGGTCTCCGCTTGCTCGTAATGGAAGCAACACATCAAGTGCACTTTGTCCATTTCCCACTGCAAGTCTTTCAGCAAGACCTGCAACAGTAGGTGCTGCAAATAAAGTTCCGATATTTAGTTCAACCCCAAGTGCTTCTTTAATACGGCTCATAAGCTGTACTGCAAGAAGTGAATGGCCACCTAGATCAAAGAATCCGTCATCAATTCCAATTTGAGGCACACTTAAAACTTCTGTAAACAAGTCACATAGCATTTCTTCTTGCGGTGTTCTTGGTCCACGACTAGAAGATGATGCGATAAATTCTGGAGCTGGCAATGCCTTTCTATCTAATTTACCGTTTGGAGTTAAAGGCAACTCATTTACTATAACAAAAGCGTATGGAACCATGTAATCTGGTAAACTACCACCAGCATACTGACGCATTTCATTCGTATCAATCATTTCATTATTTGATGCAACGATATAAGCAACTAACCGTTTATCCCCTGGTTGATCTTCCCTTACAATAACGGCGACTTGTTCAACTTTAGGATGTTTCATTATTAACGCTTCTATTTCCCCTAACTCAATTCGGAATCCACGAATTTTTATTTGGTGATCTGCACGTCCTATATAATCTAGCGTCCCATCTTGACCCCAACGCGCTAAGTCTCCAGTACGATACATTCTTGTACCTGGCTTCCCAAATGGATCTGCAATAAACCGTTCTGCAGTTAAGCCTGCTCTTCCTAAATATCCACGAGCAAGCCCTGCACCTGCAACATACATTTCTCCAACTACTCCAGGTGGCACTGGTTGTAAATAGTTGTCTAACACATACACTTTAAGATCAGGTATACTACACCCAATTAAACTGTTTGCTCGTAAAGAGACTATTATTTCATCTAATTCAATATAACTAACATGTACTGTCGTCTCCGTAATACCATACATATTAATAAGCTTTGGTGCATTATGAGAATGTCGACTATACCAATCTTCTAATCGACTTAGCTCAAGTGCTTCTCCTCCAAAAACAACATATCGTAAAGATAATTTTTGGCCAATCTCTTCATTTTCACGATCTGCTTGCATCAATTGATAGAACGCTGATGGAGTTTGGTTTAAAACAGTTACCTTTTCTTTAACAAGAAGTTGTAAAAATTCTTTCGGCGACCGACTTACAGTATGTGGTACTACGACTAGACGCCCTCCATATAACAAAGGCCCCCAAATTTCCCAAACCGAGAAATCAAAAGCGTATGAATGGAACATCGTCCAAACATCGTCTGCGTCAAATTGGAACCAATGATCAGTTGCTCCTAAAAGTCTCACTACGTTTTGATGAGGTATCATAACGCCTTTCGGTCTACCTGTTGAACCTGACGTATAAATAACGTAAGCAATATGTGAAGGAGTTAACGGCTTCACACGCTCCATTTCATCAATATTGTCTTCACTATATTTCTCAATTTCTTCTATTACTTTTACATCATCAACTAAAATTTTCAGTTCCTCATCACATTCAATTTCCACATTTGAATTTGTTAAAACACATGATGGTTTCGCATCGTGGAGCATAAATGAAATACGATCAGACGGGTAATCTGGATCTAATGGAAGATAACCTGCTCCTGCTTTAAGAACCGCAAGTAAACTCACAACCATATTTAAAGACCTCGGCATTGCTAAAGCAGCGAGTTGATCAGGACCGATTCCTTTTGCTATTAACAAACGAGCTATTCTATTTGCTTTTTTATTTAACTCTTCATAAGTTAATTTCTTATCTTCAAAGACAACAGCAATAGAGTTTGGATTTATATGAGCCTGCTTTTCAAATAATTGTGGCAATATCATTTCTGGTGCAATTTGAAAACCACCATTCCACTTTTCTAATACTGTATTTTTCTCTGCTAAAGTTAATATTTCTAATCTGCCAATGGATTGATCCGGATTTGTCGCCGCATCATCTAATAACAAAATGAATCGTTCTATTAGTTTTTGAACCGTTTCACGTTTATATAAATCGGTACTAAACTCTAGTAATCCATGTAAACCGTTTGGAGTACCATCACCCCCGTTACTCTCACTAATTTCAAATGTTAAATCAAATTTTGCAGAACCGACGCTTTGAATTTCAAGGCTCGCTTCTAAATCTGGTACATTAAACGTTGCTTCTGGTGTATTTTGAAAAGCTAACATAACTTGAAACAACGGGTGGCTATTTCGAGTACGTACTGGATTTAACACTTCAACAAGTCTTTCAAATGGAACATCTTGATTTTCATAAGCTGCAAGATTTACCTGCTTCACTCTATTTAATAATTCTTTAAAACTTGGATCTCCTGAAGTATTTGTACGTAACACTAATGTATTTACAAATAAACCAACAATATCTGAAAGTACATCATCATTTCTTCCAGCAATCGGACTTCCAATTGGTATATCAGTGCCTGCACCTAATCTTGTAAATAGTGCACTAAGCCCTGCTTGTAGCACCATAAACAAACTAACTCCATTTTTACGTGCAAGCTCTACTAACCTACTATGCATACCTTCATCTATATGAAAATGAATTGTTTCCCCACGGTAACTTGTCTCAATTGGACGCTGGAAATCTGTAGGTAATTCCATTTGGTCTGGTAAACCTTTAAGTTCTTCTTTCCAAAAATCTAATTGTGTTGAAATAAGACTCTCTGGTGTCGTTTCATCACCTAGCAATTGCTGTTGCCAAAGTGCATAATCTGCGTATTGAACTGGAAGTGTCTCCAGCTGAACTCTGTCACCTTGACATCGTGCTTTATACGCTCCTGTAAAATCTCTCGTTAACGGCTGTAATGACCAGCCATCACCTACAATATGATGTAATAGAATTAATAATACATGTTCGTTTTCACTCACTGTAAAAAGTTGCAAACGAACTGCCGGCTCAAAATCGAGGTTAAAACTATATCTTACCGCCTCTGAAAGTACACTTTCTAATTCATCTTTACATGTATTAGTTATAACCATTTCTAGATTTAAGTTTTCCATATCTAAAATTTTTTGATAGGAACTACCTAATACGTTAGGGAAAATTGTTCTAAGTGTTTCATGTTTCTCAACTACATCATAAAAAGCACCTTGTAATGCTTCTCGATTCAATATTCCATTCATACGAATGACTAGCGGAATATTATAAGTAGGACTTGGACCTTCTAAACAATTTAAGAACCATAACCTGCGCTGTGCAAATGAAAGTGGAACTTCATTTGGCCTACTTGCTTTCTGAATAGCTGGTCTTGCGCTTTTTGCATAGTCTAATTGTTTCGCCAGTTCGGCAACAGTTGGTGATTCAAATAGTTTCCCGATTCCTAATTCCACACTTAACGTTTCACGAATTCTTGCCATTAAACGAGATGCGAGAAGTGAATGTCCACCCATTTCAAAGAAATTATCATCAATGCTAATTCGAGAAACACCAAGTACTTCTGCAAATAAATCACATAATATTTCTTCTTTCGGATTTCTAGCAACCCTCTCATTGTTCATTCCATTAAAATCAGGAGCAGGTAATTTCTTTCTGTCAACCTTACCATTTGGCGTTAATGGTAATTCTTCTAGCACAACAAATGCCGATGGTATCATATAATTCGCTAAACTTTTTGAAACATAAGAACGAATTTCTGAAAGATTAATCGGTTCCTCTTCTGCAACGATATACGCAATGATGCGTTTATCATTTGGGCGATCTTCTCGTACCATTACTACCGCTTGTTGAATACTTTCATGTCGTTGTAATACCGTTTCAATTTCAGCTAATTCAATTCGGAATCCACGGATTTTAATTTGATGATCTGCGCGACTAATGTACTCTAACGCACCATCATTACGCCATTTCACAAGATCTCCTGTACGGTACATGCGCTTCCCTGATTCTCCATAAGGATTTGCAACAAACCGTTCAGCTGTTAACTCAGGTTTTCCTAAATATCCGCTTGCAAGTCCTTCCCCTGCAATATATAGTTCACCAATAACTCCAGGTGGAACTGGTTGTAACCCTGCATCCAATACATACACTTCTGTATTGCAAATTGGCTTTCCAATAGGAGGTATACCCTTTTCACCTTCATCAATGTTCATAAAAGTAGACCAAATCGTCGTTTCAGTTGGTCCATATAAATTAGTTATTGAGCAACCTAATTCTTTTAATTTATTTGCTAAATGCGCTGGAAGAGCTTCACCACCAACAAGTATGCTTAGCCCTTGTAGCTTTTCTGGATAATCAGTTACTAACGCCTGCCAAAGCGTCGGTGTAGCCTGCATAATGGTCACTCTTTCTTCTTGTAAAAGTGTCGTTAATGCAGAAGGCTCTTGTATGTCTTCTTTTTGCGCAATTGTTAAACTTGCACCACTAATAAGAGGTAAATAAATTTCTAGAGCAGAAATATCAAACGCAAACGTTGTAACTGCTAATAAATGATCATTTTCATTTAATGAAAAATTTTGTTGCATAGCCATTAAAAAGTTACTTAAACCTCTCATAGAAACAATTACACCTTTTGGGTTTCCTGTTGAGCCTGAAGTATATATTGTATAGGCTGGGTTTAAAAGTGATACATCATTCTTACATGCTATATTCATGCGAGAATATGTATGTAACGCTAGTTTCGTTTCTTCTTCATCTAATACAATTTTTTTCATATCATTTTCTATAACTAACTTAGATGAAACAGATGAATGTGTTATGATACAAACTGGTTTTGCATCATTTACTATATAATTAACTCTTTCTGCTGGGTATTCTGGATCTATTGGTAAATATGCTGCACCAGCCTTTAAGACTGCTAGCATACTAACTACCATTTCTATTGATCTAGGGAACACTAAAGCTACAAACTGGTTTGGTCGTATTCCTTCTTCTACTAAATAATGTGCTAGTTCATTCGCTCGTTCATTTAGCTCTTTATACGTAAGGTTTACACCGTCACAAGTAATCGCTAGTTTATTTGGATTTTTTTGCACTTGTTTTTCAAATGATATAGGTAGACTGATTAACTCATCGTCTTCCTTCGTTTCATTCCATTCCAATAAAACTTTATGATTTTCTTCAGGCAGAGTAATGTTTATTTTTCCAATCGACTCGTTTTTCTCATAATTATTTATTACTAATTCAAATAGATTCATAAATCTTTCTTTATGCACTGCTAGCTCCGCGTCATTATATACTTCGGGATTCGCATCAAAATGAATCATTAGCTCATTTTGATCAAAACGTTTATATACATTTATCGATAAATCATCTACAGGTCCTGCTGATAAGTTATGCGTAATACCACGATTTCCAGCAAAATTAAGCCCGTAATCAAAAGGCATAACATTCACTAACGGTCCAAACAACCTTTGATTTTCACCTAGTAACTTTAAGTCTCTTCTTAATTCCTCATGACGGTATTTATGATGGCGACGTACATCTCGGATTTCTTTAGAAACTTGCTGTAATAATTCCGCAAGAGTTATATTTGGAGTTACAGTGAGGCGCAGTGGTACTAAATTCATTACCATACTTGGTGTATGAATAGATACAGAACCTAGACGTCCCATCATCGGTAAACCTAAAACAATATCATTTGCACCTGTTAACTTATGCATATAAATACTTGTTACAGCGACAATGAATTCCGGCCAACTTGTTAACGAAATATTGATATCTTCTAATAAAGTTTTCGTACTAGAACTAGATAAATAAGCTGTTTCTCGTAAAAATCCATTTGTTGTTCTCGGTGCTCGTTCTGCTAAACTTATGACATCCGGTTCATCTGCAAACTTCTCTAACCAAAAAGCACGATCTTCCTGAAATTGTTTAGATTCACGATACGCAATATCTTCTTGCACAACTTTTGCAAGAGAACCAAATGGCTTTTCATTCTTGTTTGTTTCTTCAATAAGTGATGTATACTCATTCGCTACCTTTTGGCTAAGAAGTGAAAATCCATAGCCATCCATCACAATGTGATGGATGCGCTGATACCAAAAGAAACGATTATTTTCAACTTGAATAAGTGCTTCAGTAAATAAAGTATCTTTTTTCAAATCGACTGGCATAGATAAATCATTTTTCATCCATACTTTAGCAGCTTCTTCAGGGTTTTCTTCTTTACGAACGTCAATAAAATGCATATGAAACTGTGATTCTTCAATAACTTGCCATGGGCCAATTTCATCCTCTTCGAAGCGAACATGAAGTGCTTCTGCTTCCATTACAACTTTACGTACAGCTAGTTCGAAAATTTCTTGATGAATATTTCCGTTTATTTCTACATATTCCCCAGTATTATAAATTGGATTAAGCGGATCTAATTGTTGCGCAAACCACATACCAGACTGCGCAGATGATAACGAATGACGAATCTTTTGACTGTTAGGCATTCTTTACTACCCCTTTATTATGTAGTCTATTTGTTACAGCACCTGTGCTGTTTGTGAAGATAGTAAACTGTACCAATCGGAAACAGTTGGGCGTTCTGCTAAATCTGCAAAAGTGATTTCTTTCCCTTCACGACGCCACTTCTCTACTAAACTCATAATTCTGACCGAATCAAGCCCTCTATTTAGTAAGTCCTCATCAATATCAATACTCTCTACTGGCTCACGAAGTAGTTGTGCAACTAGTTCATGCACTTCCTGTATAGTGATTCCTTCACTCTCATCACCTTTTACACTTTGTAAATCGTTTAATAGTAGGTTTGTTGATGTCGTTACTGCACATCTATTAGATGCATACTCCAATGCTTGTTTATGATGCTCTAGTGAAAAATCAGCAACTGCATCTGCTACAAAGAACGGCTGAATTCCATCCATAAAAGCTTCACAAGCTGTTAAAAGGCAGCCAATATGCGCATAAATACCGCAAATAATGAGTTGATCTCTTCCTTGTTCATTTAAAATTTCTAATAGGTTTGTCTTTTTAAATGCACTATATCTCCATTTTGTTAAGAATATATCATCCTCGTCAGGAGTAAGTTCATCGACAATTTTCTTTTTATCTGGTCCAGCAGGAATACCGTCACCCCAGAAGTCTTGTAATAACCCTCGTTGTTCTAACGTTTGTCCACCAGGTTGTGCTGTATAAACAACTGGTATGCCAAGTTCCTTACATTTTTCTCTTATCACCTTGATATTTGAAATGAGTTCTACTTTCGGTGACTCTTTATCGCTATATGCATCAAGAAAATATTCTTGCATGTCATGAATTAAAAGTACTGCACGTTTCGGGTCTGGTGTCCAATTCACTTTATTTTTTGGTAGTTCTGATTCAATTGGCATTTTATATACTGAAATAGATGGAATAGCCATCTAATCACTTCCTTCCGGTTTTTATTATTGTTTTACTGTAGTAAGTTTTTCAGCAATGACTTTACGTAGTTCTTTTTTGCTGACTTTTCCGACTCCTGTTTGCGGGAATGATTCAATAAATTCAATTCGATCTGGAATCTTATAAGCTGCTATACCGCGTTCTTTTAAAAACATTTTTAATTCACTTACAGTCGGAGCTTGTCCACGAGCTATAATAAATGCACAAGTACGTTCTCCTAAATAATCGTCAGGCATAGATACAATCGCTACATCATGTACTGCATCATGTGCTAATAGATGATTTTCAACCTCTTCCGCAGCTACTTTCTCACCACCACGGTTAATTTGATCTTTATCTCTTCCTTCTACAATGATGTAACCTTGTTCATTTACTTTTACAAGATCACCTGTACGATAAAATCCATCCTTTGTAAATGATCTTGCATTATGCTCTTCTGCTTTATAATAGCCACGAATTGTATATGGCCCTCGTGTTAATAAACTACCTATTTCACCTAATTTAACGTCGTTATCATTTTCATCAACGACCCTTACTTCATCAAATATAGACATCGGTCTACCTTGTGTATGAATAATGATTTCTTCCGGATCATTTAATCTTGTGTAATTTACTAACCCTTCTGCCATACCGAAAACTTGTTGCAACTTGCATCCAAATGTAGGTTGTATACGTTTTGCAACTTCAGCGCTAAATTTAGCACCACCTACTTGAATTACTTCTAGGCTCGATAAATCGTTATTACGAGAAGATGCAGCATCAAGCCATATCATTGCTAATGGCGGAACGAGCGCTGTAATTGTAACTTTTTCTTTTTCGATAAGAGCAAATGCCTCATCTGGACTACCACCAGTTGCCAATACCACTTTTCCACCCGCATAGAAAGTTCCAAATGTCCCTGGAGAACTCATTGGGTAATTGTGTGCTACTGGAAGAACTGCCATATAGACGCTTTCTGCATTCAAATTACAAATTTCAGCGCTAACACGTAAACTATAAATATAGTCATCATGTGTTCTAGGAATTAATTTAGAAAGACCGGTTGTCCCTCCTGATAATTGGAGAAATGCAACATCACTTGGCTGAACTTCTGGTAATGAGACGGGATCCATATACAGATCATTTATGTTCACAAACTCTTCTTCTTCTCCCACTACAATTACATGTTGTAAAGTTGGCACTTTCTCTTTCACTTCTCTTGCTAGTTTTCGATAATCAAAACCGAGAGCCTTATCTGAAATAACGTAAGCGCTCGCCTCGCCAAACTCACAAAAATAACTAATTTCACTGCTTCGATGTGAAGGCAGTGCAAAGACAGGAAGCGCTCCAATTCGAAATAGCGCAAAACATATTTCAAAAAACTCGATAATGTTAGGTAACTGAATTACAACTCGGTCCTCTTTCTTTATTCCTAAATTCAGTAAGCCTGCAGCTAAGCGATCTACCTTTTTATCCAGCTCACTATACGTTATATGCGTATTACCACTTACAACTGCAATTTGATCTCCATATGTTTCAGCACGCTCTTTTAACATCGAACCAAATGTTTCTCCAAGCCAACAGCCTTCTTCTCGGTAACGATTTGCAAATTCTTTTGGCCATTCCGTATAACCTTCTAACATTTTTTCTTCCCCCTATTTTTCATTAAGTGAACTATCATTTAACCCTAAAGCTTTCAACATCGTTTGAAATTTAGCAGAGGTTTCTGCTAACTCATCTTCTGGTTTTGACTCAGCAACAACTCCCGCTCCTGCAAATAATCGAAGTGTATTTTCTTGCACTTCAGCACAGCGAATTGTAACAATCCATTCACCATCTCCATTTAAATCGCTCCACCCTAGCATTCCTGTAAAGAACTCGCGGTCAAATGGCTCAATATGCTGTATAGCCTCTCTTGCCTTTTCCATCGGAGTTCCGCAAACTGCTGGCGTAGGATGAAGGGCAATTGCTAATTGTAAAGAAGAAGTATTTGGATCCTTAAGTTCACCTTTCACTTCTGTAGACAAATGCCACATCGCTTCACTATGAATAACTGATGGCTTTTCTGGAACATGTAATGTATGACAATACGGACGAAGTGCAGCGGCAACCGCTTCAACTACTACCGCATGTTCATGTAAATCTTTTGGAGAAGAAAGTAATTCCTCTGCTCTTCTTTTATCTTCTACTGGGTCCTCACTACGTGGCCTTGAACCAGCTAACGGGTTAGAAATAACTTGCATACCATTACGTGAAACAAGTAATTCAGGGCTTGCTCCAATTAACGTCTTACTGTTCTCTTTTTTATCTTTCGGTAAATTCACAGCAAATGTATAACCATGCTTATTATGTTCTGCTAATTCTCGAAGAAGTTTTTGCTTATCAATCTTTTCGGAAGATTTAACATCTAACGATCTAGATAGAACGATTTTCTTTAAATCACCGTCCTGTATTTTTTCAATTCCTTTCTTCACACCTTTCATATACACTTCAGGGTCTGGTACTGGCGTCATTTCAAATGTTAAGTTCTCATTTATTTCAAGCTGATTTGTTGTATCCAATTGTAAACGCTCAGAAATTCTGCTATATTCTGGTACGATAAGTTGGACTTCTTTTCTACGATCAAATGGCAAAGCACCCACAACGATAGGATTTGGATTTCCAGCTTGTTTCGCATTACTTAATGTCGCTTGCACAAGCTCTGGGAAACTTTCAATTTCAGGATGCTTTACTGTAGTAAACTCTCCTTCTGCTAATATCGTTCGAGTTGGTGAAGCAAAAAAGAATGAAGATTCAGTCTTATAATCTTCTAAAAGTTTTTCTGACAATTCCTTTACAGCTGTATGTTCATTCATAGTATAATTACCTCCTGAATTTTTTATTAAACTCCTAACGTAGCACCGCCATCGACACATAAATTATGCATTGTAATATGACTTGCTCTATCTGAAGCTAAAAATAACACTGCTTCAGCAACTTCTGAAGGTTGTGCGATTTTTTGTAATGGAATTCCGAGTCTATATGTATTTTGAGAACCAGCAATTATATTTTTAGCTCCATTCTCATCAGCCCATAGTAATCTTTGCATCTCAGTTTCAGTAGAACCTGGTGATACTAAATTACAGCGAATATTGTACGCTGCAAGTTCTAAACCTAAACACTTCATAAAAATCGTCGTGGCAGCTTTTGATGCAGCATACGCTGCCATCTCCATTCTCGGGGTATTTGCTGCATTTGAACCAACTGTAACAATTGCCCCTGACTTTCTTTGTATCATATATTTACTTACTGCCCGGGACATATAGAAAACTCCCGTAGAATTTACAGAGAATGTTTTATTCCAATCTTCATCACTTAAAGAGTGAATCGCTCCCATACGTAAAATCCCAGCAACATTTACTAATATATCTATTGGTGCTATATCATTTTCAATACGCTTTACTATACCTTCAACAGCGGTACTATCACTCACATCTAAACGAAGTGTTTTCATACGTGTTTCATTTAATTCATTTTTATTAAAAAGTACGTTTAACCCCTCTTCATTTTGATCAATCGCAATAACTGTAGCTCCTCTTTCTAAAAACATTTTGGCAACAACACTACCTATACCTTGAGCTGCACCTGTTACTAAAACAGTTTTCCCATCAAATTCCCCTAAGTTCATTTCCTCTATCCTTTCATTTGAAAATTAATCTAATTAAACAAATAATGATAATGATTATCGTTATCGATGTAAAAAATAATACACTTACTAAACTAATTGGTCAAGTGTACTTTTCATTAAAATATTATTCATTGATAATGTTTTTCATTTAACGTTCTTACATCGAAATGATAATCTTTCTCAATGAACTTGTCAACCTATTTTTATTTTTCAGATAAAATATTTTAGTGATTTTCAATACAATTACATCTAAAAGTATTGATAAGTACTTACATTATAAATAAAATTCAAACTCCTCATTTTAAAATTGAAGAATATAAACTATAGATACGTTTATTTATAATGCTTTCTGAAAAACTCAAGTATTTATTTTCTCAATATTTTTCTGAAAATATATCTTGCAAACATCAATGAATGTTTTCTTTATTATTTAAGATTTAATACATATTTCAAATACGATGTATCGATTTATTATATTCCAGTATAATCCAAATGGATATTTCACTCGCTTTCATATGCAAAAAAAACCAAAAAGTAATTTAACCTTGTTAAAATAACTCAAAAAAAGCACCCTATTTAACAGGATGCTTTTTCGTAATTATAGTGTTATAGAAGATTTATATACTTATGCTACGCTGCGATACTCTTCTTCTTGTTCTTTTTTCTGTTTAGGTGCTTGAATTAAAATTGCGATAATGAATGACACGACACATAATACACCGATCACCATGAAGGTTGGTTTGAATCCACCTAGAAGTGCACCGATAAAGGAACCTGCAAGCGCCCCAAATCCAAATCCTTGATACACAATTCCGTAGTTCTTACTATGGTTTTTCATACCGAAGAAATCACCAACAATAGCTGGGAAAATAGTGATATTTCCACCAAAACAAAACGCTACACTTGCTACACATACGAAGTAAATACCATAATTTAAATCTACAAAACTTAGAACTAAGACTGAACTCGCCATAACAACAAAAGTACCAGTAACGATTTTTAAACGGCCAATTTTATCCGATAATGGTCCTAGAATAATACGACCTAATGTGTTGAATATTGCAACCATAGCCACTGCATTAGCTGCTGTTGCTGCGCTAAGTCCTACAAGTTGAACACCGATGTCTTTTACCATACCAATTAAGTATAAGCCACTCATACATGATGTAAATAACATAATAAATAATAAGTATACTTGTTTTGTGCCTAACATTTCTTTCGTTGTATATTCCTGAGTTTTCGTTTCATGAACTGCTCCTTGATCTGAAGCTTGATGGATTAAGCAAGCGCCAATTACAATCATAGCTGTAACAATCAAACCCCAGTATATAAACGCTTGTGATACACCAACTGATTCAATCAACTGTGCGTTAACGTATTTAAAGATTAAGCTACCTGAACCATATGCAGAGACAGAAATACCAGCAATTAAACCTTTTCGCTTTGGAAACCACTTTATTAAATTGGATAGTGAAGTGATATATGCTGTACCATCTGCATACCCTACAACAACTCCTGCTAGTACATAAAGCAATATTAATGAGGAAGCTTGTGAACTAAGTATTAATCCTAGTCCTAATGCTAGTCCAGCTACCATAATAAGTTTACGAAGTCCCCATTTTTCTTGCAATTTACTCGCAAATAAAGTTGAAAATGCTAAGGAAAGACTAGTAATTGAGAAAGTTATAGCAACTACGTTAAGACTCCAACCGTATTTACTAACTAAAGGCTGATTGAATAAACTCCATGTATATATCGTTCCAAGCCCCATTTGTACTATGACTGTGCCAAGGACAACAAGCCATGGATTAACAGTTGATTTTTTCATACCTTTCCGCCTCCTCTTTCTATTTCAATGCTTTTCGCTAAGTCTTGTTTTTTTATGTTCATTTTGGTCACCTCTTTTGATTTAACACCTTCATTGTATAAGATGTTCCCGATTATGTAAGCACTTACAAGATAGAGCGTCAAAAACATGGAATCAGTTACAGAAAACGAAGGACGAAATACAAAAAACTACTGATTAAATACGTAAGTAGTTTTTATAATGGTTAGCTTCAATGCTACTTACAACTTTTTTATCATCTTCTTTTATAAAAATTATGTCTCATTTTATACCATTGCTAGATTGTAAAACTTTAAGTTTCCCATACAAACAGAAAATTTTTTTCACACTACGATGTACTTTATTTAAAAAAACCACAAATATTTTTTTGATAAATAAAACTAAATATTCACTAATATACCTATACGTGGTTTAATATATATAATAAAAAAATATTTCTGTCTTTAATGAGGAGGTACTATGAAAGCAAACGTAGGGGATACTATACTTTTTCAACGAAATAATTTAAAGATTACAGGATCTGTACTAAAACTATATACTGAATCGGTCTTAGTTGAAATTACAGATGTAAGCGGTGGTACTTTTGAATTTGATCGAACAATTGTAAATCATAAAAACTATAAAATTTTAAATACGAATACATAATACAACAAAAAATAGCCACTGCTTACCAGCAGCGGCTATTTTATATGAAAACACTTCATTAGTTTATATATCCTAAAACACTTACAATCTTACTCGCTTTTAAATTGTTAATGTGATAATAAATTTCTAAACCTCTTCTCTCAGCTCGTAACACTTTACCTTTCATTTTTGATAAATGTTGCGAAACAGTCGATTGTGGAATATTCAGTAATTCTGTTAATTGCGTTACATTACAAGTTTTTCTCGTACTTAATTCATTTACAATTTGTAAACGGATTGGGTGTGCCATAATTTTTAAAATATCTACATCTTCTTCTGAAACTGAACCTTTTCTCATTTCACTCGTATATGTTGTCATAAGACATTCCCCTTTTATATGAATTCCTTTTATTTAGATCTATTTCCAAAATATTTAAAACTCCGATGTGAAACCTTTATATAAAAATAATAGAATTTTAAATTTTTAAAAACAGAAATACATTCAATTCACTTTATTTATTTGGTACATATACATAATACAATGTTAATATGTGCTCTATGTGAAGTTAGCATAAATTTGTAATGAAGATTTTCCAAACAATTCACCTCTAACTATATACTTCCTCCTAACACTATCCAGTGATTTTAACATATTTTAGGCGTTTGTATATAATATCTACAAAATAAATGTTGTTTAGAGGGAATTCAAATGCCAACAATGTTACAAGAAGAAGTTGAAGAATCACGTGAAACGTATGTTAGTCATATCATATTGGTCAGTGGGTCAGCTTTATTTTTAGTGGGTGGTGTTATATCAGCAAATTCGGCTTTTAAAGCTTATAATCGTTTGGAGAATACACCGCCTTCTACAGATAACTCCTAAGTGAGTTATCTAATTCTAAATAACAAATAAATGCCTCCTCTATAAAGAGGTGGCATTTATTTTATTATAATAAGTTCTATACTAGAAAATCATAAACAATACTTTGAGCATGATTCTTTTCCCCTATCTACACATCACACTTTACTGCCCAAACACAGCTTTCATTCTCCGCATAGCATGTACTAAAAAGGAGGTACGCGCTTAATATGTCAAACTATTATTACGATCGTTCACATAAGTACTATCGGAAGAATTGTAAAAATTTCGCGTATACATAGGCTTTATTTACAATAAGGTAGATTTTATTTTACATAAATATCATTGCACTAATCTAAAATTTCTGTATTTACACTTTTTCTTTTTATCTTATAATTTTAACCAATAAGGAGATTGATAATATGGGAGTTTGTGTAGACTTATTTAAAGAGTATGAAAATAAAGAGGAAGTCGTTTATCGTTTTTTCCCTTGTGAAGATGAAGAAAAAGCAGGGAAAATTCAATTTAATAAACTAGAAAAAAAATCTGTAGAATTAGAACCAGCTAAAGGTGAAGGGGCAAATTATTATTTTCTTAAAGCAGTTGGTGCTATCCAAAAACATGTAAGGAATTCACCTGATTCAGTTGAATTCCCTGAATTCTTATTTTCACAATCGTAAAAATAAAAACAAGCTCTCAGTATGGAGAGCTTGTTTTTATTTTATTACTAGTATAAGTACAATTTACTTTCCGCCAATTTTGGTTGAAGAACTAAAGTCTCATCGTAAGTTTATAGAATACGAAAAAGAAAACGCTAGTGATAAATACACCGACTTCAACCTAACTCTTCCTTCCACGTTCGATTCTCGTAGCACCCGATATGCAACATTCTGTAATTGAAAAACTCAGCGAAGTATTCGAAAAATGTGACCGCCAGTGTGACTCAGGCCTAAAATATCGTTAAAAATGCTGGATAAATTAGACAGATTAAAGGTGTTACTTCACCACAAACCGCGTCTGACTACACCCATCCTTCTGCTTCGTTACTTCTAATACAGCTGGCATTGCGTTTTTCAGCTCTTGAACGTGTGAAATGACACCGATAAATCGGCCTGATTTTTGTAAGTCAATTAAAGCGTCAACTGCTTTTGTTAATGACTCCTCATCCAATGAACCAAATCCTTCATCGATAAACATCGTTTCGATGGAAATACCACCTTCATACGCTTGAATGACGTCTGCCATTCCAAGTGCTAAGCAAAGGGATGCATTAAATTTCTCGCCGCCAGATAATGTTTTTACATCGCGTGTTTGACCAGTGTATGCATCGTATACATCTAGCCCTAATCCACTTTGACGATTTCTCTTTTCTACTCGTTCACTTCGTTTTAAATAAAATTGTCCGTTTGATAATTTACGTAATCGTTCGTTTGCAATTTGAACAATTTGTTCTAAATACTCTATTAAGATGTAACGTTCAAATGATATACGACTTTCGTTATCACCTTTCATTACTTCATATAAATCAACAAGTTCTTGGAAAGCTTTTTCTTCCTCATGAATTTGCTCATCAATTCGTCTAATATTTTCATGTAAATCAGAAATATATGTTACCGCAGTTTGTGCACGTTGACGTTTTTCTTTAATGATATCTAGATTAATTTGTAATTCTGTTATGTGTTCACCTAACGCTGTAATATCCATATACTCTTTATCTTTTAATTCCGCATGTAACTCTTCAATTTGTTTTGCAAGCACTTCAAGAGATGAATAATAACCTTGAATTTCTTTTTGTAACATCTCCATCTCGACATTACTTAATTTAGCTTCTTTATACGTAATTTGATCTGTAAATCCGCTCTGCTCAAGCTCTTTCATAAAGCGTGCGAAAGTTTCTTCTTTCTTCAATTTTGCACTTTCAAATTGATTAGAAGCACTTTCCTGTTCTGCTTGAATACGTATATGTTCATTTTGCCAATGTTGATACGCTTCCTGCACTTTCTTCCATTCGTCTTCCATTAATCTGAGTTCATGCGTAGCTTGATCAAACTGTACTTTCCAAGCTTGTACTGTTTGTAAGTTATCTGGAATATTTTTCTTATCATGTTCATATGACGTACGAAGCTGCATACACTCCATTTCTGTACGGTGCTGCACTGTTTCTACTTCACGCTTTTGTTTCTGGAGTGCATCTACTTTTTCTTCTACGCTTTTTATATTCACAGCAATTTGCTTACGCGTTTCTTCACTTTCTTTTAACGTATTCACTTCAGTTGCTAATTGTTTTCCCTTTTGAACAAGCGCACTGTATGTTTCAACTAATTCTTCCGAGTGGTAGCCTCGCTTCTTAACTTCTTCTATTACCTGTTCATATTGAAGATGATAGAAATTCCATTTCTCCTCTAATTGGACATGTAATTTTTCAGCAATATTCTTCTTGTCTCTTAAATCACTTAACTCTTTTTCATCGATCGCATCACTTTGCTCTGTAGCTTTTTTCGGATGGTCCGTACTACCACATACTGGACAAGATTCACCATCATGTAAATGAAGGGCTAATATTCCAGCTTGTTCACTTAACCAGCGGCGTTCCATACTTTCATATGCATTAACTGCCAATTGCATCTTATAATATGCCGCTTCTTTTTCTTGTTCAAATTTTTGTTTCTCTTGCCAAACATCATATGCTTGCTTTAAAACTTTTGCATCTTCTCGCATATTCGTTAGTTCTTCTACTTTAGCTACATATTGCTCAAGTGCTCGTTCTAATTGCTGTAATTCACCAGACATTAGCTGTTTTTGATTTGTATGCTCATCTAATTGTCGATCTAAGTTTTGCATACTTTCCTTTAATTTCCCTATTTGAATTTCCGCATTTTGTAAATTCAACTGTTTCTTAGCTAATGATGCAATAATCGGTTGTAACTCTTCTAATCTTTGAACTAGTTTTTTTGCATCTTCTCTCTCAGGTTCTTTATTCTTTACTGCTTCATATTTCTCCTGAGCAAGTTCAAAGCTATTCATTATATTTTCTTTTTTAGCGATTATCTTTTTTAATAAACCTTCAGCCTTCTGCTCATTTTGCATTGCTTCTTCGTGCCATTGTTCAAATGGTAATAAGCGCTTCGCCTGTTCCCCACGTTTAAAAGATTTTTCTTTCACTTCAATTACTGTACGGTTTTCTTGTAAAGTATTATATTTCTCATTCTTTTGTTGCAAATCTATAAATTTCTCATTTACAGATTTCGCTGCATGAAAACGTGTTTCAGCATCCTTTAATTGCTTTGATTGAACATCTTGTTCTACTTGTAATTGCTCAACCTCTGCCTTATACGCATTTGTTTCTTGCTCTAATGCTTCTACTACTTGATGTGTATTTACATGTTCTTGTTCTACTAATGTCTCTAATAATGCTCCATCGCGGATTGGTAATTTAAAAACATTACGGAAGTATAACTCTCGCTCTTTCTGCTTTTCTTGTAAGACGTCTTTCCATTGTTTTCGTTTTTGATCAAGTAACTCACGCATTAACTTATAACGATCCGTTTTAAAAATACGACGCAAAATTTCTTCTTTATTTTCTGTCTCAGATGTTAATAGTTTTCGGAATTCCCCTTGCGGTAACATAACAATTTGGCTAAATTGATGTTTACTTAAACCAATTAAATCTTCTACTTTTTTATTTACATCCGTTACATGGAAACGATCAACAGCTGGAACCTTCTCTTCATCAATCACTTCATATAGTTCTACTGCATGTCCCGTGATCGTCTTGTTCCCTTGTTTTTTATGCCCAAGTTGTCGTTTTATTTCATAACGTTTTCCTTTTAACTGAAAGGTTAGTTCTACACTTGTATACGTATTATCATCAGCAAATTGACTGCGAAGCATGCTCGTATCACTACGTTCTTCTCCGCTTGCCTCACCATATAACACATAACAAATCGCATCAAAAATCGTTGTCTTTCCAGCTCCAGTATTCCCAGAAATGGCGAAAATACGATGCTCTCCGAGGTCATCAAAATCGATTACTTCTTTCTGTTTATATGGCCCAAATGCCGTCATAATTAGCTGAATCGGTCTCATCCTCGTTCACCTTCCCGTTCTTGCACTGTTTGTAATACTTCTACAAATAGACGCTCTTTCTCTTCTGATAAATCTAAGCCTTTCATTTCTTTATAAAAAGCTTTTAAAAGAGATAAATCATCCGTTTTATGTCTTGAAACAGTTACTTCATTTGACTCTGTGAACTCTCGTCTTTGAATGGACCTTTCAACATGCATTGCATTTGGATATACAGAGCGTATTTTTTCCATTGGCTGCAAGACAGGATTTTCATCTAATAATTTTACAAACACGTAATCTTCACTTACTGGATTTTGTAATAATTCCTCTATTTTTGCTTCTACTGTTCGCATTTTACGACGTGGTGTAAGTAACCTTTTTTCAATTGTTACTTCCCTTGTTTCGTCCAGTTCCACAATATAATAACCTTTTTTATGTTTTTCTTCAGAAATAGAATACGCAAGTGGCGAACCTGAATATCGAATTGTCTCATTACGTACGAAATGCGCTTGATGTAAATGTCCAAGCGCTGTGTAATGAAACTTATCAAAATAATGACTATTTACGTATTCAGCACCCCCAATTGAAAGTGGTCGTTCTGCATCACTTGTATTCTCCTCCGCTTCTCCTGCAGAAGTTACAAATGCATGACCAACAAATACATGTCTAGCTTCTTTATCCATCGTTTCAGAAAGCTCATTCATAAAAATACGCATCGCATCATCATGAGAACGTATGTCTTCGCTTTTCAATACATGTCTAACTATACTTGGATCCGCATATGGAACGAGATGGAAGTGAACCTCGCCATATTCATCATTTAATATAATTGGCTCATACGGAAATTGAAATTGTCCCACAATAAATAATCCTTGTTTCTTCATTAAACTACTTCCAAAATGAATACGATCCGGACTATCATGGTTTCCTGCAACCGCAATAACTGGTGTTTGTAAATCAATCACTATTTTTTGCAGCACATCATTTAATAAGTCTACTGCTTCCGTAGGTGGAATTGCTCGGTCGTATAAATCCCCTGCAATAATTACGGCATCTGGTTTTTCTTCTTCAACAGCTTGTACAAACTGATCTAATACAATCTTTTGATCTTCAGTCATATACACGCCATGAACAAGCTTTCCTAAATGCCAATCCGCTGTATGAAATAACTTCATGGTTTCCTGCTCCTTTTAATTTACTGATTTTAGTGATATAAGTTGATAGTTAATTGTAGTTTTCCCGTTTTCCCACTCTAACTTTTGTATCATTGCACTGCCAATTCTTTCTTCATTTGATTTATATAAAGGTAATATTTCTTGAATTGTAAATAAGTGATAACCATCCAATTTTAATTGAAATATGTTTTCTTCTATATGTAATCTTACTTCTTTTTCATTTGAAATAATTTTTGTGTGCATCTCAAATTTCATGATAGATACAACCCCTTTTTCTAATCTCTCTCTACAATATTAATAGTATATTGGCTATGCAAGATTGACAAGTAAATACACGGCAAAGTACATACTTTTCTATTTCTAAATGTTTTTTATTTATATATAATACGGTATGTGAAATTTTATTCGTTACAAAAATAAAAATGTCTACTGCGACATCTTTATTTTTGTATAAAGTCTTTCATTACATAATATAAAACTGTAATTAAAACGATTGCTACAAAAAATGAAAATACTGCAACAATGTATCCATCCTTATTTAATAGAATGCAAAAAGAAAGAGATATGATAAAAATCGGAAATACAAGCCGTACTTTATCCTTCACTTCCTCTGTCGTATCTGTATGATGAAAATACTGAGTTATCCCTATTATTAAAGAAGACAAAATAATCACCGACAATAGTAAAGGTACTGGCATTCCGATTTCTCCTTTCTCTATTTCTAATGAAAAGCAATTTTTCTTTCATTTTAATCACTTCAAATACTCTTTTTAAAGTGAGGATGTACAATTTACACATATATAATAGCGTGTTTATCATGGTAAATTCAAATAATTACAATTACAGTAATGTTGTAATATTCATTTTCAACCTCCAAAATCCTGCAAATATAACTCGTCAAAATATGCAGTGGACAAATTAACATGTACCGTCAACATTAGACAAAATTTATAAAGGACATTTCAGTACGTATCAAGAATTAAGAATAAGAAGATATATAAGGGAGGATGAATTATGACTGAACACGTTTTATTTTCTGTTAGTGAAAACGGCGTTGCATCAATTACTTTAAACCGCCCAAAAGCACTTAATTCTTTATCTTATGACATGTTACAACCAATTGGGCAAAAACTGAAAGAGTGGGAAAATGATGAGCGAATTGCGCTTATCGTATTAAAAGGAGCTGGCACAAAAGGTTTTTGTGCAGGCGGAGACATTAAAACTCTTTATGAAGCGCGTTCAAATGAAGTTGCATTGCAACATGCGGAACGTTTTTTTGAAGAAGAGTATGAAATTGATACATATATTTATCAATATAAAAAACCAATCATCGCTTGTTTAGATGGAATTGTAATGGGTGGTGGTGTCGGTCTTACAAATGGTGCGAAATATCGAATTGTAACTGAGCGTACGAAATGGGCAATGCCAGAGATGAATATTGGCTTCTTCCCAGACGTCGGTGCTGCTTATTTCTTAAATAAAGCTCCAGGGTTTGCTGGCCGATATGTTGCTTTAACAGCATCTATTTTAAAAGCTGCTGACGTATTATTTATAAACGCTGCTGATTACTTTATGACATCTGATTCATTACCAAATTTCCTTACTGAACTTGAAAGTGTAAATTGGCATAAAGAAGACGATGTACATACTAATTTAAAAGAAGTCATTCGTACATTTGCAACTACTTCAAAATTAGAAAGCGAGCTTGCTCCTTCATTAGAAGAAATTAATTCACATTTTGCTTTCGATACAATTGAGGAAATTATCCATTCATTGGAGAAAGATCAAAGTTTCTTTGCTTTAAAAACGAAAGAAACACTATTATCAAAATCCCCTATTTCATTAAAAGTAACATTAAAACAGTTTATTGATGGACAAGATAAGTCCGTTGAAGAATGTTTCGCTACTGACCTGGTACTTGCTAAGAATTTCATGAGACATGAAGACTTCTTTGAAGGCGTACGATCCGTTGTCGTTGATAAAGATCAAAATCCGAATTATAAATATAAGCAGTTAAGTGATGTTTCAGAAGAAGATGTAAATCGGTTCTTTAACTTACTTAATGCGTAAAGAGAAACTTTAATAAGTGGGATTCATCGCCCACTTATTATTACCCCTTACCAATCGTCCGTTCATGCGGGATAAAATTGAGGCTATACAGTAGTGGAATTCCACTACTGTATAGCCTCTTTATCATTTAATATTTTTTAATAAAATTTAATTTTATTAAATCAAAATGTGTGCTACACTAATTTTAATCAAATATTCTAAAAATAAAAAAGGAGGAGCGACTATGATTGAAAATTTTTTTCTTTTCATCATTATGTCTATTTGTCTTATTATTTTACCCGGTCCTGATACTGCAATGGCTACAAAAAATACATTAGTTGCCGGTAAAGTCGGTGGAGTGAAAACAGTGTTCGGTACATGCGTTGCACTATTGATTCATACTTTAGCAGCAGTAATCGGACTTTCCGCACTTATTGTAAAATCAGCTCTTTTATTTTCTATTTTCAAGTACGTTGGAGCTCTATATTTAATTTATATTGGTATTAAAGCCCTTTTAGCAGTTAGAAACAAAGAAAGCGTTGATACGAACGATATTTCTTTGAATAATGCAAACGAGCATACTTCTTGTTTTCGCCAAGGGTTTCTTACAAATTTATTAAATCCTAAGATTGCAGTCTTCTTTTTAACTTTTTTACCGCAATTTTTAAATCCAAATCATAACACGTTTATCCAACTTCTCGTAATGGGCCTTACTTATCTTATTTTAACAGTTATATGGTTCGCTTTTTATATATTTTTAATTGATAAAATTAGTGCTTTTATGAAAAAACCGAAGACGCAACGTTATATTCAAGGGTTAACTGGAATCGTCTTAATTGGTTTTGGTATTAAACTAGCTTTTGAAAAAAGTAATTAACAAGACGAAAAACACCACATCTTTAGAGTGGTGTTTTTCATTTAACAACCGATTTGGCTTTCTACTCTTTATTAAAACCAACGCTCAGTTACAACTTTTTTACGTGTATAGAATTGAACGCCATCTGTACCATTTGTACCTAAATCACCAAAGAATGAAGCTTTGTTTCCTGCAAATGCGAAGAATGCCATTGGTGCCGGAACGTTTACGTTTACACCGATCATACCAGCATCGATGTTATCACGGAATGTTTGTGCATGTTTACCATTTGACGTATAAATAACCGCACCATTTGCAAATTTAGATTGGTTTGTTAGTTTAATACCTTCTTCTAAATCTTTAACTCTTACGATACTTAATACTGGAGCAAAAATTTCATCTTGCCAAATTTTCATTTCTTGATTTACGCCATCAAAGATTGTCGCACCTACAAAGTAACCTTCACCAACTTCTTCCTTAATTTTGCGGCCATCTACTAATAATGTTGCTCCATCTGCTACACCGCTATTAATATAGCCTAATACACGCTCTTTATGAGATTCACGAATTAATGGTCCAACATAATTATCTTCGTGGAAACCGTCACCTACTTTTAGCTTCTTCGTCTCAGCTACTAGTACGTCGATGAATTCATCTGCAATTTCATCAACTACCGCTACTACTGAACATGCCATGCAGCGCTCTCCACTACTTGCGAATGCAGATCCAATTACACCTTGTACAGTTTTTTCAAGATTGCAATCTGGCATTACAATCGCGTGGTTTTTCGCACCAGCTAACGCTTGTACACGTTTCCCGTGTTTTGTACCTGTTTCGTATACGTATCGAGCTACTGGTTCAGATCCTACGAACGAAACTGCTTGAATATCTTTATTTTCTAAAATGCTATTTACAACATCTTTTCCGCCTTGTACTAAGTTTAATACCCCTTTTGGAAAACCAGCTTCATAGAATAGCTCTACAAGTCGCTCTGCTAAAAGTGGCGTTCTTTCAGATGTTTTTAATACGAATGTATTACCGCAAGCAATTGCAAGTGGGAACATCCATAATGGAATCATCATTGGGAAGTTAAACGGTGTAATACCAGCGACAACTCCAATTGGGTAGCGCCAAATTGATCCATCAATGCCGCTAGCAATATTCGGAAGTGCTTGTCCCATCATTAAATTTGGTGCTGATGTTGCAAGTTCTACTGCTTCAATACCACGTTGTACTTCACCAGTTGCATCCGTTAATGTTTTACCATTTTCTAGCGTAATGATTTTTGCAAGCTCTTCTTTGTTTTCTTGTAAAAGCTGTAAATATTTATATAATTGTCTTGAACGATTCGGAACTGGTACTTTAGACCATGTTTCATATGCTACTTTTGCTGCTTCAACCGCTTTTTCAACATCTTCTTTCGGAGATAGTGGAACGTAAGCGATAATTTTTCCAGTTGCTGGATTTGGAACTACTTCTACTTCTGTACCAGTAGATTCTACCCACTCACCATTAATATGATTTTTCACTCGTTTAATTTCAGTTGTAATCATTATATTCTCTCCTTTTTTTATGATGTTTATCAATCTATTATTTTTGATTAGAAATTAATTGTTCACTAACTTTCTTATATAAAGCAGCCATATCGTTTTCACCATACCCAGCTTCACTTGCTTCTTCATATACGTTTAATAACATTTCGCTTACCGGTAAGTGAAGTTCACTTTCTTTCGCTAAATCGACTGCAAATCCCAAATCTTTCTTTAATAAATTTACAGTAAAGCCTGGCTCATAGTTTTCTGATGCAATGAAACTTTTATAATTGCGCTCATAAATTCTACTTTGACCGTAACTTACATTTAAAATATCAAACATTTTATCTAAATTCATATTGTTCTTTTTCGCTAATGTTAAAGCTTCGCTCACACCAGCTGTATAAAAACCAATTAATAGGTTATTAATTAATTTAACTGTTGTACCACTATCAATCTGCTCACTAACATGGAAAATATTCGCTCCTAGTACGCTCATGATAGATTCCGTTTTATCATATACCTCTTTTGATCCACCAACCATAAACGTTAATGTACGGTTTTCGGCTCCAATTACCCCACCACTAACAGGTGCTGCTAAGAAGTCTACTTTCTTTTCCTTTGCAGCTTCCTCTAACTGTTTGTTTAACTGTGGAGATACAGTACTTGTATCAATTAAAACTACATTCGAGTGACTATTTTCAAATAATCCTTCTTGTCCAAAATATACTGCTTCAACAGCACGAGGTGAAGGTAAACTTGTAAAAATCACATCGCATGTTTCTGCTAGTTTTGAGATTGATAAGCCAATAATTCCTCCTTCTTTTTCAAAGGAAGCTTCAGCATCTCTATTTAAGTCCACACCATATACTGTGTAACTTGATTTAACTAAATTTTTAGACATCGGAAGACCCATGTTACCTAAACCGATAAAACCAATCTTTTTCATATCGCTTTCCTCCTATTTACACAATATACTTTCCGCGATTTATAATAGCTTTCGCAATTTCTCTCTTTTTTGTAAATACGTTCGTGTATAAAGGCACTAATAATTGACGAATTTCAGTTAAAATCACGTGTCTATCTTGTTCTTCTGTGACAGCCGCTGAAAGTATAGAAATCGCCGCTTCTTCTACTTTGCGATAACCTTCTTCACAAATAACGTCAGTTATCATTTGTTTCGTACGCTCTTTCTCTTCACCATTTTTACTAATTGCTTTACTCATACGTAAAAATGCTGATTCCATGACGTACACGTCCGTTAACATATTTGATAATACACGTGAATATTCTTGCTCTTGATCAATTTTTAATCCTGGAGTTTTAGAGAGCGTTTTCAAAGATTGTTTCAACAATTTTTTCGCTAATAAAATGTAACGATGGTTTCTTTCTACATTCGCTAAATCAATTTCTACTTCAGTATCTTCTATTTGCTCGATTTGCTTCATTAACATTTTGGCAACTGTTAATCTATTAATTTCGTTCGTTCCTTCAAAAATACGACTAATTCTAGCATCACGATATAATCGTTCTACTTCATATTCTTGCATATAACCGTAACCACCATGAATTTGTACAGCTTCATCTACGATATAAGCAAGTGTTTCAGAAGCGTTCACTTTATTCAGTGCACATTCGACTGCAAATTGAGACATTTTCTTCATAAGATCTTCATCACTCTCATGAATTGCTTCATCAATTACACCTGCTGTACGATAAGCTGCACTTTCTGCTCCATATGTAGCAATGATCATATTTGCAATTTTCTCTTGAATCATCGTAAAATCTACTAATTCCGTTTGGAACTGTTTTCGCTCTTTTCCATATTGAACCGACAAACCAATTGCTTGTTTTGCTGTTCCAATATTTCCAAAAGCAAGCTTTAGTCTAGCAAAGTTAAGAATATTAAGAGCTACGTGATGCCCCTTCCCAACTTCCCCTAAAACATTTTCAGCAGGTATTACTACATCTTCTAGAATAAGCGTTGCCGTTGAAGAACCCTTAATTCCCATTTTCTTTTCTTCTAGTCCAATGGATACACCTTCACATGTTCTTTCGACAATAAACGCTGTCATTCCTTTATTTGTCTTCGCAAAAACAACGTATACATCTGCCATATGAGCATTTGTAATCCACTGCTTCTCACCATTTAACTTCCAAGCAGTACCATCTTCATTCAATACTGCGCTCGTTTTTGCACTTAATGCATCAGAACCGGCATTTGGCTCTGTTAAAGCATAAGCACCAACCCATTCTCCTGATGCAATTTTCGGCAAATATTTTTCTTTTTGTTCTTTCGTTCCATAATATATGTAAGGCAATGTACCTACACCAGCGTGTATATTAAATGAAACGCTAAATGCACCAGCGTATCCCATTTTTTCTGCTACAAGCCCTGAAACTGCCTTTCCTAATTCGAATCCGCCATATTCTTCTGGGACCTCGATACTTAATAATCCAAGTTCTCCAGCTTTCTCAAATAATTGACGAGAAACTTTATAGTTATGTTGTTCAATATTCTCCATTTGTGGAATAATTTCTTGTTTAACGAATTGTTCTGTCGTTTTTGCGATTAAATCTTCATCTCCTGAAAAATCTTCTGGCGTAAAGAAAGCATGATTCACATCTTTATTAAGTGAAAAAAATTCATCCCACGGTAACTTCGTTTTCTCCATCTGAATCCCCCTATCATTTCGGCCTTACTTGCTACTACATATGCTCGTCTACGATGAGTGGAATATCTTATTTTTGAAAACAGAAGGCGATGAATTTTCACATCAAGCAGTTCGTTTTGCCAAAGATGTATTCTCATCGCCTTAGTTGTTTTATCTATTGTTCCTCTGATAATACTGTTTTTGCAATTCCAGTATCTAGTTCTTCAAAGTCATGATATGAAATTGTTTCATATAACTCACTTCTCGTTTGCATATTTGAAAGTGCATCTTTTTGAGAACCTGTTTCCTTAATTAAAGTAAACACATTTTCATACGCTTTCGCTGCAACACGAAGTGAAGTTACAGGATAAATAACCATTTGGAAGCCCATATTCGCAAATTCCTCTGCGCTATAATACGGTGTTTTCCCGAACTCAGTCATATTCGCAAGTAAAGGTGCATTTACTTTACTATTAAATAGACGGAACTCCTCTTCTGATTGAAGCGCTTCAGGGAATATCGCATCTGCACCTGCTTTTACATAGGCGTTCGCTCTTTCAATCGCTTCATCCAAGCCTTCTACGCCGCGAGCATCTGTACGCGCTACAATATATAAGCTTGGTGCAACTTCTTTAATTGCTTTAATCTTTTGAACTAATTCTTCTGTCGTAACAAGTTTCTTACCATTTAAATGTCCACATTTTTTTGGTAATTGTTGATCTTCAATTTGAACAGCTGCTACTTTTGCTTCCAACATTTCTACCGCTGTTCTCGCTACGTTTAGTACACCACCAAATCCAGTATCAATGTCAACAAGAACTGGTAAATCTGTAGCTCTTACTAAATCTTTTGCTCTCTCTGCTACTTCAGTAGACGTCACGATTCCTAAATCTGGTAGCCCTTTACTTGCAGTATAAGCAGCTCCCGATAAATAAAGAGCTGAAAAACCTGTATTTTTCGCAACAAGAGCTGCCATTGCATCATGAGCACCTGGAATTTGTAAAATTTCATTTGCTTCTACTAAAGCTCGGAAGCGATTCGCAAGCTCTTCTTGTGTTGACTGTTTATCCACAACCCAAGCCATTTTAGATTCCCCCTATTATTAAATTAAGAATAGATCTACAAATTCGTTTACATTCATATTTTCTAGTTTTTCTTCATTTAAACAAACTTCATGAATTTGTTCTTGTTGCTTATTAGAATAATGACCTGCCATATTTGCAGTGAATTTTTGAACAACTTTTGGAATTGCTTCGTCTCTACGGAAACGGTGACCAAGTGGATATTCACATTCCACGCTTTCTGTTACAGTGCCATCTTTGAAATGAACTTGAACAGCGTTGGCGATTGAGCGCTTGTTCGGGTCAAGGTAATCTAAACTGTACTGTTTGTTTTCAACAACAACCATCTTATTACGTAATTCATCTACACGTGGATCATTTGCTACTGCATCCTCATAATCATTCGCAACGATATCTCCTTTTAATAAACCAATTGCCGTAATGTATTGTAAGCAATGATCACGATCAGCTGGGTTATTTAATGGACCTTCTTTATCAATAATACGAATTGCTGATTCATGAGTTGTAATTGTAATTCGGTCAATTTCATCTAATCTTTCTTTAATTTCCGGATGTAATTTTACAGCACATTCTGCAGCTGTTTGTGCATGGAATTCTGCTGGATATGATACTTTAAATAATACATTTTCCATTACATAAGACTCTAATGGTCTTGCTAATTTTAATTCTTGTTTATTAAATAATACATCTTGGAATCCCCAGCCTGGTGCAGATAATGCTGTAGGGTAACCCATTTCACCTTTTAAAGCAGTCATTGCAAGATGAACACCGCGGCTCGTTGCGTCACCTGCTGCCCATGATTTACGTGATCCAGTATTTGGAGCATGACGATATGTACGAAGACTAGAATTATCAATCCACGCATGCGATAATGCATTAAAGATTTCTTCACGTGTTCCACCAAGCATTTTCGCAACTACAGCAGTTGTTGCTACTTTTACATATAATACGTGGTCAAGACCAACACGGTTTAAGCTGTTTTCTAAAGCAAGTACACCTTGAATTTCATGAGCTTTAATCATCATTTCTAATACTTCACGTACTTTTAACGGCTCTTTTCCTTCTGAAATACGAACTCGGCTAATATAATCTGCAACTGCTAAAATTCCGCCTAAGTTATCAGATGGATGTCCCCATTCTGCTGCAAGCCAAGTATCGTTATAGTCTAACCAACGGATCATACATCCAATATTGAATGCACCTTTCACTGGATCTAGTACGTAAGACGTTCCTGGTACACGTGTACCGTTTGGCACGATTGTTCCTGGTACAACTGGTCCTAATAATTTCGTACACTCTGGATATTGAAGTGCTAAAATTCCGCATCCAAGTGTATCTAATAATACATAGCGAGCAGTACTAAATGCTTCTGCACTAGTAACCTCTTTATTTAATACATAATCCGTAATTTCTTCTAATAATGCATCTTTTTGTTTAATTTCATTTGTTTTAATCATGCTAATCTTCCCTTTCTGTCGAAAATTCGTTATTATTAATGATGGGTGTCGGTCAAACACCCATCTGGCGGGCGGCGCTAACAACTCCCCAGTTGTTCTTATTTACTAAGCACATGTCGCTCGCCAATATAATTTACACGCGGACGAAACAATCGATTATTTGCATGTTGCTCAATCACGTGCGCACATAGTCCTACTGTTCTAGAGCTAAAGAAGATTGGTGTGTAAAGTTGAATTGGAATACCAAGCATCCAATATACTGGAGCTGCATAATAATCAAGGTTTGGATAAATTCCTTTTTCCTTCTCCATAATCTTTTCTCCAGCTTCACACATTTCATATAGTGTATAATCACCTTTGACATCACATAACTGCTTTAAAGCTTTCTTCATCATTAAAGCTCTTGGATCCATTTTCTTCATATAAACACGGTGTCCAAAGCCCATAATTTTTTCTTTGTTATATAATTTCTTCTGTAACAACTCTTCAAACTTCTCAACATTACCAGCTTCTAAAAGCATGTACATAACCGCTTCATTTGCACCACCATGTAAGCTTCCTTTTAGTGATGCAACCGCACCAGTTAAAGCACCATACAAGTCAGATTGCGTTGATGCAATAACGCGTGCTGTAAATGTAGAGTTTGGCATTTCATGTTCACTATATAAAACAAGGGAACGATCAAAGATCTTCTCCTCAAGTTCCGTTGGTTTTTTACCTGTTAACATATAGAAGAAATTCGCGCTATATGATAATTCCTTAAGAGGTTCGATTGGGTCTTCATTATTTAAAATATGATAGCTATTCGCTACAATGTTTGGTACTTTACTTAACAGCTTGTACCCACGGCTTTTGTTTACTTCTAATGAACGGTTTTCGATATCATTATCATAACCAGCTAGTGCGGACACACCTGTACGCAATCCATCCATAGGGTGCGTTTCTTTCGGTAATGCCTTTAATACGTTGAATACACCTTCTGGTACCGCATATTCTTCTTTTAATTTGTTTTCAAGTGTTGCTTTTTCATCTTCATTCGGTAGATGTTCTTCCAATAAAAGGTGCACAATGTCTAAATACTCTTTTGTTTTTGAGAGTTCGATTAAATCATACCCTTGAATTACAATTTCACCTTTCACTGTGTCAAGAAACGAGATCTTCGTCTCCGCTGCCACTATACCATCTAATCCCGGGGAAAATTTTTCTTCAGCTTTCATCATTATTTCCTCCAATCCTAATAGATCTTCGTGCACATAACTGTAAGCCTTTACAATGTTGTGAAACTACATTTCTATTTCAATGTATCAGAGTTTTTAGAAGATTTCAATTTATTTTATAATGATAAGTTTCCTATACTTTTATCGATGTAACAATACAATTTTTCAAAAATAATTTTCATATTTTATAAAGAAAGGACAGACTTCTCTCTATCTATCTTTAAAACAAAATATAAAGTTGATTCATATAATCCCATTAAATATATCTATTCTATAATTCCTTTTACTAAATAAAAAAACGAACTGTAAACATATACAGCTCGTTTTTTGCATTATATTTATTTCACTATTCTCTAAATATAATTTTCATATACAATTTATTTATTTTTAATAAAGTTATTATTTTACGTAATTAAATTGAATTTCTTCTGTTTCCTCATGATAATCTACAACTAAATCATAGTTTTGAAAGTACCAAAGATCATCAACATCCACAAAAAATAGAATGCCTTCTTTCTCAACTGACACGATTCCCCCATCTGGTTTCTCCGCAACAATCCCTAAAGAATAGCCAGGCTGAATCGAGCTATCTCCACCGTATCTTACATTAAACCGTATAGATTCACCATGCTTTATACGTAACTCTTCTTTAAACCATTGTAGAGCTTTATGATCAATTGAAATTTTCATCTTTGTTCCTCCAGTTTACGCAAATTCTTTTTTACTTAATCGTTGTTTTACAAGAACGATAAAAATAATTAAAGCAATTAATCCTGAAATTGCACTACCCGCAAATAAAATACGGTAACCAAACATTTGCGAAACAACTCCAAGTAAAATTGCACCCAATCCAATTCCTAAATCAAATGCAGTAAAAAATGAAGCGTTAGCAACCCCTCTTTTGCTCGAATCAACTATTGTAAGCATCGCCGCTTGCAAAGCTGGTTGTGCTGAGCCAAATCCAATACCGTATAATATCGCTGCAATCATTACACCCGTCAAACCATTTGAAAGAGTTAATACAACGATAGCTAAAATAGTAATGCATAATGCTGGGAGTATGATGAATACTTCTCCAAATTTATCTAATAGTTTCCCTGAAATTGGTCTTATAATTGTTAATGCAACTGCATATACAAGAAAGAATGTCCCAGGATTCACATCAATTGACGATGCAAATAGCGGTAAAAACGTCGTAATCCCTCCATATGCAAATGATAAAAAGAAAACGACAATCGTAATGGATAAAACGGATTTTTCAAACAATTGCATTTTCCCTTTTTCTTTTTGTGCTGTAAATGGCATTTTCGTCATTAACGATAATACGACTGCCATAAAGGATAAAAGAGTTGCTAACAAGAAAAGGCCGTGAAATGAATAATTTTGTACAACCGATAATCCAATCATCGGGCCGATTGCCATTGCAATTGTCATAGCCATCCCATACCAACCCATGCCTTCACCACGGCGTGAATCTGGAATCATATCAGTTATCGCTGTTCCAACAGCTGTTGTAGAAACAGCCCATGTTACTCCGTGAATAACACGTAAAACAGCTAAAAGGACAATAGTCGACGCTAAATTATAAGAATACATCGTTAACCCAAAAAAGATGAGTCCGAAAATAATAAAAGATCTTCTACCATATCGATCTAACATCCCTCCAATAACCGGTCGTATTACAACTGCAGCTATTGTAAACATTCCCATCATAAGTCCAACTTGTGATTCATTGCCACCTATCTCTTTAATAAAGAGCGGGAGCGTTGGAACAAGTAAATAAAATCCTGTAAATAAAAATAACATTGCGAAAGTCATTTGAATAAATGATTTCGTCCATAATCTTTCCATTAGAATTCCTCCATAAACACGTAAGTTATTGCAATTAACACCTCCATTTTACAGCTTCTTTGTTCCTTTGCCTTCCGTAAATAGACGTATCTTTTTATAATAAATGGTCCATCATCATTTTAAATTGGTCTTACAACTTTATACGTATGTTTTAGCCTAAAGTCCTATCTATATGTACCTTTATATGTGTGAAAAGAATATACTACTTTATTATCACAAATTAGGATTGATTATTTTATGTGGGTATCTTCAAGAGTAACTGCCGTAGTCCCTTCGACTCCTGGGATACACGTTCCTGCAGTTCATACTGCTAGTTCCGATGTAGGAATTGAACTTCCCGCAACATGGCAACAATATCAAATTCCCGATCAAGTTACTCCCTCATTTTGACATCATGGCGCACATCCAAGTAGTACCACCTTTCATAGCCACAGTTATCCTCCACTACCTCAGTCTCAAGTTTTTCATCATTCCCCTTCAATTTTTCCCCAAAACTTCTATGGTACATTTTAATATTTAAAATACATCATCTCGTAGCTACTGTATTTAAATGAAAAAAGCACTTAAGATTGTAATTTTTACAAACCTTAAGTGCTTTTTAATATTTTCATGAAATTTTCTTATTGTCCATTATTAGCAGGGACTTCTCCTGCATTACCACCTGTATCTGGTTGTGTTGTCGCTGGTGGAGTTGTATTCCCTTGACCTCCTCCA
>NZ_BTRL01000015.1:53882-419332 GCF_054771475.1 Bacillus sp. MN7755
TGGAGGTGTCGTATTCCCTTGGCCTCCTCCATTATTTGCTGGAGGTGTGGTTCCTTGGCCTCCTCCATTATTTTGTTCATTTTGTTTCTTTTGTTCTTCTTGTTGCTTTTGCTCTTCTTGTTTCTTTTGTTCTTCTTGCTTCTTAAGTTCTTCTTGCTTCTTAAGTTCTTCTTGTTGCTTTTGTTCTTCTTGTTTTTTCAGTTCTTCTTGTTTCTTTAATTCTTCTTGCTTTTTCTCTTCTTCAGTTTTTTGCTGCTGATCTTGTTTTGGTTGTTCTGTCGTGTCTGGTACGCTCGTATTTGGAGAAGAATCACGTTTTTCACCTTTTATACGTAGCTCGCTACCTTCTTGAATAACACTACTTGGCATTTTAAAGCGTGATTTGTCAGTAGCAAACTCACTCATCATTTCTTTAAAGATCAACTGTGCGATTTTCGTATTTTTACTACTAATATACTCGTCTTTACCATCTTTCATATATCCAGTCCATACCGCCATCGTATATTGCGGCGTATAACCTGCAAACCAACTATCACGAGTTGCACTTTCTGGAATATTAAATTTCGCTAATTGTTTTGAATCATAGTTTGTTGTACCCGTTTTACCAGCTACATCTAAAGAACTAATATTTGCCGCTGTACCAGTACCTGATGTCACTACTGAGCGAAGCATATCAGTAATCATATATGCTGTAGAATCAGCTATAACTTGTTTTGGTTTTTGTCCAAAACTTTGTGATTTGCCGTCTGGATAAACTACTTTCTTAACAAAATGCGGTTTCGTATACTTTCCACCATTACCAAATGTCGCATAAGCACCCGCTATTTCTGTTGGTGATACTTCGTTTGTACCAATAGCTGTAGATTCTGCCGGCGCTTTATTAAATGTAATACCTAATTTCTCAGAGAATTCCTTTGATTTATTAAGTCCTACTTCTTTTGCAGTTTTAACTGCTGGAACGTTACGTGACATTTTTAACGCTTCACGCATAGTAATTGGGCCTAAATGACTTCTGTCCGCATTTCGAAGTTCTTGTCCAGTTGAATATTTAAATGGAGAATCATCAATTTGATGATACGTAGCCCATTTTAAATATTCAATTGCAGGACCGTAATCAAAGATTGGCTTCATAGTTGAACCAGCTGCACGATCTAATTCAATTGCCATATTATGCCCTTTAAATACTGCTTTATTTTCACCGCGCCCACTACCTATAGCACGAACCTCACCTGTTTTCGTATCCATAAATGTGAAAGCACCTTGGAATTTATCATTTGGATAATTAATAATATTAGTATCTAATATCCTGTCGGCAGCCTTTTGTGCTTCTATGTCTAAAGTTGTATAAATTTCTAAACCGTCAGAACCAATATTAGCATCTGGCAATTCCTTTTCAACTTCTTTCACAACCGCATCCATAAATGCAGGATATGGCATTGCCTGTACAGTTGCAGTCTTAAGTCCATCTGTTACTTTAACTTTCGAAGCTTCTTCCATTTCTGCTTTCGTAATATAACCATGTCGATTCATTAATTTTAGTACAACATCTCTTCTTTCTGTTGCTCTTTGAATATTTTCTGTTTTCGTCGGATCATAGTTATTCGGTGCTTTTGGTAAACCTGCAAGCATCGCAACTTCTGGTAATGTTAAATCTTTCAATTCTTTACCATAGTAGTTCTGTGCTGCTGTTGCGATTCCATATGAACGGTTTCCTAAGTTAATTTTATTTAAATACATTTCTAAAATTTCATGTTTTGAATACTGTTGTTCTAGCTTATACGCTAAATATATTTCCTGAACCTTACGTTTTGATGTTTTTTCCATCGATAAGAAGTAGTTTTTAATAACCTGCTGTGTTATCGTACTTCCACCTTGTGAACCGTAATCTCCTTTAAGACTTACCAAAACAGCACGGGCAGTACCTTTAAAGTCTACTCCGCTATGTTCGTAAAAACGTGCATCTTCTGTTGCTAAAAATGCATTTTCTACTAATTTAGGAATTTGATCATACGTAACATTTGTCCGTTTTTCTTTCCCGTATTCATATACCAAATCGCCATTTTTATCATAAATTTTTGAGGATAACGGATTAACAAGTTTTGCTTTCTCAAGTTTTGGTGCATCCTTAATCATTACGAAAAAGGTAGCAACCCCCGCCACTAAACCAACAATACCTAGTAATAAACAAGTAATTAAAAACTTGCGAAAGAATGATGTTTTACCTTTTGGTTTTTGTGTTTTAGAAGCTGGCTGTTTTTTCTTTTTAACTTGTCGTCGCTCCTCTCGAGAACGATAATTTTCTGACATGTTACTTTCTCCTGCCTTTCAATTCTCCCGTTGATTTACTTCAAAATATTGAGGTCACTTTCTAAAATGAATTTAATTAAAAAAGTATATTGACCTGGAGCATTCAATATTTTCCTAATTCACAGATTATAAATTTTAGAATACTTCTTTTACAAACTATTTTCACTTCCATATTTCCTAATAATGCTGCCCCTTAAAGCATAGAATATAAAAAGTGAATTTTTAATACCTCGTATAAATAATATACCTTTTTTTCAAATGGTCAATATTTTCTTATTTATAAATCAAAGGTGAAATAAAAATAGCACAACGATATGTACTTCGTGTGAACTTCCTTATGATTACGTATAACAAACATTTAATATATTGCATATAAGTATAATACCTCTTTAATTATAAGGATTTCAATACCACAACCTCAATATCTACTAGAAATCATCAAAACTGAAAAATAAGGAGTTGCGTAATAATGAAATTATCTCCCGTTATCTCAAAAAATATAGTTGCTGTTGGCTATAATCCTTTTTCAATGATTTTACGCATTCAATTAAAGCATGGAATGTATGATTTCTTTAACGTACCTCAAAACATTTACACTAGTTTATTAAACGCACACTCTAAAAGTTATTATCACAATACTTATATTAAAAATTCTTACCGCTACACAAAAATTTAAACTTAACCACTATATAAAAAGAAAGGAGGATAATATTATCCTCCTTTCTTTTTTATATAGTTTCACGATCCAATTACCTTCTATTCCTCTTATTAATTTCATCATATGCTTGAATTTGTTTTTTTAATCGCCGATCTGCTTTTTTATCATGCACAACTAATATCGCATGTATAACCCCTGGAACCCAAAATATTAATGTTAATATGAAATTAATTATTGCTTGAAATGGTTTTCCACAAAATAATACGGCTACAGGTGGAAGAATAATTGCCAATACATACATCATCTCTTGAAAACTCCTTGTTTTGTATTTTTTATCTCTCTTCATACACTAATAACTTTTCTACTGTTATATATTCTATTCCAATGCAAAAAAACCTACCACTTCAACTTTTCTACGTATGTAAAATTGTAATTTTACATACCCCCTTTAAAAAAACAATTTCATATTTTTATTTTTTCTAATCTTTCTTCTTTCTCTATTATAGTTAATCCAATTGCAGAAATAATAGTTCCTATTGCTTGTATCCAAATACCAATAAGCGCTATTATTCTCTCATTTTTATTATCAACCATATTATCGTCATCTTCTATTCCATTCTTCAATACATTAACAATACCTTGATACGCTTGAAGTCCAGCGCCTAAACTTTGCAAAGAATTGCCTAGTATTATAATTCTCTGTATCGCTTTCATCTGAAGTAAAGCCGCTTCTACTCCTAAAAAAGCTCCAATCGATTGTAAACTATTCCCTACAATTATGAGATAATCATTCTCTTTCAATTGTTCATTTATGTTAAAATATGTTCCTATTACATTTGATATATTCCCTAATGCCAATAATTCAATGCCCATTTTATCGAGCATTTCACTCTTATTCTCCAAACACTTATTTTGGTTTTCTCTTTCAGCTTCATCTTCGTTATCATTACTCGCTATAATTTGTAATATATACCCGAGGGCTTGTAATAAGCTTCCTACAATTACAAGATCTGATTCAACTTCCTCTTCTCCAATAAATCCTCTTGTAGTCCCAATAGCCGCTGTAAGATTTCCTCCTACTTGAAACCACGCTCCTGTCACTTTTAAACCGCTTAGGTTCATTCTTATCACCTATTTAAAAATTTTCTAGTACTTTCGACATACACAAATGGCATCCTCTATCTCATATTTATTTTCTATATGTAATTTTGTGCATTCTATAATGTGTTACTAATACAAAAAAGCACCTTTAAGGTACTTTTTTTTGAGCAAAGCGTTTATCACTAATAATATAAATACTTAAAAGATACTGATTTTCATACGCACGCTGGACAAGTCAATGAATATCCATTTTTATCCATTGTTATATTCAATATATATTGAATTGCGTGATGTGACCACATTTCAGGTGTAGGCGATTCATTTACATACTGTGGTGCACATGAATATAGCATTGGCGTGCTAATACTTCCACCCGGATCTAAAGCAACAACAGCCATACCATGAGGCAATTCCAGTGCCATTGATTTCGTGATACCTTCAATTGCAAACTTCGAGGCACAGTATGGTGCAAGCTCAGCTTCACCTTCTCTTCCCCAGCTAGAACTCATATTAATAATAATTCCTTCTTTCCTGGCTACCATCGCCGGAACAAATGCTCTTATTACATTTACTACACCATTTACATTTACATTCATTATATTTTCAAATTCTTGAGCTGGAACTTTCCACAATTGCGCATTTTTATTAACGATCGATGCGTTATTTATTAATAAATCGGGTGCTTTATTACTATTAAGTATATAGTTTGCCCAACTACTTACTTACTGAGAATCTGAAACATCAATGATTTGAAAATCATGTGTCTTACCGTAATATCTTTTCAATTCTTCAATTTTATCTTTTGAACGTCCACAGCCAATTATACTCCATCCCAATTCATGAAATCGATCAACCATTGCACGCCCTAAACCTTGCGTCACTCCTGTTATAATTACAATTTTCCCAATGTTGTTTCGCTTCAAGCCCATCTCCTCCTTTACAATATTTTACACTCACCCTTTTCATTCAACCATTTACTAAAGTATGAAATCATTTCATACTTTAGTAAGAATTTTTATATAAACAAAAAGAGTAACCATAACAGTTACTCTTTTTGTTTATATATTAAAGAATTCATTATTTATCTCGGTATTACTTTTAAAATCTTCATCTAGTCTCATCACATACTTTTATTTAATTTCTCAATCTCATATTGCAACTTTTTAAATTGTTCAAAATGCATGGTGATAGATTGACTGTTTCCATACTCAACACTATGCTTCACCAATAAAACACCCGTGTCATGAAAAATTGCTTCAAGTTCTTTTCTGATAGATACTTTCATTATATGCGCTGTTTTAATAGATGATAAAATTGCAATTTCATTAAACTTTAATTTTATTTCATTTGGACAAAATGCTTCTTCAACCAATATAACTTCATTGCTATAAATAAGTGCAACAAGATTACTTGATTTTGCATCTGTTAAATCTACTTTTTTTATAACATTATTCATTACATTTTGCCTCCTTTGTTTTCGTATATAATAATTATACAATTGCATTTTAGTTACTAAACCTTACATTCAGTTTAACACACTTTTATTATGAGCTACACTTCAAACGTTTTACTATTCCACAATTTTTTTACATGAACCATTTGGACTATAAGACCATATAATAGTGTTAACAAATGATTGTAAAGTGGGTGAAAACTATGCCCTCAGTTGTAGGGAATTTAGTTGTACAAAATAGTAACGGTTCATTTAACTTAGGGGATTTCTACAACGTCTCTCCGAAAGAAAATACGAAGGCTTATAATGGATCTGGTGCTTCAAACGTTGGTTTTGTTGTTAATACTTTTAACGGTGTGAGTGCGACTAATACATTTGATTCTGACCTTGCAGATCAAAATCAAGTTGGTACAGCCTAATCCTATTTTTTCATCGTTCTGTTTAAAAATTTAAAATTTGTCTATACTATAATCAGGCTGTTACACAGCTATTGTTGATTTTTGGAGTACCCTATCTTTTTCTCCCTTTCCCTGGGGCTCAGCAGCTAGTATGAAGCTAGCTGCTTTTTCGTTTCATTTTTTCTGTTCCACATCTAACATAACGTAAAGTAAGCTAAAAGTTAAAATTCAGCTTACTTTACGTTATTTCAATAATATCCGTAGTATTAAATACGTAAGTTTTATAAAATGCGTCAGTGCACATTATAATGTGCTTTAGCGGATTTATATGTACCACTGTCATGTAGCTAGTAAGGATGTAGCCATTTTCAAAATATGTCACCAATATTTCTTTCTCAGTCAACAATGACATTAATAATTTATCAAAAATCCTCTCTTTTTCTTCTTTTGTTAAGAGCGGTTTTTGTACTTTAAATTTCTCTCCAATAACTTTTCGCATACTTAACAACTGTTCCGACATTACTGTAAATGGAACCCATTCTCTTTCTTCTTTTTGCACCTTTACATCATTCATTTCTTTATCTCCTTGATCATCCATTCACTCTCACACATATTATTCCTTAATTATTCTTTAATAATTGCTGGGCTCATATTTATCACATGCGCGAAAATCAACTGCCCATAAACGCCCAATTGGTGAAAGCTAATAACCAGTAGACGATGCCCACCGCTAATTACAGTTTCACTTTACTTCTAATTCTTTTACTATCTGCAACCGAAAGAACATCCGTTCTAATTATACACGAACCTACGTTCCTTTGAGAAGAGATATATTTATATTTTTAATAAAATATAATTTAAATCATTTATTTTTTCTTCATCAAATGCGTTTCTTACTTCCTATTTAATAGGACGTTCACGTATCAACTAAAAAAGCGACTTCATACAAAGTAAAGTCGCTTTTTTTTAATAACGTATATTTCTATATTTATTTTTCTATCCTGACAAGTGTTCTTTCTGGAATACAAATTTCATCTATATGAAAATGATTTATTTTTAATTTTAATTCTCCCACTCGTTCCTTATCTTCATCACCAACCCAACAACTGAATAATTCAAAATAGTCCCCATCATTTAAATACCCTTCCATAATCGAGCATAAAGTTAATAGCTTTTTCTTAGCTTCTTTCTTCTCCTTTTCATTTTGCCACTCATGAAGTTCAATGCCCCACATTGTTGAAATCTCATACGTGTAACTTGTTTGAAATTGAAACTCTTGTACAATTTTAAGCATACTTTCATCTGAAAAACACGGTCCAAAAACAATTACATCATTAGAATCTGCATCTGTTAACGGAATTTCTACATTGCACCCAATATAACTTGCTAAACTCATCTTTACTCCTCCAATATCCGTATAAAAAATACTTAATGTAAACATTTATCTACTCAAATATAAAATCCCTGCCTAAACTAAAAAGTTATAATGTTTCGATTTTATTAACCATCTATAAATAAAAGCATATATTATAAAGAACGAACTCACAAAATTTAGGAAATTTATAATGAACCACAATTCGTTCCTTATAAATTTCTATGAAAAGAGAGCAATTTAAACACTCTCTTTTCGTACATACTGTAAAACACTAATAATAATTAATTAATCCTTATTATTAAATATATTTCGGTTGTACTATTATATGTAATTCCCTCTCTGTTACTGCTTTTTTGGGGTGACGAAAATACTCTAATTCGTATTTTAATACCTCATAATCTACCATTCCGATCTTAATCCCTTTCGTTTCTTTTAAAATAGCTAATAGGTTACTTATATCTTCATCATACGACTCAAAAATTTTCCCTCCGCCTTCTCTTTGAAAAATTACTTTCACATTTTCTCCCCCTATATAATTTATTTATCTATTCAATAATTCACTTAAAAGTATTCATTCTTTCCCCTGAAAATTTCATACTAAAAAGAACATCCATTTTAATAGAATGTTCTGCTTTTCAATTCATTTAGCATTAATATTTTTTCAATAATATTGTATGTTTCATTCTGCAAATTATGTTTATCCACTACAATCAAGTAAAATTTAAATCAATTAAGGTTTTGTTCATCCTCCCACTAAAAATGAGCCCACGCCAATCAAACTGCCTGTAAATAGCGGGATAAAATTAATAAATTCGTTTTATATTTAATGAAATTAAAAAAAGAAAACATTATAATATCAATATTTTATGAAGTAATGATCATTCCACCTTAAAACAATTACATAAATTCCCATTGTAATTCTTAATATTTAAATGTAATATTGTATTGTCTTACTATCTATTTATAACTCACACACTAACTAGAAAAGGGAATCTATATAGGTTCCCTTTTCTAATTACAGTCATTATTTCTTTTCTAGAAATTCAAATGTATTTTTAAAGTCTTTATCATTCACTTTAATATCAGCATCTTTCAATAAATCATTGACTACTTGCTGTTTCCATTTGCCTGTTGTATCTTGCAGTCTTTGCTGTTCTAAATCTTTACGGATTTGATCTTTTACTTCATCATATGGCTTCAATTCTTTTTTATCTGTCACTTTAATAATATGGTAACCATAAGTTGTTTTTACTGGCTCACTTACTTGTCCTGCATCTAATTTATATGCAGCTTCCTCAAATTCCTTCACCGTTTGCCCTGGAGCAAAACCAGTTATTTCTCCGCCTTGTTCCTTTGAACCAGTATCCTCTGAGTATTGCTTCGCTAAAGCCGCAAAGTCTTCACCATTACTTACTTTCTCTTTCAGTTCTTTAGCAGTCTTTTCATCTTTTACTAAAATGTGACTTACCTTCATTTCTGGTTTATAGTTATCTTTTACATCTTTTTCTGTAACAGTCGCTTTAATCGCTTTCTCAAATGCAATTTCTGGCTTCATTTTTTCTTTTAATTCATCTTCATTTTTCAATCCAACTTGCTCTAAAGTCGATTTGAAGTTGTCACCCATTTTATCTTTTGCTTCTTCTACTTGTTTTTTTGCTTCCTCATCTGAAACTTTATATTTATTTAGCAACGCCTTACTTAACACCATTTGGTATAAAGTACTTTCCCCATATTTTTGTCTTAATTCTTTACTTAACTCTTTCTCTGTAACATTTCCTACTTTCGATGTTACTACGTTGTCTGAGGAACCACATGCAGATAATGCCAGTACTACGCATGAAATAATTGTTCCTAAAAATAGCTTTTTCTTTTTCAATTCAAAATACCTCACTTTTATTATTCTACAGGAATAACAATACAGTGTACTTGTGTAAACAATGTGTTTTCCACATGTAATTCATTTCATTTGAAAAACTATGTATCATATTCTTTTTGTTCAAATAGTAAAGGTCATCTTACTATGTACCAGAAATATGACCATTTACGTATCCCGAAAAACATGTAACTACTTATAGATACTTAATACTAGCTATCTATAATATAAATAAAGAGAACCTATATTATTTTTCAAAATATACAATTTTTACATTCTGATCACATCATAAAACTCCATACCATTATCAAATCAACTAAAATTTCATATTATACTAATACGTCTTTATAATCTAAACGAAAAAGCGCAGTATACCATACTGCATCTTAGGAGCTGATTTCATGGAAAAAAAACCTATCGTGCTCAAAGTTCCACCAAATTCAAAACTAAAAGTTACATTTTTCGGTCCTTGTAACGAGGTAATTACAAATGTTTCTATAATTAATCAACTGTCCACACCTAAATGTCAAACTATTACACAATATCCAAAATATAAGAAATACGAAACTGAAGTGCGATCATTATCCAATTGTTAGTCTGTTCTATTCACAATCCTTACAATTTAGTTAGCTAGACGACTCTGGTAATAGACTAAAATTACTCATTACATGAGATTCCATTGATAATCTATTGATTTTTTACACGTTTTTATTAACTGAGCATATATTATCGTATGGAGATTATCCACTCATAAAACCTATCTTTCTTTAGAGCGTACTTTGTATGTATGCTCTTTTTTATTTATCCCTCATTTTGTACATATAAACCTGTACATTTTTATGTTTCATGAGTGGTAAACTCACCCGCTGCTTATAAACACTTTAATCAATGTGCACTCAACAATACTTCTTTATTTATTATACATTCACTATAACCCTTGCATTTTCTTTCGATTTTTAAGAATTTGAAATTCCCCTTCTAAATTAACTAAAGATGTATTAAAATTCTTTATATACTCAAGGAGGGCAAATATGTTCAAGTTACATCCAATACTACTTATCTTAGGGTTTATTTTATTTATATATACCACAATCGCCTTAATGCTATTTCTTTCCGTACATTAAGTAATACCTGCACAAACATATGTTAAATATGTCTTTTCTATTCCATATGACGACTAGCAAATTTAGTGCGAAAGAACTTTCACTACCATAGTACCTGTTTCATTGTACTCTTTTTATTACCTGCAGAAGATCTACTACTCAAAATAAGATAGCCCTTTCCACCCCAAAACTGCAAAAAATAATTTTGAAACTTTCTCTTTCATTTTTTTATGTTGTACCTCATTGTCGTTTTTATTTTCACTTTCATCAATACATCCAAGCATGCGAAATGCTCCTGAAATAAAATACATTTAACCTATTTACTTATATATTTTAGAAAAACAATAATAATCCCCCACCATTTGGTGAAGGGGATTAACTAAACCTACTGAAAAGTATTTTATTGTCTTCATTATTCAGTTGGAGAAGGGAATCTTGCAGCTTCAAAGTGAACTGTATTAAAACCATTAACATTTTGAACAATCACTCCAGCAACACTACTCTGAGCAAAAACTTCAACTGAATCCCCTGCTTCTAATTGAAGAATAGAAGTTACTGAAACATCATTATTAAAAAATACCCCAGTCCCAAAGAAATCATTATCAATTGCTATTGCCGGATTTCCATTCACACGAATTTCAACTCTAGCTCTGTAATTTACATTAAAATCATTTGGGGAGAATGTTATATTCCCTAATACACTATATACCCCTTTAGTCTTCGGGATAAAAATAGATGTTGCTGGATTATATTCATTCGCTAAATCAAACTGTTCATTTTGAAATAATACTTTAACAGAAGTATTTTCCGGGACAGGCTGATTCATTGTATTAACAGCTCTAAATGCAGACGCCCTTACAAGCTTTTCTTTCTTATCCTCACAACAATTCACTTTTACATACTTTCTATCACATAGACTATTTTTTCTAAAGCAATCATGACTTTTATTTTTGTAGCCTTGACAATACTTACAATAATAATAAGACGTAGTAAGTCCCCCTTTAAATTTATTATTACATTCTATGTAACATAGATTAAAATAGTTTGGACAAACTGTTACTCTTTTCAATAGAATAAAATATCCCCACCATTACGGTGAGGATTACACTCTATCTTCTATATACTCGACTTTATTTTATTGGAGAAGGGAATCTCGCAGCTTCAAAATGTGAGCCATCTTCTGAAGGACTTAACACTCCGTCTATGCTACTTTGTGCATAAACCTCAACTTGATCTCCTTCATTCAATTGAATAATCGTCGAAACACTTACTACATTCCCAAAACTTATTGGACCGAAAAAGTCATTATCTATAGCTATTGCTGCGTTTCCATTCACACGAATTTCTACGCGTGCTCTATAATTTAAGTTAAGATTATTTGGAAAAAAACCAATCGTTCCTATAATTGAGTAAACTCCTTTAGTCTTTGGAATAAAAATGGACGTTGCTGGATTATACTCATTTGCTAAATCAAATTGTTCATTTTGGAACAATACCTTTACAAAAGTATTGGCAGGAACCGTTTGATCCACCGTATTTCTAGCTCTAAATGCTGATGCCCTAACAAGCTTATCCTTGTTGTCATTACACTTACTAGTGTTCTTACAACAGTCATGCTGTTTCTTTTTATACTCTTTACAATACTTACAGTAGTAATAGCAAGACATACTAGTTCCCCTTTCATGCTTATTACTCCATATTATGTAAAAGAGATTCATAATGTTTGGACGAGCTATTACTTTAGTCCTATACTTGTCGCCTATTTATATACACATAACATCCCCACAAAACCACAATCTAGATGTATAGTGCTCTTTATTCAAATTTGATAGGCTCTTCTCTTATCTATTTTACTTTTATACATAAAAAAAGAGCGAATCTACATTCGCTCTTTCACACATTTTTATGGCCCAAAGCTTATCATCCAACCTAACATAAATCCAAATATAGAAAACAGCAGCATAAAAAGATATAAACTACATGCCCACAATGCATATTTCCGACTTTTGCTTTTTGTAATCATACCTACGACTGAGCAAACCAATCCAATACCAACTATTTGCAGAAAACCTTTACCTATAAATGTTTCTTGAATAAGCAATATAATGTTTAAATACAATAACGCTAGAAAGGCAATAATTAATGAAATAATCCCCATCCACGTTTCCTGTTTATAAATATGATTCTTTCTTTTTTTTAAGAATGCCAATTCCATAATCTCGCTTCACCTACTTTCAATTTTCTAACTTTTTCGTGGCTCATCAATTTTTCAACTTCTGCTTTAGGTCCTGTTACAACTGCCCCATATGTTTTTACCCCATTTTTTTCAAGGAAAGAAATACGCTTTGACAACTCTAATACTTTCGCTCTAGATAGCTTCACTGCTAAATTTTCATGCTTCTGTAATGACTTTAACACATCAATAAATTGTTCCTCATGAGGTGAATCACTTACAAAAGCACCACTTGGCCTTGAAATCATATCTGCCGGAAAGCCAACCGGGGCAACATACATACCCTCGTCATTCGTTTGCTTCTCCTCTAATCCTGTATTAACGGCATACCACACAATATCAATAGTAGGATACATATTCGTTACCTCTTGTACACTCAATAATTCTCTAAAAGATACAAATGCTTCTACTACAGATTCTTGTGGAAGACCCTTTAATACCTGCGCTTCTTCGCTACTATTATAGGACGCATTATAATTATTAGGATGAGACAATACCTCGTTATCTATATACGGGATTTCTGGAATTTTTTCATCTGTTGTATATTCACGGCTTACTCTCGTTGCTCTACTAAATACATAATCTGTTTTCTCTTCTCCTATTCGAATATCTTTCTTCCCTACCCTTTTATACAAATCAAAATGCAATTGTAAACTAAGCGGTAACAATGATTGCTCCATGTCCCTATCTTTCAAAAATACATTTGGTTCTGTTACACTTAACGTTTGATTTACTACATTCCGTATCTCCATTGCGTTTGTAGGTGCAAATACATAGTATGCGAGTGTAGATATATACAATATAGGTTGAATAAGTAATAAAAAAGTAAATACAATTAAAACATTCGTAATACGCGCTCTTTTCTTTCCTATTTTCAACACTTGTTCCTGTTTTCCATCAGGAAGAGAAGCAGGCCTTTGCTGAAGAGCTTCTTGTAACAATTCTTTATAATCTTCTTGTTCGGAATGAGGTTTATCATTTGTCATTTTGACTCTTTTCCTCCTTTAATAATTGTTTTAATCTCTTTCTCCCGCGAAATATGTGACTTTTATACGTGTTTAACTTTAAATCTAATACAGAAGCACCCTCTTCGTACGTTAATTCATGTACATCACATAATAAAATAGCTTGCGCCTCTACCACCGGCAAAGTATGAATAATCTGAATTAGTTTTTCATAACTATTTTTTGCGACTACATACTCTTCTGTAGATTCACCTGCTTGAATTGCCTCTAATTCCTCCGTTCCTACAAAAGATACTTTTTTCTCTTTCCTAACAAAATCAATAAACGTATGATATGCCACTTTAAAAAGCCATGATTTTACCTTTTGGTTTTCATAGTCTTCTAGATAAAGATACGCCCGATAAAAAGTCTCCTGCATCAAGTCCTCCGCTACATGATGGCTACGAGAAAGGGAAAATAAATACCGGTACACATCGTTGATATAAATCTTATATATTTCTTCAATTTCCATCCCCCTCCTCCTTTCACATATAACACGAATAAGCGAGTTAAAAAGTTGCATTATTTTTCCTTTTTATATTTTTATTTACAAAAAAAGAAATAACTCTTATAAATTCAAATAACTATTTACAATTATAAACAAAATATAAGATGTTATGACTGTAAATATACTTCAAAGCCAGTAAAAAACGATTCGGATGTTTACCTGCTCTTGTAGGTTGATTGTCAAATGACAATCGTCCTGTACGATATAACCACAGATAGGACTTCTTTGTTGTATCTCGACCTTGTTCAAGTAAGACTTGGAAGTTTGTTTCGTCCGTATAAATAAATATTCATGTATCCTTTCATACAAAGCCATTAACCATCATGTGTCATGATTAGATAATTCCCATTCTTTCTTTAATCGGTATCTTCTTACAACAAAAACTCTACTTTTAGTATGTACGGCGATTATCTCATGGGTTATTTACAAATTATATGTGACGACTAATTGACGCTTACATATACACAATTTCATCTCGCCATTTGTGACAAACAAGGCTCACACCTCACAATTCGGCACATGCGAGAAAGTTAGGTGGGGGCCTTGTGCCCCGTATATGCCCGATTGGTAAGGCCTAATAATCGGTTTGGGATGCTTGCCCCGAACTAATTAAACTTTCACTTTATAGGTTAAATACAGTTCCGTATGGGATCGTAAGAAAAGAACTTCCATATGGTGTAATAGGTTGCACTGGATAAAAATACTCCATAGATGAATAATACGGCTGGATACCTTGTTGCTGCATTTGTATTTGTTGTTGCATTTGTAACGCTTGTTGAACAGCTTGAACTGTACTTTGTGCTCCGCTATACGTTATAGATGTACCATATGCTGGTCGCATACCCGCTTGAGAATAAAAATACGAATAAAACATTTTTTTCAGCTCACTTTTATATAAGTTATTACAAATTATGTTATGATTCTTTATTTCAGTGGGTGCTGAAAGTTAGTCTATTAGCTTTGATTAGGTTTAAAAATTTCTATTATCTCTTACACTTTCATATTTCATTTACAAAGTTTATCTACTAATACTAATTTAATTTTCGGAGGGGCATTTCATTTACAAGTTTTCGATAATTACTTTACAAACTAAAAAGATAAAAAATTCACTATTTCTAATTCAATTCGATTACTTTCGAAACTATACAAATGAATTTTTAAGATTATTAAAGGTAAATTATCTATCTATACATCCTCCACAAAATAAAAGCACCCTAAACGGATGCTTTATTTTTCACTACTATAATTTCTTAGCAATAATTCAATTGTCCACGAATTTCACCATTAGGATGTTGTACTGTATGAACATTAATATAAATGTTTCCAGATATGATTTCATTTACAAGAGTAGATAATGTTTGACCCGCTAACGGCCCAACCAAATCTTCTTGAGTAATCATTCCCGTAAGCGTTGCACACTCTATTGAAACCGGATTTGTTATTGGTCCAAATAAAAAAGCTATCACAGGACCGTTCGTTCCTTTTGCTCCAAGATGCAGATGGGCAGCTGTTACATCCTCTATATTGAATAGATCCAACTTGAATTTTAGGCTAAGTTCATCCCGACTTAATTTAAAGAAAGCCTCTCCTCGAGCGTCTGTTTCTACTGGTGGGACTTCATTTCTACCACGTAACTTTGCAAAAAACATATCTATCACTCCTATGCTTTTATATACTACCAATATATTCATATCCTTTTTATAAGGTGACAAAAAGGCAGCTGTTAGACTATTGAAAGTCACTTTATATAATAGATTAATTTATCAATTTTATTAAATTAATCTATTAATATATAACATTTTTAAATTTAATTCATATACTGTAGTAGATTACTAGAAAGGAGGTGTAAGCATGGAAAGTTGTGTTTTGTTCGTTAATGGACAACCTCTTTTAGTGGTATCAGTTGCTGGAATCGAAATTGCGAGATTAGAACTTTCACTTCAAGTAGCATTGACTTTAATAGCATTAGGGATTCCAATCTGTGCATAAAAGTTAGGTATTTATTAAAAAGAGGGTTTAAGCTCTCTTTTTTATTTTTATCTTTCCTTCACAACAAAAAAAGACGCCATTAAAATCACGGCATCACGTACAATAACTGCTATTTGTTTAATCATTACTTCACTAGCAATCCTAATTCATGTAGAATTTCTGAGAACGAATAGCCATATGCAAAACCTATAATACGAATCCCTGGGGTCCATCTATGTTCTAAATTTTCATTGTATGTTTTCTTATAATACTTTAATTCAGAATCTATATTATATTTGTCGTTAATAATTACTTCATCACTTTGAAATCCATCCATTTCAATCTGAACAGCTACGTACTCTGCTCCCTCAATTAAGGCTTTAATATAACACTTTTCTAATTCCTCTAATGTCATCCCCATTATTAACCTCCTATCATAATGGGCGTTTTGTTCGATAAAAAAGAGCATCTGAATCAGTAGATGCGAAGATATACAAAAGGTAATCTCATTGAGTATTTAATAGTTTATAAGCTGGTTACTTGTCCTACAACATATTATATGATTTTTATATAAAAATGGTTCATCAAAAAAAGTAAAAATCACCATTTATTATTTTAAAAGATAGTTACAATTTTATTTTTTAAGCTAGTCTATCAATCGCTCCCTTCTAATTCCTCACTTTCTTCACGTATTTGTCCAATTAATGAAAATACAGAACCTACAGCTTGGATCCAACTGCCTATGGTATCTATTGACTGTCCTTCTTTCTTTTTATCCAGCTCACTATTTACTTGATTGTCTAAGTTCCCCTCCGTATCATTTACTAGTTCGTCTTTACTATCCTGCCGCTCTCTTCTAATACTTTTCAGTTCATAAATCCCTCCAATTGCCTGCAATGAATTCCCTATAGCTTGCAATAAGTTTCCTACAATATTAAAAGATTCATCTTTATCTGAAGCATCTTCAAATTCATCTGCTAATGCTGTAAGTCCTCCTAAAGCCTGTGTCCAATTCCCAGCAATCACTAATTTTATTTTTGTTTCATCTTTAAACTCAATAACCAATCCAGATATTACAGTTACATTACCAATTGATTGAATTTCATTTCCGATTTTTTCAAGAGATATTTCTCCTTGACCATCAGCCTCTAAAGCGTTACCAACTGCTTGTAATGTGTTTCCATATATATTTAAATCCTCCCTTACATTACTACTTATAAAATAGAACGGTGTACTTCCAATAGCGGAAGTTATTGTACCTATAGCTGCTATCAATGCACCAAATATTTCTTTTAGTTGGTTCTCCATTTATAACCTATCCCAACATTAAGTAATTACTTTCATCCTATTCACTCACACATCTACCTGTTAAAAATTCAAACTGTTTCTGTTATCAATACTGTTACAAATACAGTTATAGATACGGTCCCAGTAAGGCTTGCTCTAACTGGTATAGCAACTGGAACTATTTGTGGATAATATTAAAAAAACAGAGGGACAAAAAAGCGGTCCCCCTATTTACTTTTTTAAAATCGCAATATTCATGGAAAGGATATTAGTCATAATCAAAATTCGATTCATTTCATTTTTCGTATATATACTTTTATACATTAGTTTGTAAAACCCCTTGTATTAAGAAAAGTCACTGAGTATCTTTACGAACTTTAAACATAGTAATAAATTACCTATATCACACTCTAATCTTATTTTCCTAACCTCATATGCATCATCTCCTAAAATTCCTTACAAAATAAAAAAGCAGCTGTTAAGCTACTATAAATTCGTTTTACCCCCAAGAGAAATGATAAATGTATTCTCCTGTTACACTTTGATTAATCCCAATAATTCTAGCAAACCTCATTAAGTCCGCACCCTGAAGAAAATACATCGCAAGCATAACTGGCACTTGCGACCACATAAACTGATAAAGCTCCTCAACTCTCAGGTTTGTCGAAACAATTAAATCATTTACAGGCCCTTGATTCCATACAGAAGTTCTAACTGAACGAAACAGAAGATCTTTCCCATTAACCACGATTCGTGCCATACTTTGAGTTATGTCCACAACAATTCCCTCCATCATTACAAAAATCAGACCTGTGTATTTTACTCCTTTCGTTATAAATATTCTTAACCTTCATAAATGTCTAAGGCAAACCTCTATTTTTGCTTCTATTCAAATGAATTTATTTCACACAGTAAACAAGTTAATGAAATTTCAGTATTACTCTCCTCAACTTCCGTATCATTTAGATCATGTACACCCTTATTCAACTTTACAATCCGGTATGCAAAATTACATATCTTATTATCTCAATATCACTTTATTTACTACAAGTTGATAGAAAAACATTCAAACCAATTGATAAATCAACATTTGTAATTTAATTCCTTATTTTAAATCCCACCTTATTATTTTTAAACACTATATTCGAATAATTATATTGGAATTTCTTGTTGTATACACATCTATCTTTTTCAGGTATTATATACGAGAAGAGTAAGGTAAGAGTTACTCTTTGCCATTTTAGGAAAGGTCCTGTTGGAAACAACAGGACCTTTTTTCGTATTAGCAATACTCAATAAGAAACACAAAAGGCACGAAATTCACGCACCTTGGCTAAATATATAAAATTAATTGGCATTTCTGGATCAGCTTTACAATGGCCATTGTGCATGAACATCGATTTTTCTAGCATCTAGTTCACCTCCTTAAAAATGCAGGATTTCCCTTTTCAATATCGAATTAGTAATGTTTGGAAAGGGGGTGTAACATGGCGGAAATTAAGGTGGGACTTACACAATTTTTAGACTTCACACTGAAAAGTAGTGCAGCAAAAACAAATTTTGTAAAGAATCTAAAATCTCAACCTGAATATCACCCAGTTTTTGATTACTGGAAACAATTACGAGAAACTATTATTAAATTTCATAAAAACGAACTACCTTTTGAATATTTTGAAACATTAATACAAACTGTTGACCAGAAGAAAAAGCAAAACTATATTGATGTTATAAAGCAGTACAAAAAATTTATTAAAAACAAAGACGTCTCTTGGTTTGATCCAGGTAAATCACATTGGTTATCAGATAATTTAATCGTCCGCTCATCACCTGAACTCGGTTTGCTCATTAATGATGAGCCGCATCTTATTAAACTGTTTTTCAAAGGAAAAAAAGAGCGAATTGATAAATATAACATCAACTCAACACTGACGTTATTAAATGAATCAACATTTTCAAATGAACATAACGATGTGAATTATACGGTCCTTAACATCCAAAAGAACAGAATGTATACGAATAACTCTATTAATAATGATCATTTAATAGCACTTGAATCAGAAGCTCACCAACTTTGTTATTTATGGAATAAGATGCAAATGGTATAGTCATTTCTTTCAATACCCTGTTCACGCTTAATTTGGACACAATTTTCACAAATCCAATTCGTTTCGTTTAAGCTCACCTTCTTGTTTCTCAAAAACAATGCAGGGTGGGCGTTTTTTGAAAACAGTTTCTTTACGATCCATCTCAACATCCTAATTCCCCCCTCTGAAAGAATAATATAATGATCTCTTTCTACCACATCTACATTAACCGCCTGACTTCTTAACCGCTGAATAATTCCTAAGATGTTCTTACGATTCCTTTCTCGTTCCACATCATGTTTTTCTTTCGCTCTATACAGTGCAGCAATTCTCCCTCTTGTTACTCGCACTTCTTTCATCCACATTACTTTATTTGGTTGTGATTGTTGCTGGAACTCAGCTAACGCCGCCCTAACCTCTTCTCTCACAACTTCACGAATAAGTTCTTATAACGATTCCTTTAAATTCATACATGCATCCCCTACATCAATTTTTGAATTTCCTGCTTGTTGTTCAATTCACTCATAAAATTTATGAGTAATGATCATCCACCGTTTACATTCTCTAAGTGCTGGAAAAAGATTGCTTGTTTTATCCGACATTACTTTATTGCTGCTTCATAAACATCTCATAAAAATATCTGAGAAAAAGAATGTTATAGTAATGGCTAACATGAATACAATTCAATTTATCCTACTTATAATAGTAACCTTATAATTTCAGAAGTTTGACACAGCTCACGAAAAAGCTTATAAAGAAAAGTGAGGTTCCTAATATTCATTTCTAGAATTAAGATGCATATCTGAAAATAGCAAATGAACGACTAGGAAATAAAAGAGTAGAATCACACTGGATACCTACTCACATGTTATACCAGGACTTCAAGAAACTGCGGTGGATCAATTTGCTAACGAATTATTCGAAAAGAAAAACTCTCGTTAGAAGTTTTCATTTCATAGCAAATACACCAGCTAAACAACCAAAAATATTGATAGTGAAAAAGGAGAAACAAAACATGAAAGAAATCAAATCTGAACAGGAATTCAAAGACATCATCGCAAGTGAGGAGCCAGTAGTTGTTAAGTTCTTTACTACATGGTGCCCAGATTGCGTACGTATGGACAATTTTATCGGGGATGTAATGGAAGAGTTCAATAAGTTTGAATGGTATTCTATTAATAAAGATGAGTTCCCAAGTATCGCTGAGGAGTATCAAGTAATGGGTATTCCAAGTTTACTTGTATATCAAAATGATGAGAAGCTAGGCCACTTACATAGTGCTAACGCAAAAACTGAAGAACAAGTTACTGAGTTTTTAGAAGCATACTAAGATGAAAACCCTCTGAAAAATATTTTTCAGAGGGTTTTCTCTTTTTTCACAATTATCTTTCGTAGTTGTTTCGTCATATCTTCAGAAGTGTAATATGCTGTGTCTTCATGACCAATGTACATAATTACACTCCTTTCTCCTTCATCTCCAAGGTATAAATGTATACCCTTCGTATCACTATTTTCATATGTAATTAGTATATCATATTGTGGTATTTCACCTTTTCTCTTTTGTTTTTTCATGTCACTAAACATATTATTAATTCCACTGATTATTTGTTTGTCTTCTACGTTTAGAAAATAATTTTCATTTAATCCACCGAAGCCATTAAAAGTAGATATGGATACTTTAGAAATATTATGTTCCTTCACATTCTCGATATTTGATGAATTACACCCAGTTATTGTAAGAACAAAACATAGTAAGAAAAATATTTGTTTTTTCATCCGCTTACCCCCACCCTTTAATTGTAAATCAATCCCAATTAATTTCACACCCTAACTTTGCACCTTACAACATATTTTTCCTTCACGAAACTTTGTTATCCACTTCTTAAAAAGCTATAAAACGTCAACAATGTTTGTATAGACCCACACGAGTTTCGTTTGATACTCTATTTATAGAAAGAAATTCCTTGCAGAAAGGTGAGTGATTAAAATGGATACTCTTTCTCATAAAGAAGCTGATAAAGGTGCGATTGTCAGCATTATGGCCTACATATTTTTATCCTCTATGAAAATCATCATCAGTTATATTACCCTCTCTAGCGCATTACGTGCTGACGGTTTAAATAACTTAACGGATATCGGTGCTTCTTTGGCGATATTAATTGGTCTAAAAATCTCTCGTAAACCTCGTGACCCAGATCATCCATATGGGCATTCGCGTGCGGAGCAAATTGCATCACTGGTTGCTTCTTTTATTATGGCAACGGTCGGATTAGAAGTTGTTATTAGTGCCATTCAATCTTTTTTAAATCCGAAACAAGCAGCGCCTAACGTCCTTGCTGCATGGGTTGCTTTATTTTCTGCTGTCGTTATGTACTTTGTATATTTGTATACGAAAAAGATTGCAGCTCGAACAAAAAGCAAATCATTAGAGGCCGCTGCAAAGGATAATTTATCAGATGCTCTCGTAAGTATTGGTACAGTAGTAGGTATTGTCGGTTCACAGTTCCAAATGCCTATTTTAGATCCGATTGCAGCTCTACTTGTCGGCCTTATTATTTGTAAAACCGCATGGGAGATTTTCGTAGAAGCTTCTCATATGCTAACGGATGGAATCGATCCAGATAAGATGGAAGAGTACGCTGATGCTATTGAACATATTGGTGGTGTGGAAAACATCGTAGATATTAGAGCGCGTATGTATGGGAATCAAACGTACGTTGATATTACAATCGAAGTAGATGCTCGTATGGATGTTGGTGAAAGTCATTGTATTACTGATAACATCGAGGCTATGCTTCGGAAAAAGTTTGGCATTTACCATGCACATATTCATGTTGAACCAATGGAAAAAGAACCTATTATGACATAGGTTCTTTTTTAATGAACGCTTTATGAAATATAACACATAAAACGAGCCAGCTACCGCCAGCTGCCCAGCCTGCTAATATGTCAGATGGATAGTGAACGCCAAGATATATTCGGCTAACTGAAATAGATAATACAACAAAGCTTGCTATAAAAATAATCAACAATTTTTTATGCAATGTAATACGCTCTTCTGTAATCGTGACGTATGCAATAAATCCTAAAAAAGCAGTAGCATTCATCGTATGACCGCTCGGAAAACTATATCCAGTTGCAGTAACAAGCTGCGTTACATCAGGTCTTGCTCGTTCGTACCATAGTTTAAGCATACTGTTTAAATAACGAGATCCATAATAATTAATTGTTAGAAGTAATGCACTAAGCAATTTTTTTCTAACGAGAAAGTACATTACAAGAATAATGAGTAACGGAAAATATACTCTTTTAGAACCAATAAAAGACACCCAAGTAAAGTAGGCTGTCAAATAGTCGTTTCGAAAACTTTGAATAAAATGCGCGACTATATTGTCAAATTTCTCAATACAAGCGGTATGATACGAAAGTGATAATACGACAAAACAAATGAGTAGCGTAAAACTTAACAAGTATAAATGTCGATATCGTTTCACATACATAACCTCACTATGCAAAAAAATGGAGCGGTTGTTTTAGTTTTCCTCTCCATTTCTTTTTTATGCATAGTTTATTAAAAAATATAATTGTTAATTTTTTCTTTCATCGTTGGAATATCTTCATTTGTTACTGTAAAGCGAATCACTTTCTCGTCAAGATCCAGCGCTTCTGCAAATAAACCTGCTAATCCACGAGATTTTCTGTCAACTTCCATAATAATCTCTAGGCGATCGTAAGCACTTGGCAAGATTAATAATTCTAGTTCGTCTAATTTCCCATAATACTGTCCGGAAACAGGAACAAACTCAAATTCTTGTGCAAATGGAACTTGCTTACGTAATTGATACGGTAATTCTTCACATTCTATATGACGCGCTTTAAAACCTAATTGATTTACACTCTCTAACACACTATTTAATAGTGCATTTGGCAACACTTGAATATAATCACGATCACTTGGATCTATACTGCGTTTAATATCAAGACCTGTATGCACCCAAACTGTTTTCATTCCAAGTGTAAGTGGCGTTTCAACTGGCACCTTAAATGAAAATGGAATTTCTTTCTTTTCATTCGGCTCAACAGAAAAAGGTTCTGTTAAACGAACTCGCTCTAGATCATATGTTGCTGTTACTTTTTTATCATCCACTTCTCGTACATATGATGTTGATAACGTTAAGTAAATGCTTTCAATTTGTTGGCTAACTGAACCACCAGTTATATGAACCTTCCCTAGTATCTCTTCTCCAACAATATACTCATCTTTTTCAAGAACTGTATCTACTTTTGTACTACCAATACCAACGCTTGCTAAAAACTTTTGAAACATGGAACCTCCATCCTTTCTAAAGCAAAAGCTACATCTTTTTTTAAATCTTGTACATTCTCATAGTACGGCGATTTTATTTGTAACATTCGCATAAGCATTTCACGATTATAATTTTCCAAAGTTAATTCGTCATACCATGGTTTTTCATGTTTTTCATTAGATTCATAGCCTGCATATAATAAAAATAATGAGAAATGACCAAGCGCATAAAAGTCGCTACGAAAATGAACTTCTCGCATCAAAGCTTGTTCACCTTCATAAGTTGTAGCTCGTTCATCACCCTCACCTTTCAATTTAGCCAATCCAAAATCAATAATACTAATTTGGTTTTCTTTCATTAATATGTTTGGAATGCGTAAATCTCGGTGAATAATACCTACACTATGAAACACCGATACAATTTCTAATATTTCATATAAAATTTTTAAAACTTCACGTTCTGTATATACATGCCCATCTAAGAAAATATAATCTTCGAAATTTTTACCAGGCATATATTCCATCACAAAAAAGCTTTTTTTCTCCCATACGAAATGATCGTATAAACTAGGAATTGCATGATGATTTAATGTTTGCAAAATCATTTTCTCTTGTTCAAATGATTTTCTACCAGACTCATATCTTTGTTTACTTTGTCTTAATTGTTTTAAGACTTTATATCTATTTATTTGTAAATCATTAACGACATATGTAACCCCATAACTACCCATTCCAATTACTGATTCGATTTTATAACGTCCTGCAACAATTGTATTTTTTCGCAGTGGTCTATCAAATAAAGCTAGTACATGACGCCATTTCATCAGCTACTTGAAAAGAAACTACGGCTTTTACGTTTTCTTTTATAATGTTGATGCCCATAACCAGATGAACGTCGTTTATAATCGCTACTTGAATATGAGCGCCCTCTATGACGATAATCACTACTTGAATACGAACGATATTTTTTCTTTCCTAATAAAGAATCAATAATTTTTTTGAACATCCCTTCACCTCTTGAGTAAAATTTTCTTTTAATTATACCAATAATTGTCGGCTATGTTTGTGACAAGTTTGTAAAGAGTAAAAAACGACGAGTTAAGCCCGTCGTTACTTTCACTCATCTTCTTCATCAAAAACTTCATCAATCATACATTTCTCTAATAAATACTCGAATGTAATATCTGCGAGATCTTCAATTTCTTCTCGTTTTGGAACGTATCCTCTTTCAATTAGTTGCTCATAAAAAAACTCCGCAATCTCTTCCGTATCAATTACGACTTCAATTTCCTTCATGAGCATCACTCCTTTATTTCTGTTTTATGAAAAAATCTCAAAATTATGTATATGAGATTAGAAAAATAGTTTTTCTTTTTTTATAGGTCATATCCTTTGGACGAGGTGCATACGATGGTAGTACAAGCTATCAAAAAGGGGGAAATAATTATGGAATACCAATACGAAGTAAAGCAAGAAGTAGGGCAAACAAAAGAAGAGTTCATGCATGAAGATCAATGGGCAGACTCTCTTGTTAAATGGCTTTTTATTTTTTTAATAATTGTAGGCATACCTTATACTGCATATGTTGTTGTTCAATTCATTCTCTCTTTCTAGTTAACTATTTTCTCTCTGTCAGTTTAACTAAATAATTATGAACAACATCCATAACAATTTTGTATTCTTCATCTTTAAATGTATCAAATAACAATTGGTAATCGTTATAAATATCAAGTAATCCATCAATGATTTCTTGACGATTTGTCTTAACACTCACTTTTTTTGAGTTGTTAATTGACTTTAATTTTCCTAAATCTAATTTATTCATGCCAGCTTTATCTTGTTTCATTTTCTTCAAAATTGCATTTGCCGTTTGAGCATTGGCAAGTAACGTTAAATCTGATTCATCCGCTTCTAACCATTCACCATCCGTAATTCGTGACAATTCATATATTGTATCTTCCCATGCGTCATTTTTATATCTCCATACTTCTGTACGAAAACCAACAATACGAAACACATCTTTATCATAACCTGTTACTTGCACGAGATCACCAAATGTGAAATTATAATTTAATTCAATCCACTCAGTTTCACCTTTTTTCATATCTTGCTCTGAAACGTGCTGCAATGTTTGCTCTACGTAAAATCCATCGTGATTATTGACTTCGTATACGTAAACTCCATCTAAAACCTTCATATTTGTGATTTTACCAACGGTTCCATATAGCGTAATCACGACTATGTCCCCTACGTTATATTTAGGTTGCTTTTTCCTTGCCATCTATATCTCTCCTTTTTTTGACGTCGTGATTTTGATAACAGTATATGCAATCTACATAAAAACGCTTATCACAGAAGCGTATATTCATAAATTTTTTCAATAAAAAATATCATCATATGAAAATTTATTTACAACGTAAAAAAAGCTAGCAAATAGACTAGCTTCACATCAAAAAATTTCATATAGTTTTTATCTCTCTTGTATGTACAAATCCCATGCTTCATCAAATATAGACATACTTTCTAGCATTCCACTTAACTCTAAGTATGAACTAATTTCATCATAATCTTCAGATTGCTTTGGAAAACTTAAATCATCATACATTGCCTCTGCTAAATTCGATATTTCATTACTAAATAAAGCTGCACGATGCTTCATCATATAGTGGTAAAATGTCTTTTTCAAAAATATTCCCTACCTTTCTAACTTGGGTACATTATACAAGGCAAAAAAGAAAAAAACCAGCATAAAAGCTGGTTAAAAGTCGAAATAATTCCTTTTTAGTAGTCTTGGTCTTCCCATTAATTCTTCATATGTTAGTTGTTTTGGTAAATCTTTCGTATAAATTAAAAACAACTGATCTTCTATTTCTTTCACAGTTTGATCTGATTGATAGTCCATACCACATGAGGAACAAGAAATGCATGGTGTCTCTTGGATTTCAATGGCTTTCGTACCATCTGGTAATTCCCAATATACAGTATTCAAGCTTTCTTTCGCTTCTGTACCGTCACACCACATACAATTCATACTGCATCACCCTCAGTTTTTTTGTCGTTCTCTTCTAATTTAGCCATTTGTGCTTGATATTTTTTATCTTTCAATTGGTCGCGCTTATCACGTTTATCTTTTAATGATGCATGAGTGTCATTATCTTCATAGTCTTTACGACGGTTCATACGCTGTAAGTCGTCTGGAACAAGGTTAAATTTCTTATCACTCATAAGACCTGCGATACCAACATCTGAACGTTTTTCTTCGTAGTTTGGATAGATTTCTTTAAAGTACCCTTCTGCTCTTCCTGGGATATAGCTCTCTGGCTCTGGATACGTTGTAATTACACCTTCAAAGTTACGAAGCACAACTTTATCTGCACTTTGCGAGATTAAATAGTTTGGTTGAAGCGCAATTTTTCCGCCTCCTCCTGGTGCATCAACAACGAATGTCGGAACCGCATAACCAGACGTATGTCCGCGTAAACCTTCAATAATTTCAAGACCTTTAGATACTGGTGCACGGAAGTGACCGATACCTTCAGATAAGTCACATTGATAAATATAGTATGGACGTACACGGATTTTTACTAGGTCATGCATAAGTTTTTTCATAATTGGCACGCTGTCGTTAATACCAGCTAAAATTACTGCTTGGTTTCCGACTGGAACACCAGCATTCGCTAACATTTCACATGCTTTTTTCGATTCCTCTGTAATTTCAATAGATGTATTGAAATGTGTATTTAACCATACTGGATGGTATTTTTTAATAATGTTACATAAGTTTTCTGTAATACGCTGCGGGAATACTACTGGCGCTCTTGTTCCGATACGAATAATCTCGACATGCGGAATCTCTCGTAAATTTTTTAATACATACTCTAAAATTTTATCATTAATTAGAAGTCCATCACCGCCAGAAATTAAAACGTCACGTACTTGTGGCGTTTCACTAATATAAGCAATTGCATCATCTAATTGTTTCTTTGGCACACCCATTCCAATTTGTCCACTAAAACGACGGCGTGTACAGTAACGACAATACATAGAACATTGATTCGTTACTAAGAATAATACACGGTCAGGATAACGATGTGTTAATCCTGGAACTGGTGAATCTTCATCTTCATGAAGCGGATCTTCTAAATCATATTTTGTTTTATATAACTCTTCCGAGATCGGTACTGATTGCATCCGAATCGGACAGCGTGGGTCATCAGGATTCATTAGCCAAGCATAGTACGGTGTAATGTTTAACGGGATCGTTTTCGTTGAAATTTTAACGCCCTCTTCTTCTTCAGATGTTAAGTTAATTACTTTCTTTAAATCATCTAACGTTTTGATCGTATTCGTTAATTGCCAAACCCAATCATTCCATTGCTCTTCAGTAACATCCTTCCACAACTCGATATCCTTCCAGTGACGATTTGGTTTGTATACATCGTGTAACATTGCTATTCCCCCTTTTTATACGCTCATCCTTTATATAAGCAATAGTTATGCCAACTTTACTTTATTGATAAGTAAATGTACGGAGAACCCTATTACATAAGCGAAAAAATATTTTTAAGCATTGTATGAAATCCATACATACTATCATATTCATTACTTTTTATATATGTAAAAGCTCTTTTATTGGTGCAAACACACAAAAACCGCCAATTATTCGGCGGTTTTGTCGTACTTACTCAGTTTATATTGAAGCGTTTGACGAGGGATACCTAACATTTTTGCAGCTTGTAATATATTCCCTTCCGTTTCAATTAACGCTTGATCTATTAATTCCTTCTCCGTTTGATGAAGTGCTTCTCTAAGCGGTAATATTCTCTTCTTCTTTGGAAGATTCTCTTTCCGAAATGCACGCGGTAAACAATTTGCTGTTAATGTATTCCCTTCTGCGATAATGACAGCATGTTCAATCGTATGTTTTAGCTCCCGAACATTTCCAGGCCATTGGTAAGCCTGTAGTCTTTCTTTCGCTTCCTGATCCATTTGAAGTACACCTTTTTTATAACTTTTATTATATTCATTCAAAAAATAAGACGCTAATAATAATACATCCTCCGTTCTTTCACGTAGCGGCGGAATATATAATGAAAACACATTTAATCTATAATATAAATCAGTGCGAATTTTATTCTCTCTTAAACATACTTCTGGTGGCTGATTCATTGCGGTAATAACACGAACATCCACTTTTCTCGTCTTATTATCACCAATTCGACGAATAACACCATCCTCTAATACACGTAACATCTTCGCTTGTAAATCGAGCGGCATTGAATTCAGTTCATCTAAAAACAATGTCCCTCCATCTACAAGTTCAAATAATCCCGCTCGTTCAATTGCCCCAGTATAACTACCTTTCGTCGTTCCAAACAATAAACTTTCTAATAGCGACTCCGGCAAAGCTGCGCAGTTTTGTGCAATAAACGGCTTGTTCTTCCGCTTAGAAGCTTCATGAATCGCTTGTACAAATAACTCTTTTCCTGTTCCTGTTTCCCCATATATTAAAACATTTGCATCAGTTGGGGCTACTTTTTGCGCTAATTCTTTCGTCTGTTTAAACCGAGCATCATTCGTCACTATCGTCTCAAATGCAACATGCTTTTTGATTGCTTTTTTTCTAGATGACCGCTTTATTTTCGACTGCAAATCTACAATTGTATCCGTAAGTTTTTGAACTGTGGAATAATCCTTTGCGATTTCAACAGCTCCAGCAATATTTCCATCTATAAAAATAGGTAATGTTGTATTTACTGTACAAATGTCTTCCCCATTTAAATTTTGATAATGCTGAACTTGATGAACGATTGGTTTTTTTGTATCTAACACTTTCATCAACGTACTTGTTTCCCTAGATAAAGAAGGGAACGCTTCTAACAAATGTTTACCTAACACTTTTTCAATTTTTGATCCATCGTGTTTTGCAGCTACAGTATTATAGAAAATTGTAATACCATTTTCATCTACTGCGTGTATTGCCTCATCAATACTGCCCAAAATCGCTTCAATGACTTCTTGTGTCGAAACTGCTAGCAATGTCATCCCCCCTCTTGCCGAAAATCCAGCAATTATATGCCGAATTTTCGGCATACCTATGTGCGATTATAAGCATGACGATTCCGTTCTATTTTTATACCGTACTATTTAGACAAATCTTTCACCCATATATTCATATCTTCTAACTTATCAAAAATATAGCAATTGTTCGCCAATCTTCCTGTATACGTATAACCTAACTGATGAAATGCCGCATTCATTCCGAAAGAAAGCGATCGAGCAATTGTATACGAGCAGAAAATCGATTTTTCTTGAAGTTCTTCTTCTAACTTAATTAGTAAACTTTTCATAAACCCATGTTTACGATATTCAGGTAAAGTAGCACAATTCGTTAATTCTGCATTTCCTTCTTTTATATTCATTTCTGCAGACGCCGTACTAATTATTTTCCCCTCGAATTCATACACAAAGTAAATTGTATCGTCTTCTTTCATCGTTTGTTTTACATAACTCGCTTCGTTTAAAGGAGTTGGATACACTTCAAATACTTTCCCAAAGACAGCTGCTAATTCTTCCGCATCCTCTACTGTCGCTTTTCTTAATAGAAATTTCTCTGGAACTATTTTTTCCTTTACTTCTTTCGCTTTTACACCGCTTAAAATGGTATCTTCCTCAGCCCAATGAATACTATTTCGTCTTTCATCATTATTAAATTTCACGAAGAAGTATGCATCGTGACCTTGAAAATAATGTGGTATCGTTGCTTCTAATAAAAAACCGAAAGAGAGCCATGTTGAAACATGCTCTCCCTTTCCTTTAACAATACATTTAGTGAAAGAATGTTTCTCTGCTAATTCGTCAATTGTTTGGATAATCCTCTCAATATTTCCTGTGCAGTGGTCTACTCGAATTCGTTTATTAAAATAGTCTAAAACGCCTTCTATTGTATAACCATTCGTCTGTTCTCTAAAAGATTCATAGTATTTCATTTTTTCACCTCACACCAATCTAGTAATGTACATGCAATAATTTTTGCGGCAGCTATCATTTTATCAACTTCTATATATTCGTTTGGATAATGTGCTACTTTCGTCTCACCTGGGCCAAATACTATCGTTGGTACATTGGCGATTTGTGTAAATAAACCTCCATCAGTCCCCCACGGAGATGCTTCAATAATTGGTTCGTTCCCTTCAATTTCAACAAAGTTATGCTCGAGAGTTGTAATTAACTCATGATTTTCTTCTAGTTCACCAGGAACCCATCTCGCTCCAAACCATTCTACTTCTACTGGATTTTCAACAAACCAATTGTCCACATCATTTAATTCAACGATCCAATTCTCGAACTCTTCTTTTGCTGCCTCTATAGTCTCATTCGGCGCGATACCGCATCTTCCTTCTAAAATTAAAGAATCAGGAACAGAACTTGGCCAGCTCCCACCTTCAATTTTCCCAATATTAATTGGAATTGGTATTGGTATTCCTTTAAATAATGGGTCTGTAATTCGGTCATTTCTTTTCTCTTCCAGTTTTCTCAAATGTTCTACAACAAACATACTTTTTTCAATTGCACTTACTCCTTCATAGCGTGTTCCACCGTGTGCTGCTTTCCCTTTCACATGTAAGCGAAACCACATGGACCCTTGTTGTTTCGGGAAAAACTTCATATTTGTTGGTTCAGGAATAATGGCACCATCCGCTTTATATCCTCGTAATATAGTCGCTAATGTTCCTGCCCCGCCACTTTCTTCTTCAATTACACTTTGAAAATAAATATCTCCTTTTAATTCAATACCAGATTCAATAATTGCTTCCATCGCAAGCATAAGTGAGACATTGCCGCCCTTCATATCTGTCGTTCCACGACCATATATACGATTTCCTATTTTCTCACCACTATAAGGATGATGGTCCCACTGGTTCACATCTCCTTCTGGTACGACATCAATATGTCCATTTAATATCATAGATTTCCCTTCGCCACTTCCTTTTAAAGTCGCTACAATATTTGGACTATCTGAAAAACTTGTACGCGGTGATACAAAATAGGGATGATCTTTCATTTTAGAAAATGAAGGCTCCCAAATATCAAGATCTAAACCTAGCTCACGTAATTTTTCAATCACAATTGCCTGCGCACCACTTTCATCACCAGATACGCTCTTTTCTTGAATTAATCGTTTTAAAAATTTTACGCTTTCCTCTTCATGACTCTCAATATAATCACAAACTTGTTTTTTTAATTGCTCCATATATTACATCTCCCCTCATTCAATTACTAGTAAGTTAGAGCCAATTTCAAAATCTGCTTCTGTATGTTGTTTTATATCTTCCACTGTGTATGGACTCATCAATTCTTGTAAAACAAGTCCCTCCTGCGTCACTTCCATAACTGCCATATCCGTAATAATTAAATCTACACATTTCTTTGAAGTTAATGGTAATGTACACTCCGAAACAATTTTTGCATTTCCGTATTTATCAACATGGTTCATCACAACAACGACTCGCTTCGCCTTTTGTGCCAAATCCATCGCTCCCCCAATACCTGGAACGCGTTTCCCTGGAACAATCCAGTTTGCTAAATCACCATTCTCACTTACTTGTAATGAACCAAGAATTGTTATATCTAGTAAACCTTTTCGAATCATCCCAAACGCTGTGCAACTATCAAAATAACTTGCTCCTGTAATAAGAGAGGTTGGCAAACCCGCTGCGTTACATAAATTTTCGTCTTCATTTCCTTTACTTGGCGTAGGTCCCATACCTACGATTCCATTTTCCGCATGAAACATAACATTTATATCGTCAGGCAGATGATTCGGTACAAGCGATGGTATGCCAATTCCTAAATTTACAATCATACCATTTTGTATTTCTTTCGCTGCACGTCTAGCAATCTTATCTCTCACTTCTATGCCCATACCCATTTCCAATTCACTCCTTCCGACGGTACGATATAATTTACAAATACTCCTGGGACAACAATTTCTTCTGGATCTAAACTTCCAAGTGGAACGATTTCTTCTGCCTCTACAATCGTTATATCCCCTGCCATAGCTACGTGAGGATTCATATTACGAGCACTTTTGTCAAACACAAGGTTACCAAATGGATCTGCTTTTTTCGCATATACAATCGCAACCTCAGCAGTTAATGCTGTTTCAACTAAATATGTCTTACCATTCATTTCAACTGTACGTTTTCCTTCTTCTACAATCGTATCAACACCTACATCAACTAACACCCCACCAAGTCCTACACCACCAGCGCGAATACGCTCCGCTAATGTTCCTTGGGGAGAAAATTCAACTTGTAACCTTCCTTCGTTTAGTTGTCTTCCTGCATTTGGATTTGAACCAATATGAGAAGTAACTAACGATTTTACTCTTTCATTCGTAACAAGACGACCAATTCCTACATCAGGAAATCCTGTGTCATTCCCTATTAAATTTAAATTTGTAACTCCTTTTTCTAATATCGCCTGTATTAAAGATGGAGGGGATCCGATGCCCCCAAATCCCCCAAACATTAATGTCATATCATCGTGGAATAAAGAAATTACTTCCTCAATCTCTTTTAATTTATCGAATGTATTCGTAATAGTTGTCATGCGATACTATGCCCTCCTTTTTGCATCATTTCTTCTACACTTTTTGCAAAAATTGAAAGTAATTCATCTAACTCGGAATATGTAGTTGTCATTGGCGGTGCCACAAGCAGTGCACTATCTTCTTTTCCTGCTTGCCCTGAAACGGCTTGGTATAAGAGAAGACCATTTTTAGCTGCAACCGAAATAAGTTCCGACGCCTTTGTAAACGGTTGCAATTCTACTCCAATCAGCAACCCTTTTCCGCGCACATCCGCAATGATTGTCGATTGTTGCTGAACTTTCTGTAATCCTTTTATTAAATACTCTCCCTTTTCAGCTGTTTTTTCAGGTAGATTATGTTTCTCCATATAATCAATAACAGCTAGCGCTGTTGCTGCAGATAATGGATTTGCACTTAGCGTATGCCCACTCATAACAGAACGTGACCCTCGTAAAATCGGCTCCAGAACACGGTCACTTACAACCGTCGCTGCCATTGGTGTATACCCAGCTCCTAAACCTTTACCAAGGGTCATAATATCCGGTTCTACACCCCAATGCTCCATCGCAAACCATGCGCCAGTACGACCAAGTCCAGTCATTACTTCATCAGCAATAAATAAAATATCATAATGACTACAAATATCTTTAATGACTTTATAATATTCTTTCGGCGGAACGACTGCGCCTCCAGCTGCTCCGATAATCGGTTCAGCAATAAAAGCTGCGATATGTTCTGCTCCAATTCTTTCAATTGATCTTTCAAGTTCAGTCGCACAAGCAAGCTGACAAGTCGGATATACCTTTTGCACCGGACATCTAAAACAATATGGAGCTGGAATAGTTGGATAATCTTCTAAAATTGACACGAAACGTTGTCTGCGTAGTGGATGCCCAGACATTGATAAGGCTCCCATCGTAATACCGTGATAACTCATCCATCGTGACAAAATTTTATGCTTCCCTTGAATACCTCGCTCTTGAAAATGCTGGATTGCAATTTTCATAGCTGTTTCATTTGCTTCCGTACCACTATTCACAAAAAAGCTCCAGTTCAAATCTCCTACACTTAAATCGCTTAATTTCTTCGCTAATTTTTCAGCTGGTTCACTCGTAAACTGTGATCTATAAACGAAAGCAATCTCCTCTGCTTGTTTTTTGATAACGTCTGCAATCTCCTTTACGCCATGCCCAATCCCTGCCGTAATTGCCCCTGACGAGCCATCAAAATATTTATTTCCGTTTTGATCATACAAATACACACCTTTTCCATGTGAAATCATTGGATACGGCTGACCAACAAGTGGTTTAATTAAGTAATCGCGCATAGCGCTCCCCCATTTCTCCAATTTGTATATATATATGAAGAAAATTGACGTTTCTTTCATAAAAAAGAACCCTCTGCGAAAGCAGTGAATTTATCAAAAAACTATTATAAAATATACAAATGAGTGCTAAATACAATTTTAAAAACAGAAAATTCAGAACTTAAATTGAAGACCAACCCTTATCTATACGCTCAAATAACCCTCCCTTATATAAAATTAACGCTTCACTAAATATTTTTCTAACATAATGCCAGCCTCGCTCAATTGCCGACATTGTGTAAACTTCGACGAAACTCCCTTTAAACTCCTTCCTATTCACCTACTTTATATTGCATATTTTCAAACAAAATTCGACAATTATCCTTACTAAATGCATAGCGATTATTTGTATAGAAACCAATATTCCACATACATTACCGTTCGTTTAGTACAATAAAAAAAGAACCGATTAACCACATTAATCAGTTCGGCACGACGCTCTATTACCGGTTAATACCTTCACTTGCAAAAATGAATCAAAAACTATAGCACAAAATCCTTCATAACTTCATTCCCAATCACTTTTGGGATAACCACATCCCAATTCGTCACTCCTTCCCTCAAATTCAAACTACCATTTCTTTATAAATTATGTAGGACAATTATCACTTCGTATGTGTATTTGCCTATAATTTAAAAAACCCCTATTTTTTAAGAATTTCAGACCATGCATTTCAACGTCTTCATTACAAATTTTCTCCTTTAAAAACCATTTTTTCGCATAACCTCGTTCTTGCTAAACATATAGTTTTAATGATGACAAAGGAGGAATGTTCATGTCTCAATCTGAACTCGAAAAATATGGACAAGAAGCTGCACGTTACGAACAACTCGCTCGTTACTATCAATTTCATAATCCGAAAAAATATGTAGAGTTATATATGAAATATTATGATGCACTTACGAAACTTGTACAGGCATATGAAAAAAGAGATTCACAAGAAGCTACTTTACCGTCACACATAAGGTTTTTTCACTCTGCTTCAAATACACCTGCAGTTGACATTTTAGTAAACGGGCAAAAGGTTATTAAAAATATTTCGTTTAAACAATTTAGTCCCTATTTAACATTAGGGCAAGGTAAATACCGTATAGATATTGTTCCTGTCGGAAACGAAACTCCCATTTTTTCAGCTTTAGTACCGATAATGGGAAATCACACTTATACTTTTGCCGCAATAAATAGTGATAATCATCTACAATTACAACCTATGCTTGATAATACACATTTACCAGCTGGCCAAGCAAAAATACGCTTTGCACATTTTTCTCCAGATACCCCTGTTGTAAATATAGATTTAAAAGGTGGAGATCATTTATTTGAAAATGTACTATTTAAACAAATAACAGATTTTTTAGAAGTTAGCCCTGGTACAGCAGATATTGAAGTTTCACTCGCAGATAATCCAAGCGTCTTACTAACTATACCGAATTTCAAAGTCGAACCGAACATCATTTATACAATTTCAATTTTAGGTTATTCAACGAAAGATCCTAAATTAGAAGCCGTTATACTTACGAATTAAAACAGTCTACACCATTCATTTGGTGTAGACTGTTTATTTTTGAAATACAATTTGAAATTCTGTCCAATCGTTATCTGAACGGCACATGATGGACCCATTATGTTTTTCTACAATTTGTTTACATACAAATAACCCAATACCAGTTCCTAACTTTTTAGTAGTTACAAATGGTTCAAAAATCGTTTCTACATTTTCAGCTGGAATCATTGGCCCATTATTTTTTATCACAATTCGAATCACTTGATCCTCTTCAAATACGTCAATGATAATTTTTCGTTCTTCTTTCATTGATTCAAGAGCGTCAATTGAGTTCATTAATATATTTAAAACTACTTGTCTCACTTCACTCCGATAGCCAACAAATGAAATTGGATACGGCAAATTCTTTTCAATCGAAACATTTGCATTGACCAAACTCGGATATAAGAACTGTATAATATCTTGAAACAAATCATTAAGCCAAAATCGTTCTGATTCAGTCCACATTTCTTTTTTCGATACGAGTAAAAATTGCGAAATACGAAAATTTAATTGGTCTAATTCATGCGAAATAATATCTAAATACGATAAACTAGGATGATCCGCCTTCAATAATTTGACAAATCCCATTATGGAAGTAAGTGGATTACGAAATTCATGTACAAAACTAGCTGACATTTGCCCTAAAATCGTCAGCCTTTCTTTATGTGTTTCGTTAATATATTGCTGTTTTTCCTCTAAATTTTTTGATATAATTTCCGAGTATTTTAAAACAGTATAATAAATTAATTTGTCAAAACAAGTATGTATTTGAGCCATAATTGGTTTCAATTCACGTGCGCTAACATCTAATTCACACATCGCTTCGAAAAGCTCATTTCTTCCCACATTTGCATTATAAACAAAATCACCAATATTCGCATCTGCTCCTGCACGTTCAATAGCAATTTTCTCGCATAATGGCTGAAGATAATCTATATCTTTTTCTTCCATAGTAAGTTCGATAATTAACTCTAATAAATCCTCTCCATTTTGAACTGCTTCTAGTTTAAATGGATCTTTATCGGAAATTATCATTTTGTTTTTCCAGTTCTCAACGAATTGGTGCCTGTTGTTTTTCAAGTGCGAACAAAATACTTCTTTAATATCCTTATCGATTGGAAAAACCCCCATTCCCTCCATTTCCATGCGACGAACACCCTTTATATTTTGAATATTAACACAAAAATCGCGATTCGTTAATAGATTATTGTCACATTTTGTTAATATGTGTTGATAAAATTTTTACGACTTTATTAATTGTTTAGATTGATACATTCCATTTTCCTTCATTTCATTCAAAGTTTTTTACATTTGATGAGACTTTTTTTGCATCCTGCTTCATTCTTTCGTACAATAGAAAATGAAAGGTGTGAAAAATATGGTAAATAAAAATGTGGAAGATTATCTCCAAGAAGGCATTTACGGCCAAAAGCAGAACAAACCAGAAGAACGTAATATGTATTTAACTACATTACGTGAGCGTGTGGAAATCGCTTTAACTATCGGTCAAGTAATGCAAAGTAATGTATATTCTGAAGTAGCTAGTAGCATGCGCTCTTCTCAATCATTACAAATATTCCTAAATGGTGGCATTGCTTACCCACATTTATCAAAATACATCAAATTAGCAAATGAAAAAAATATTCCTTTTACAATTGTTCAAAATAAAGGTACAGAAACACCAATCGGTTTAGTATTATCTCATAGCACTGCTGTAGATAAAGAACAAATTTATGTAGAAGATGCTATTTTCAAACAAGAAATGAAGTAAAAGGTACACTTGATTAAATGAAATTGTTCCGAGAAACGTAAAACAAACCATAAAAAACGAGTATGGAATCGTAAACATTTCCTACTCGTTTTTTTATTACGATGTTTAAGTTCTAATTACTTTATTTTTTAATACACACTAATTTCATTTCTGTCATTTCTTCTATTGCATATTTAATACCTTCACGCCCCGTACCACTTTCTTTCACACCACCGTAAGGCATATGATCTACCCTGAACGTTGGAATATCATTTATCATGACACCACCAACTTCTAGCTCATCAATCGCACGCATTGCTTTGAACAAATTATTTGTGAATACGCCTGCTTGTAGACCGTAACGCGAATGATTTACTTTCTCTATTGCTTCATCAAATTCTTTAAATGTATTTACAGTCATGAGTGGACCAAATACTTCTTGGCACTGAACAGATACATGCTCTGGAACATTCGTTAATACAGTTGGTTCAAAAATCCTTTCATCACGTTTCTTACCACCATATAAAACATTCGCTCCTGCTTTAACTGCTTCTTGCACCCACATTTCAATTCGCTCTACATCTTTTTTCGAAATTAAAGCCGATACATCCGTTTCTTCAAGCAGTGGATCACCAACAACAACTGTTTCCATCGCTTTCGTTAGCTTTGAAAGAAATTCATCCATTCTCTTTTCATGTACAAAAACACGTTGTACCGAAATACAAACTTGTCCATTATTAACAAATGCTCCCCATTTTACACGTTCAATTATTTCATCCGTTAATTCTACATCTTCATCAATAATAACAGCAGCATTTGACCCTAGTTCTAGCGTAACTCGCTTTAACCCAGCCTTTGCCTTAATTCCAATTCCAACTTTCGGACTTCCCGTAAAAGTAATGGAAGCAACATCATCATTTGTAACTATCGCCTCACCTACAGTTGAACCAGGACCAGAAATAATATTTAAAGCTCCTTTTGGCAATCCAGCCTCTTCAAATAATTCAACTAATGCATAAGACGATAATGGTGTTTGATCAGCTGGTTTTAATACAACTGTATTTCCGGCAGCAATTGCAGGGCCAACTTTATGTGCTACTAAATTTAATGGAAAGTTAAATGGTGTAATTGCCCCTATAACCCCAATCGGTTTTCTTATTGTATAGGCAATACGGCCATCTGCACCAGGTGCTGCATCAAGTGGCAGTGTCTCGCCGTATATACGCTTCGCTTCTTCCGCTGCAAATTTGTATGTCTGAACAGTACGATCTACTTCTCCCCTCGCAGCACGAATTGGTTTTGCGGCCTCTTTTGCAATAATCTCTGCATATTCTTCTCTTCTTTCATCCATTTTTTGTGCAACCTTCTCTAAAATAGTCGCACGATCATATGCAGATAATGTATTCATTTTTTTCATTGCATTTTTTGCAGCAGTAACAGCCTCTTTTACATCTTCTTCCGTTCCTTGTGCAATTTCCGCTAATGTATCTTCAGCATATGGTGCGTATAATGGTTTATACGTGTTTACAGACTTCCAATCTCCATTTATATATAAATGCTTTTTCATAATTCTTCTCCTTCCAAATATATGTATACAGCAATACTTCACCTAGTGAAAGGTCTGACTTATGTCATTGTATCATAGCCCTTATTCTCCAAAAAACATTATGCTCAAAAAAACTCTGCCATATAGCAGAGTCTATGAACTAATTTGTTCTTGTAATGAAATTTGTTTTTCATCTTCTAACATAACAATTGATTCTACAGTTTTTGTAACTTCTAATCTCTTAATATAGTGTCCATCTAATTCTTTCACACAAAACTTATAATTTTCAATTTCAATGAAATCCTCTTCAGCAATTTCTATATTCTTCGTTAAAATCCAACCACCTATTGTATCAACACCATTATCATCAATCGTTAAACCTAATAACGTATTTACTTCACTAACAAGCACTTTTCCCTCTAGTATTGTTTTCGTTTCACTTACTTGTTGAATTTCTGGCTGTTCATCTGTATCAAATTCGTCTTGAATATCTCCAACTATTTCTTCTAAAATATCTTCAACAGTAACAAGTCCAGACGTACCACCATATTCATCTATCAATATAGCAATATGTGTTCTTTCTTTTTGCATTTTTAAAAATAAGTCGTGTATTGGGATAGAGTCGATAACTAAAATGATTGGCCTAATATATTGCTCTACTTTCTTATTACTAACCGCCTTATGCTGCACAAAATCTGTGAAAATATCTTTAAAGTTTACAAAACCTATTACGTGATCTTTATCACCATCAACAACTGGATATCTCGTATATTTTTCCCGAGACATTTTTTGCAAAGCTTCTTCAGCAGGCATTTCTTTACTTATAATATGCATCTCAGTTCGGGGTACCATTATTTCTTTTGCTATACGATCATCAAATTCAAAGATTTTATTTACATATTTATATTCAGACTGATTAATCTCGCCATTTTTGTAACTTTCTGAAACTAATAACCGTAATTCTTCTTCTGAATGAACCTCATCGTGCCCTTTCGGCGGTTTCAACCCTAGGAACTTCGTAATAATTCGGGCTGATCCATTTAATAGCCAAATAAACGGAAACGCCATACGATAAAAGAAAATTAACGGTTTAGCAACAAATAAACTCACTTGTTCAGCTTTTTGAATCGCAAATGTTTTTGGGGCCAATTCCCCTATTACAACATGTAAAAATGTAATAAGCAAAAACACTAAAATTACAGCAAAAATGTCTGCTAGTTGAGTAGAAATGTTCAAATTTACAAAAAGAGTGTCAAACATTTGCTTTAATGCAGGTTTACCAAACCACCCAATCCCCAGAGCTGTAACTGTTATTCCTAGCTGACAAGCTGATAAATATTCGTCTAAGTTTGTAATGACTGTTTTGACAGGTGTTGCGCGATTATTTCCTTCTGCAATTAAATAGTCAATTCGTGAACTTCGCACTTTAACAATTGCAAATTCTGCTGCAACGAAAAATGCCGTTAAGGCAATTAAAACAATCACTATACTTATACTATATATGTCCAAATACTTTTCCTTACTTACATTGTAAGCAAGGAAGCCACCTCCTACTTAATTTTATTCAAGTGAAGTAAGCATTCTAATACTTTAACAAAATTCTACATTAGCAACCACCTTTTTATATATTATATGCATACATAAAAAAGATATTTATCATTATGATAATCTAATTCATTTCCCTTAGTCAAATGATTCTAAATCTTACAATGTTTTTTATATACACGATATATTCTTCACAGCCTCATTTCGTGAAAAAACACTTTCTTTGCCGATTCTACACTTCTTTTGTCACACCAGAAGGGAACTTACTTCATAGATCGAAATCATTCAACAGGATATATATAGGAGGGATTATTTTGGAATATAAAACACCATTTATCGCAAAAAAATTAGGTGTTAGCCCAAAAGCTGTTGTCCGGATTGCACAACAATTAAATCTTACGATAGAAAAAAATAAATATGGTCACTTTATTTTTACACAAGATGATTTAGATCAAATGTTAGAATACCATCTTTCACAAATAGAGCATCCCCAAAGCTCTCAACCTGCTCAAAAAACATCATCAAATGATGTTGAAGAATTAAAAACTCAAGTAAACACAATTGTTCAAAACATATCATCGCATGATTTTGAGCAATTAACCGCTCAATTAAACACTATTACAAGAAGGCTAGATCGAATGGAAGAACAAATGCAAGATAAAGCAAATGATGTTGTTACGTACCAACTTTTACAACATCGCCGTGAAATGGAGGAAATGTTAGAGCGAATTCAAAAGCTAGAAGTTTCCCTTAAGAAAGAAGAACCAATATATATTACTCCTGATACAAAACCAACATATGAACGAGAAAAAAAACCGAAGCGCCGTAAAATGATTTTTAGTATATTTGGATTATAATTTTTAGACCCTTATTAAAATAATAAGGGTCTTTTTTCATGAAGAATGATTTCATATTAAAATAGCATTCTCTTTATTATACATATTCATTTCGTTTTATTTGGTTAACATAATATTTTTACTGTATTCTGCGATTAATGCCTGTGCATGAGCATTCCCTTGAATCACATCTCGAAATTCTTTTAAAGAATACAAATGTGTAGCCCCTTTTCGGGCATGAATTCGTACTGGTACACCTTGTAAAGTATCATGAAACTGAAATGGATTATCTATCGGTTCAATTGGGAAACCGAGTGTTAATAAATACATATACATTCTTTTTGTAACTGCTGCAATATACCATTCTGCTTTCGTTTCTAATGCATGCATAAATAAAATAGCTGTTAATCTTTTGAAGTGTCCTCTCCCACGAGACGTTTTCGCAATACTTAACTTGCCTATTTCATATACATTTTTCAAATCTTTCACTAAGTCATTTTTAGAAAACGGATAGAAAAACTCAGAATTTGATTGTTCTGGTACCGTATACTTAATACATTCTACTGTACCGATATGATGTTCATCTTCTATTAATAAAAATCGTGATGGATTTAAATTACGTTCTACGAACATTAAGTTTCTTTCTTCACAAAAATCTCCCCATAGTTGCTCGAACCAAAAATGTTCTTCCTTTGTTTGAACACGCTGGAACATATATACCCGCCTTTCCCATCGCCGCTCTGTTTTTGATAACGCTTTCACTATCTATCATATAAGAACAAATCTTCGTATGCAACTAAAAATATTTACGACTTATTATATTCTGTAAAATGAATTAAATTCCACCTTTATTGTCTTTTATCCCTCATGTACCGCTCTTCTTACAACATATTTAGATTATTTTCAAATTCAAATCGTATTATGCTTCTTTCCATACTGCATATAATTCTGCTTAATCTAAAAGAAATCCTTTATGAAAAAGGATTTCTTTTACTTCTTAATGCTTTTTAACCACTTCTCAAAAATTTGTACCATTCCATGTTTTCCAGCTAATTTCTCTTCTCCTTGTTTCGTTTTATATGGATATAGTTGCAAGAACACACCGCACCCAGACTCAATTTTTTTACTGTGCATATGACTTCCTGGATATACACAAATGACTTCATAAATGGCCCTTCGATAATAGACTCGCCTTCCATCCTGTTCTTCTACATATTTTATAGACCAGTACTTATACATTTGCTCTGTTGCTTTTGTATTTCCAACGTGCTGAAAAATATTGTACATTGGGCTATACTTCACTTCAATAATAATAGAAGATTGATATACATATTTCTCTTCTTCCTTTACATAACAGTCTAAGCGAATATCTGGCTTCTTCGTGTCTTCTCCATTATAAAAATTACTCCCTTTACTTAATGCAATAAGTGGATGTGTTTCAATTAAATCATTAAATGCGACATTCACTCTAATATCATCTCGATGTAAAACTACTGTCGTTCCATCTTGTAATCCATCAACATAAAAATGTTCCTGTATTTGTTCACGAATGGAATTTCTAGCCTCAAAACCAATTTGCTCTAACATGGAAATAACGATAAAAAAAGCGTAGTATTCATACACTAAAAATGTTGGTTTATAAACAAATAATAAAGATGGGGATTGTTCTGTATATTGTGGAAGTATATCTAAATGCTGTAGTAATTGTTGATGTGGTATCGGTAAATTATGTGAGTTCATGTTACCCGTTTCAGAAACTTCTCTCCAAAATGGAGAATGCGTTAAAGTTTGAAAATATTGTACACTTTCATGTACAAAATGCGCTAATATTTTATATTCTTGTATCTTCATAGAACTTTTTCGTAAATCCGCCTCTTTTAGTAAATGTAAATTTTTATATTTTTGTTTCTCTCTATCGGTAACTGATCCATTACGCTCAATTGTTTGTATAATCGTTTTTACAGCTTGAAATTCTTCAGATTTCTTCTTTTTTGCTCTTTCTAATATTTCAATTGTTTGGCACAAAAAACTTTCAGCTTCAAGTAAATAGAGATAAAATTGCATCGCTTTAAATTTAAGAAATGCATTTTCCTTACTATTTTTTTGTTCTATAAACTTACGATTATAATATTTTGCATACGGTTTTCTATCCGCTACTACGGTTCCTTTTCTCGTTGCTTTACGCTCCTTTTCTTCCCATTTATATTCATGTATAAATTTTGAACTCGATTCTATTTTCTTAAAAATTTGCTTTATCTTTTTCATTTTTTGCGGCAACTTTCTAAGTAACACTAAATAAGAAGAATCTTCAATATCACTAAGTGTAGAGAAAGTCTTTTTATAATAACCTCTATCTAAAATCAACTCATTTAAAATTGATTTCACATAGTTTTGAATCATTTCAAATTGGTCATCAAAAAAATTTTTAGGGACGACTTGAAAAGCGCCATAATACGTTCTATCTTCTATATTCACTTCAAAATGATATAAACCACAACGCCATGGATAAAAGAATTCTGTTTTACCATGTTCATATATTAGTACTTTTTGTTTTTTTTCATTTATTTCATACTTTGACTCTTTTATATTTTTCTGCCCCTCATATACTTTATTCCATATAAAAGTAATATTCATTGGACTTTCATAATGGTAATGCAATCTGATTGGTTTTAATTCTTGTACTTTATAAATACATTGAACTAATGCTGTAGTAGATGTACAAAGACGATTTAATAAAATATATTCCCCTTTTGCCTCTGTTCCAATGATTAACTTTAATACAAAAGGAAGTGTTTCTTTCGTATCAACGATTTCTGTTTCATATCGCCCTTCATTTTGCATAGCCATACAACTCCAGTTCTCTACGCTTTTCTCTTATATATGCTAAAGAGTGTTCAAATGTAGATACTCTGTTTGCAAGTGGAGATTGCAAGAGAGGTACTAATGTCGCTCCCCTTTTTACTTCTTCTGAAAGTAAAGAACCCACCATCATTTCAGTCCCTCTTATTTTCGTCAATACACGTTGCTTTATTTGTAAATCAAATCCCTCTTCTCTACTGATCATATAGGAATGATTATTTTGGAACGGTATATTTTGCAAGTAAGTAGCTATTGCGTTTGCACATCGAAAAGAAATTCCCTTTGACGCATCGTGTGATGACAATACACCATGTAACTTATCTAATAGCTCTAACTCTTCTTCAGAAAACACTTCAATCATTGATTTATTCCTGACCCAATTTATGCGAAATTCTCCTGCAGTTACTTTCAGAGGTGGTTGTAATACAACTTTCTCTTGTTCCATACACATCTCACAAAACGGAATCTTTCGTAAAGTTATTACATTCGTCCGATCTAATAATCGATCTGAGAGCTCTTTCGTTGTTTCATCAAAATTTACAGTACCTACAAATATAATATTTTCTCCAATTTCAATTGTTGGTGGAATTGGATTTTCTTTTTCTTGTACACCTTCATACAAATTTAAAATACGGTTTTGCTTTTCAAGTTGAAGAACAGATAGAAACGGAGTAAACCAATGCTCAATATGTGACATATTCATTTCATCAAAAACGATTATATACAGTTGATTTTGATTTTCTTTTGCTTTCATTAATGCCCTAACTAATTTTGTTTCACTTTCAATAAAAGTACCATTTGGGTGAAGGTAACCAAGTAAATCATGTGGTTCTTGGTACGATGGTGAAATCGGAATCCAAACCAATTCTTCCCCATACTTTAATCCGAGTGCTTCTGCATAAGCTTGCACAAAACGGGATTTCCCAGCGCCTGGTATACCACCAAGAATCGTCAACATATTTGTTTTTACGCTTATATGAAAATTATAAATATCCGTTTCATCCAAATATATCCCTTTATTACGCACAAAACTTTTTACATACTGTAAAAAGACGGATTCACGCTCATCCCATTCCCATTCATCCTTATGCACTTTTATTTCCTCTACCTCTACAAGCTTACCTTCTTCAGTCATTCGTTTTTTTAATTGCTCATACACATGATTGCTTACAAAATATAATTGATCTTCTACCGCTATTTCTACATACTTCATCCAGTCATTTAATTCTATATACTTACATTCCCGCTGCTGTTCAAAATATGCGATTGAACTAATTGATGATGACTTTAAAGATATATTTCCATATAACCTTCCCTCGTGCCACAATAATTCAGGAGGCTCAAAGTCTTTCGGATATTTTGGCATTAGAAATGACAAATAACCATTACTAAGTTTTCTTTCTAAAGACTCTCCCTTTCTGTAATCGGAAACTTTAGGTACTGGAATCATTTTATAGTCGTTTGCCATTTCTCGCGGTTCTTCTGCACAAATTAACTCCACGTATATATGTCCTCTTTCATAATAGAGACGAAACATAACCAATTGTTTTTCTAATTTTCTTTTCTTTAATTCCGAAAAGACTTTTTCATTCTTTTTATTGCTACATAAACCTTCAAATACGTATGGTTCATTTTTTAATTGCTCTTGTAACGTGAATGGTATTGGCGATAGGCATTGTACAAAGAAATTTTCTCCACTCTTCTCTCTCTCTGCTTTTGTAAACTTTCCGATAAACCTCATATAGTACATTCGTTTTATAAAACTTGGCTGAAGAGCTTTATGTAATTTCACCTTCGTCACCTTCTTTTTTCATACTATTCTTAGTGTATGAAAGAAACACAAAACTAGAAACAAAAAACCTGACGTTATCCGCCAGGTTCAAAATGAAAACGTATATTAATGAGATGGAAATGCTTTTTTTTCTTGTAAAATGGCATTATGGGCAATTTTTATTTTAGCAAGTACATATCGTAATCGATCTTCAGCGTTTTCATCTTTATTTTGCTGTAATTCCGCCAAATTCTCTACAGCACTCGCTAAATTTTCAATCACTCCTCGCAGTTCAGGATGATGATTAAAAAAAGATTCTTGCACTAATACTTTCCTTACTTCACTCGCTAAATCAGCAATTCTAGTCAACTGTTCTTTTTCTTCCATTTTCATCCCTCCTGAATATCTTATGTATTAAATATTCTCTAGACAAAGAAAAAAGCCCTTTAAATGAAAAGGACTTTTACATTTTTATATTTCCAGTCAATAACATATAAAGAGATGTGACAGCTGCAACTACAATTGCCCACATTACATATCTCTCTATGCCAGTAAAACAACGATTCCCTTTTTCTTTTCTTGCATACATATAAACAATAATCCCGATTCCATATACGATTGAAACGAGTAATAAATTCTTTAAACCAGCTGCATAAATAAGCCATACAGAGTAAATGGAAGCAGCTAAAGCTAGCAAACCGTTTTTTACTTTTGCATCTTTTAGTTCATTTGTAATTACCAATTTAAATTGGAATAACGCTGATAATAAATATGGTACTAAAATTGATGTTGATGCTATGAAATACATAATTTGATATGTTGATTCTGAAAACAGAACAATTATAAAGATAATTTGGGCAACACCATTTGAGATCCATAATGCCATATGCGGCGTTTGTTTTTTATTTGTTTTCGTAAAGACTTTCGGAAACACGCCATCTTTTCCTGCTACGTGGGAAATTTCAGAAACAAGTAAAAACCAACCTATTAATGTACCTACAAGTGAAGCAACTAATCCGATATTAATCGCAACTGCGCCCCATGTCCCAACAACATGTTCTAATACATGTCCCATTGACGGCGTTTCTAAAACAGCAAGCTCTCCCCTTGTCATCGCTCCCATTGATAGGACAGAAATTAAAATATAAATAGACATTACTAAAATAAGCCCTAATACTGTCGCTTTACCTACATCTCGACTATTTTTTGCTCTTCCAGATAATACTACCGCTCCTTCAACCCCAATGAAAACCCAAAGAGTTACAAGCATTGTATTTTTCACTTGACCAAGTATAGAGGAAACTGAAATAGTTCCTTCTCCCCAAAAATCATGTGTAAATGTATCCCATCGAAACGCTGTTACCATGACAACAATGAATAATACGATTGGAACCAATTTTCCTATTGTTGCGATCACATTCATAATTGATGCTTCACGAATTCCAAATAAAATTAGAAAATGAAGTGTCCATAATAAAAGCGATGCTCCAACGATAGACGCAACATTATTTCCGCCTTTAAAAATGGGGAAGAAATAACCTAATGTACTAAACAGTAACATGATTGTTGCAACGTTTCCTAAAATTCCTGCTAGCCAGTATCCCCAAGCACTGTTAAATCCAATATATTCACCGAAACCAGCACGTGCATAACTATAAATTCCGCCCTCAAGCTCCGGTTTTTGTCTTGCTAACGTTTGATATACGAGCGCAAGTGGAATCATTCCCATCGCTGTAATACACCAGCCAATTATTATAGATCCACTATTCGCTCCTACTGCTAAATCATGCGGTAAACTAAAAACACCGCCACCAACCATTGTTCCGACTACTAATGCAATTAATGGAAAAAACCCTAACTTCTTTTCTATTTGTACCACCCCATCTGTCATTCTAGGTGTTATGTTCGTTCAACTATTAAAGTCACCTTTTCTCTAATAGACGTTTCTCTTATATTTTTTCAGGAAAACATTACTTATTCTAAAAGAAAATGAAGAAAAATGGAATACTTTTTTGAAAAAATGTATAAGTATGCACAAAAAAACCGTTCATTTTGTAATGAACGGTCATTTCACACATATAAATTTGTATATTTTTTGTAAAATTAACGAATTAAATTCTCCTTTTGTAAAAATTGTTTCGCAACCTCTTCACTACTTTTCCCATTCACATTTACTTCATAATTCATTTTTCGCATTTCTTCATCTGTAATCTTCCCAGATAATTTATTTAACACTTTTTCAAGTTCAGGATATTTCTGTAATGTCTCTTTTCTTAATAATGGTGCACCTTGGTATGGTGGGAATAATCCTTTATCATCTTTTAGTACTTTAAGTCCGTATTGCTCCAACTCACTATCTGTTGAATATGCATCGATTACGTTAACATCCCCTGATTGAATTGCACTATAACGTAGTTTCGGTTCCATCGTTTTCACATTTGAAAACTTATAGTTATATAATTTTTGCATTCCTTTATAACCGTCTTCACGATCAGCAAATTCTAATGTAAATCCTACTTTCGCATCCTGTGCAATTTTCCCTAAATCAGAAATTGTATTTATATTATTTTGAGCTGCTATTTTTTTCGGCATAGCTAATGCATATGTATTGTTATACTCCATTGGCTTCAACATGGCCATATTATATTTCTTTTCCATTCCTATGCGAGCTTGTTCATATACTTCATCACGATTTGTACTTCTCGGTTCTTCCTTCACGAAAGTAGATAAAGCTGTTCCTGAAAACTCTGGGTATATATCTACTTCTCCTGATTTTAACGCTTCAAATACAAACGCTGTTTTTCCAAGACCTGGTTTTAATTGTACGTGTAAATCGGTATCTTGTTCAATAAGCTGCTTATACATTTGAATTAAAATTTCAGGTTCTGATCCAAGTTTCCCCGCAATAACAATATCTTTCTTTTGCGTATTCCAAAGAAATGGAGCGGCGACCATTACAAGAGCGATGCATATCGTCAATATAACACGCTTAGAAGAGCGTTTTGGTTGTTCAAGTATGCGAAGTACTACATCAAAGAATAAAGCGAGTAACGCGGCTGGTACGGCCCCTAAAATGATAAGCGCATGATCATTCCGATCGATACCAAGTAAAATGAGTTTACCGAGCCCACCAGCACCTATCAGAGCTGCTAATGTAGCTGTTCCAACAATTAATACCATCGCCGTACGAATACCGGCCATAATAATTGGTAAGGCAAGAGGAAGTTCTACCTTCCACAGTCTTCTCCAACTATTCATCCCCATAGCTCTCGCTGCTTCTATTAGAGATTCATCTAATTCCCTTATTCCTGTATATGTATTTCGTAAAATAGGTAATAGTGCATACACAACTAATGCAATAATGGCTGGAAGTTTGCCAATTCCTACTAACGGAATTAATAGTCCTAGTAATGCAAGCGATGGGACCGTCTGCATTACTGCTGAAGTTCCTATTATAAACTCAGCCAGTCGTTCTTTTCTCGTTAATAAAATGCCAAGTGGCACTGCAATAATTACTGCAAAAAATAATGAAATAAGCGATATTTGTAGATGCTCACTTAATGCAGTTAGTAATTCTATTTTTCGTTCTTGGAACGTTTGTATAAAATCAGTCACTGTTTAGCCTCTTTCCTTCATTTGTTCAACAATGTAATTGACAATATGACGACTTGTTAAAGCGCCAACATATTGACCATTTTCTTCAACTGGAACGACTTCTTCAGCTCGTACACGAACTAATGCTTCTTGTAAAGAAGAATGTAATGATAGTGCCTCCCCTTCTACCCGCATGCTTTCATCAAGTGGTAATACATCTTCTATACTTTTCCCCTCATACCAAGGTCGTCCACGATTTCCAATGAACTCCTCTACAAATTCATTTTTCGGATTATGTATAATACCTTCTGGTGTATCTAATTGAACAACTTTTCCTTCTTTCATAATACAAATACGATCTCCAAGCGATAACGCTTCTTGCATATCATGCGTTACGAACACAATTGTTTTTTGAATCTTTTTTTGCAATTGTACAATATCCTTCTGAAGCTGTTCCCTACTTAACGGATCTAACGCACTAAACGGTTCATCCATAAGAACGATTTTCGGATTTGCGGCTAATGCCCGTACGACACCAACACGTTGTTTTTGCCCCCCTGACAATTCATCAGGCATACGATTACGATATACATCTGGTTCTAGCCCGACCATCTGTAGCAACTCATCGACACGGGCTTTTATTTTTTCTTTATTCCATTTTCTCATTTCAGGAACAACTGCAATATTTTCTGCAATTGTCATATGCGGAAACAAAGCGATTTGCTGCAGCACGTACCCTATATCCCAACGTAATTCATTAATATTATATTGTTGAATATCTTTTCCATCGATTAAAATTGAGCCTTCTGTCGTTTCAATTAAACGATTAATCATCTTCATTGTCGTTGTTTTCCCGCAACCACTCGGACCAATGAGAACAAAAAATTCTCCTTTTTTAATTTCTAAATGCAATGAATCCACTGCTTTTGTGCCATCTTCATATGATTTTGACACTTGATTAAACTGAATCACAAATACAACTCCTTTATCATTGTTTCCTTTATTTTGATGGAATATGGAATTCATTTCAAATGATACGCATTATTCTACAAAAAAAGAGCTCACATTTGAGCTCTAACGGTCTAACAATATTGTTTTTATTATAGCAGCATATTCACGCACATACATTTTTCTCTTAGAACGCATTGGTGTTTCAGCAGCTAGTGCCTCCATCTTCATACCTAAACGCTTTGCAATTATTTTCGTTCTATATAAATGATACGTATTACTTACAACTACCGCATGTTTCACATCATATAAATCCATACTAAACTTTAAATTTTCATACGTATTTGTAGAGCTGTCTTCTATTAAAATACGACTCTCATCTATACCATGTGCTATTAAATAGTTTCTCATACTGTGAGCTTCTGGTATATCTTCATCTTCCCCTTGACCGCCTGAAACAATTACTTTTACATCAGGATGAGAATATAAATATTCCAGCGCTACATCTAAACGATTTCGAAGAGATAAAGACGGTCTATCTCCAAATAACTTTGCACCCAGTATAAGAACGTACGGAGAGTCATGGCTCAACTTTTCACGAGCAACTTTCTTCATTCGAAACGTCATATAAATAATGTATATTGGTGGTAATAATAAGATGATAAGCAAGATCCATTTGTTCATAAATAAGTTTGCACTCCCTTTCTTTTTATTATATAGAAAAAGATAGGAAGGCAGAAGAACTTTTTATACGATTGATTTATTTGAAACGTTCGTCCCTACTTTACGTTGTGAAAGTACATAATAAATAGCGATTCCTAATGAAAAGATCAATATGCAGCTTAATACGTAAAAAGGGAGCATTACCCCAGCTTTAGATACACCAGCTGTAAACAGCATTAATAATACAATTCGTATTCCTGTACCAATTAATCGAAATAAGCTGTCTACGCGTCCCATTACTTCGTTTGGAATTTCCTCCATCATCAATACATTTCTCGCCACTCTTGTCCCCGCATTTCCAATCGCATGTAAAATCGCAAGTCCATATAACAAAATTACGGAAGGTTCAATAATCATTACGGTAATTGAAATTACATAAATGAACATCGTCATAACGATTGAAACTTCTGTTTTCACATATTTCATTATAAGTGGAATACAGATCCCTGCAACAACCGCTCCGACACCGTACATCATGCCCTCTATTGCATATACAGAGGCATTGGCTTTGAGTATATCCGAAATATAAACTGGTATTAAATAATTTGCCATCATGACACCGATAAACGGCATATAAGTGGCCAGTAAGAACCAAAAGAGCTTGGGACGTTTTTTCATAAAGTGAATTCCTTCGAACAATTGCTTCTTAAATGTTACTTTCTTTTTTACTTCCTTTTTCTTTACGTATGGTATACATAAGAACAGGAAAAGTGCTCCTACAAAAGTAAACATATCTACTAACAAAATCCACTTCAAAGACACAATTTCAATTAGGAAGCTCGCGGCTGCTCCAGAAATAACTTGTGTTAACTGTCCTTGTATTTCCATCGTCCCACTTAAACTTTTATAATGTTCTGCTTGAAAAATTTCTTGGTTAAATGCAAAAATTGTAGGATAAAATAACAAATAGTAAAAAGACCCTGCTATATAAATAAGAATATAGTGAATAGAATGATAGGATTGCCCCGCAAATCCCCATATAACCATTATTCCGATTACGGCTATCCCGATTCCTTCGTTACATAACAATAAAGATTTTCTTGAGAAGCGATCAATACTTTGCCCGATAAATGGCGTTAATAAAAACATAATCAGAGTTGAGATGATGGAAACATAGCCAAACGTTGTCTCCCCGCCACTTTCTTTAATTAACAACCATGGAATCGTTATCATTACAATTCCGGAACCAATAGCTGATAGACTATTGGCCCCCAGAATGAAATACAAGCGTGAATCTTTATATAGAGATGACATATCACTCAACTCCTAGTTGCTTTTTCACCTCTTTATATACACTCATATATGCTTTTAATTCTTTAACTAAATCATGAATTAATGGTTTTGCATCTTCTCCGAGTTCACCGTCTTGTACATGAAGTCCATCAAGCACCACTTGTTTTGGTATTGCATTCGCATATACCCCTCTAGCAACAGTGCGCATACTGTTTAATGCGTTAATTCCACCTTTACCGCCTCCTGCAACCGCAAGTAATGCGACAGGTTTATGAACAAATTCACTACTACTTAAGTAATCTAATGAATTTTTCAGCGCGCCGCTCATCGCATTATGATATTCTGGTGTACATAATACTACCCCATCAGCAGCTTTCACTAACGCCTTTAATTTTTTTACCGCTTCTAATTCGCGTTGTGATTCTTCCCCGTTATATAACGGTAACTCTTCTATCGCTAAATCATATAATTCCCCTTCAAATTGATCTGCAATATATTTTGCTACCACGCGAGTTCTACCGAATTTTCTTGGTGTACCGTTAATAACAACTAGTTTCATCATTATTTCTCCCCTTTGTTTTCAAGTTACACTTATATATTATCAGAAATTTCTATACAAAACACAATATAAAGAGGGAACTATCTTGATAAAATAGTATGATAGAAGAAAAAAAGAACTCATACGAAAGTATGAGTTCTTCACAATTACTTTTTCTCCCCTTTAGGACTCAGTATGCCTATACTACCTTTAGCTTCAAAATGGTTATACGCTTTTTCTGCTAATTTGATACGTTCTTCTGGTAAGGCTACATATTTCATTATATTGTCTATCATTTTTTCGTACGAAGTAAATACAATTCCTGGCCACTCTATCTCGTCTTCGGGATTACTATTTTCCGAAATAATAAACTTCTTATTTGCCACTGCATAAGAAACACGTGGTGTCTCAAGAATTCCTGATAAGTAAAAATGAATATTTAAAATAATTTTAGACCTAGCAATTAGCTCATTTCTAGCAATTCCCCAAGCATTATTTTTAAAAACAATATTTAAATTGGGTGCAACTGCTTTTAATTGATCCAAAATAGCTTGCCGCCTCGGATTAAGAGCACCTATAAACAGTATATCAATGTCTTCCGTAATCTCATCTTCAAATGCATCTTTTTTTATTTCTAAAGTTGGTGCATAGTTCATTCCTACATGTTTTATTTCTTTTCCTACTCCCTTTTGTTTTAACCATTCTATATTTTGTTTACTATAATCCCAAATTTCTTTATCTTTTAATAACATTAAATAAAGTGGGTGCGCATAAGGGCTTCCTTCATATAGCTGTTCTAGATTATAAATAATTGCATTTTTCGGAAGTAGATTCGGGTTATGTGCATATGTATGCGCTCCAAAAACAATTGTATTTTTTACATTTTCTAGTATTGTTTCTGATATGATTGCTGTATTTCCCTCCTGCTCTAATCGCCATTTCAAAGCTCGCGCGACATCTATGAAGCTCCCATACGTCTTTGGGCATATAAACAGACAATAATCATATCCTTTATTCAAATATGCTTCCATTAACCTTAAATTATTTTTATATAAATCCACATCCGGATATTTCAGTAAAAGCTCATTTGCATGTTTTTTTGCTACTCTATATAATCCAGCATAATAAGCAGCAATGCACCTTCTTAATTCAATTCTTTGCCGATGCTCATCTGCTACGTCCATGTCTAAAAGAAGATTTGCGATACAATACGCTTTTAAATGATCACGATCATAATAGTAATCTAGTAGTGGCATCAATTCTTCATACGTATTTCCATGCACCGATTCCCCTAGTTCTAGCGCCCATCGTATTAATTCCATGATTACTCCACTACTCCTTTAACCGAAATTGTATTTAATAAAATTTCGCATTACTTTCCACCATATTTGCTATATGCAATGGTAACTCTTCTTTTTTCGATTCTAAATATTTTTGTGATACTGCACCTAAATGTTTTTTATGTGGTATATAAAAAGCATTTATAGAAATCTCATAATCAAATAAGTAATCATACACATGATAATCTACAAATAGAAGATCATCTTTCGGAAAAGGCACTTCCTTTCCCTGCAGGGCATACATCAAAGCAATATTGCTTTGAGATTTTAATCGATACATTCTTGCAAGTTGATATAACGGCTCAGCCCTAGTTGGTCTATATTCCCACGCCTTTTGAAAATAAAGAACAGCTAATGCTGTATATTGTTCTTCTTGCTTCTTAGCATTTTCTTTTTCATCCGCTTCTGTTACTTCATGTTGTTTATTGGCTGAACGGTTCGCTAATTGTTCATAACAAAATCCTATTCGCAATAACGAGTAGAATACCTCTTCAACCCATCCGCCTGCTTCCACTCGTTTTTTATACCATTTAATTGAATCTTCAAATTGACTTAAATGAAAATAAGTTTGGGCTAAATAAAATAAATATCTTATATGCAAGTCTGGCGTTGTTTCTGGGTCGTTTATTCCTTGTAACAGCAACCTCTCATCTCTTTCAAATTTATCAGCTTTACTACCGCCATCCCCAGGATCATTAACGACAAGCGTCTCTAGCCTAGCTACTCTCGTATTGTAATTCGCTCCAACTTTGGAACGATCTATATCCCAATACTCATGAGTAACACCGACAGATTTCCATGGTAAAGAAGCTTTTAAAAGCCGTGTAAGCCAATATTTAATATGAATATCATATTGCAGTGTAAGATAATGGTCTTCCGTTAAACTAGTCTTATCAAACTCAGGATCAACTTCTAATATCATATCTGCATCTAATATTAATAAATAGTCTGCTTCTGGATATGTTTTTTGTGCTAATGAAACAGCTAAACTTCTATTATAACCAAAGTTTTTAAATGGTTCATGATGAACTGTTCCAGGAATTTCATTTTCTTCACACCAATTTTCAATAATTTCAGGTGTATTATCAGTTGATCCAGTATCACAAATAGAAACAAAATCTACAATTGATTTTGTAGCATTTAAACATCTTTCCATAATTCTAGACTCGTTTTTAACAATCATACAAAGACATAATTTTTTTTCTTCTCCTACATTCTTCACTTGCTCATTTCCCATTTAACCACCTCATATTTTATTAACACGCTCTTTTCATATGTAACACCATTTCATAGCTACACTGATGACATAAGCATCCTTTTACTATTTATGAAAACTTCATTTTATTTATTCTTATTTTTATATTGGGACATTAGCTAGAATGAGTTAATTATTACTAACAAAAACAAGGATTAAGCATTTATGAGTATGTATGAATCCTTTACAACTTTATTATTAGTTAAAGACGAAAATATTAAATACATTGTTCAATCGATGAACGTTGAAGCTGTCATTTGTAATAAAAAACAATGACTGATTGCTATTTTAAAATTAGTGATTTCTTAAGCTATAAAAAAAGAAACTTGCGCTTATGCACAAGTTTCTTTTCAAAAACATCCTTATTTTTTTACAACTTCATGTCCGCCGAACTGATTACGTAGTGCTGAAACTACTTTTCCATGGAATGTATCATCTTCTTGAGAACGGTAGCGCATAAATAGTGACATCGCGATTACCGGTGCCGCTGCTTGAAGTTCAAGTGCCGTTTCAACAGTCCATTTCCCTTCTCCTGAAGAGTTCATTACACCTTTAATGCCATCTAGTTTCGGATCTTCTGCAAATGCTTTTTCAGTTAAGTCCATTAACCAGCCACGGATAACTGATCCGTTCGCCCATACTTTTGCAACATCTTCATAATTGAAATCAAAATCACTTTTATCTAACACTTCAAAGCCTTCAGCGATTGCTTGCATCATGCCGTACTCAATACCGTTATGTACCATTTTTAAGAAATGCCCACTACCAACGCGGCCTACATAAGAATACCCATTTTCTACCGCTAAATCTTTAAATAAAGGTTCTAATTGATCATAAATTTCTTTTTCTCCACCAACCATTAAGCAAGCACCGTATCTCGCTCCTTCTACACCACCAGATGTTCCGATATCTACGTAATGTAAACCAAAGCTTTTCGCTTCTTCTGCACGGCGTAACGTATCTTTATAGAATGAATTTCCGCCTTCAATAACGATATCGCCTTCCTCTAATAATGGATATACATCTTTTAGTACTGACTCTACAACTTCTCCAGCAGGTACCATTACCCAAATTGTACGAGGAGCTTCTAGTTCAGCAATCATTTCTTTTAATGTATGACGTGCAGTAATTCCTAGTTTTCCTGCCTTTTCAACAAGCTCTTTATTTACGTCATATACAACTACTTCATGCTTGTCTTCATATAAATGTTCCGCTAATGGGAATCCCATTTTTCCTAATCCAATTAAACCTAGTTTCATATTAATCAATCTCCCATTCTATACAAATATATTTAATAACGAAATTAGTCCAAGTGCTACAACAGATAGTATCGTCTCCATTGCAGTCCATGTTAATAATGTTTCTTTCACTGTCATTCCAAAATACTCTTTAATCATCCAAAATCCAGAATCATTTACATGTGATAAAATTAATGACCCAGCACCTGTTGCAAGTGCTAGTAGTTCAACATTTACACCTGGTGTACTTGCCGCAATCGGTGCAACAATTCCAGCAGCTGTCATCATTGAAACAGTAGCTGATCCAGTTGCAATTCGGATAAGTGCCGCAATTCCCCAGCCTAATAATATTGGTGAAATGTGAGATTCTTTCGCCATTTCTGCGATTGTCGTTCCAATTCCAGAATCTAATAATACTTTATTAAATGCTCCGCCTGCACCAATAACTAACAGTATGTTCGCAATTGGGCCTAAGCAATCATTTGTAAATTGTAACACTTTATCTTTTGAGAAACCTTTTGCATAACCAAGACTAAAGAAAGAATATATCGTTGCAATTAATAATGCAACTATTGGATCTCCAATAAAGTGCAATACTTGTGCAAGTTGACTTGTTTTGCTTAGCGCTACTTCCGCTATTGATGCACCTAGCATAAGAAATACTGGAAGTAAAATAGTAAACAATGTATTTCCGAAACTAGGAAGTTCCTTCTTCTTATCTCTTTCAATAAATTGCTCCGCTATATCTAATGGTACTTCTTTATGTATACGAGCACCGATCCATTTTCCATAAAGCGGACCTGAAATAATTGCAGTTGGAAGTCCGACAATTAATGCATATAAAATTGTCTTCCCTACATCTGCTTTAAAAATACCTACCGCTGCCATCGCTGCTGGATGCGGCGGAACGAGTCCGTGTACAACAGATAGCCCTGCTACAAGCGGGATACCGATTGTAATAAGTGATACCCCAGTTTCTAACGCAATTGTAAATACTAATGGAATTAATAGTACAAATCCAACTTGGAAAAACACTGGAATTCCCACTAAAAATGCAACGAACATCATTGCCCAGTGAACACGTTTCTTCCCAAAACGATCAATCAATGTATTAGCAATTCGTTCAGCACCGCCAGATTCAGCCATCATTTTTCCAAGCATCGTTCCTAGTGCTAAAACTATCGCTAAAAACCCTAACGTATTACCAAGCCCTAATTTAATAGAATCAATAATCCCTGGATCTTTTGGTGAAGTTCCAATCAATGGCATTCCCATTGCCAGCCCTACACCGATTGCTGTTAAAATTAATGCGACAAACGGATGCCATTTTACTACCGTAATAAGTAAAAGTAGTATGACAACTGCCGCTAGTACGATCCCAACTACCATTTCTCCCAATCCCCCTATTGTTTACGTTGGAAAGCAGCTATACAATCAAATTCTTCTTTCAGACGATTGTAAAGTCGTTCATACATATAAAACATTTCTAAATAAATAGCCGTATTTTCTTTATTCGGTACATGGTGATGGACAATATCAATCCAATCCTTTACCTCTTCAAGAGAATCGATTTTTCCTACAGCATATAAAGCAACTGCCGCTGCCCCAAGCGCAGATGCTTCATGACTTTCAGGAACAAGCAATTCTTTTCCCATCATATCGGATAACATTTGTCTCCAAAATGGAGATTTCGCAAATCCTCCTGAAACGCGTATTTCAGTAAGTGGTCCGGTACAATCCCTGATTGCGAGCGCTACTGAATATACACTCATACAAACGCCTTCCATGACTGCACGTATAAAATGTTCTCGTTTATGCTGAAGGTTTATTCCGAAGAATGTACCACGAGCATTTGCATTCCAGTAAGGTGCACGTTCACCAGATAAGAAAGGCAAGAACAGTAATCCATCAGCTCCAGCCGGTACACTTTCCGCATACTTAATTAATAAATCATACGGATCAATCCCAAGCTTCCTTGCTACTTCTTGCTCCGGACTACCAAATTCATCACGTAACCATCTCAATAATATTCCGCCGTTATTCGTTGGTCCGCCGATCACCCAATGCTCGTCTGTTAATGCATAACAAAACGTTCTTCCTTTTTCATCTGTATTAACACTTGATGAAATCGTTCGAACTGCACCACTTGTTCCAATCGTAATTGCAGCTGAGCCAGGCGATATTGCACCAACGCCTACATTCGCAAGAACTCCATCACTTGCACCAATAACAACTGGAGTATCTTTACGAATCCCCATCTTTTGTGCTAATTCCGGTTTCATACCCGATAAAATATATGTAGTTGGTACTGGAGTTGATAATTGTTCTGTAGAAATATTTAACATTCCCAACACATCAACATCCCAATTTAACGTTTCTAAATTGAATAACCCTGTAGCAGAAGCAATGGAATAATCAACTACGTAGCGTGAAAATAATTGGTAAATAACATACTCTTTAATAGAAATAAATTTATAAGCACTTTTATATAATTCTGGTTCCTCTTCTTTCATCCATAACAACTTAGATAGTGGAGACATTGGATGAATTGGTGTACCTGTACGTTTATAAATTTCATGTCCATTCATATGTTGTAATAATTTTTCTGCTTGTTTCGTACTACGATTATCTGCCCAAATAATAGAGCGCGTTAACGGCGCACCATTTTCATCTACTGCAATTAATGCGTGCATTGCTGTACTAATACCGATTGAAGAAATATCTTCTGGTAATACATTACCCTTTTCGATGGCAACGCTTACAGTTTTATAGACAGCGGCACATATTACATCCGGATCTTGCTCAGCCCATCCGACGTTCGGTTGAATAATTGGATAATCAACTGCATGTGATGCAACGACTTTTCCTTTTTCTGTGAACACAACCGTTTTTGTACTTGTGGTACCGATATCAATCCCGATTACTCTCCCCCTTGTTTCCATACGAATCTTCCCTTCGTTTCTAGCAAAATACGATCTAGTAAACCGTTTACATGAATCAGTATATAAAATATTTTTTCTTTAATCAAGTTTTAAAAAGAAAATTTTTTTCATAACGAAAAATAAATCCCCTAATTCCATTTCATTTACATACTATATGTAGCTTTTCCGTCCGGTAAAATTGCATCATATTCGTTTCGCAACACACTCTTTTTCTAGTTTTTGGGTAACTAGTTCTTTAGCTTGATGGGTATGTGGTTCGTTGTACAAAACTAACATTTTTAGTAAGATTTCATAAGGTATTAGGAGATAAAAAGTTTTAAATTCCTTAACCAAATTGTTGTAATAGATCAGATACAAAAACGCCATCCTTTCCTATGATTCTATAGAAAGAATAGCGTATTTTTTCATTAAGGTATATTATTCTAAATTTATTGATGTAGTTGAGATGGACTCACTTTTTGAATTTGAACAAGTATATCAAACGCTTTACCTAATGATATATCAACAGTTTTGGGTATATGAGGCCCTTCGTTAGTTACTCCAGCGAAAATTGGATTTTGTTCGTTTAACCAAGTTTTTGTCACGCCGTTTGCCTTACGTAAATCAATAAAAAATTGATCTTTTTTAACTTGTCCAAAGATGTAGTTATAACTGTTTGGATCATCCGATTTTAATATTCCATATGGGCCAAATTCACCATCGCTATTCTTGACATTGTATTGTCCTTCATAAACTGACGTTCCAATAGATACGTACTGTTTTCCATAATACTCCGCTAAATGCTGCCCAGCTACTTTAGGGTATATAAAAGGAAGCATATTTGTTTTCGAAACGTGTCCATTATGTCCCCAGACAATGGTTTTTCCTAAATGTTCTTCAGTCCACTTCGCATTTTCATACATTGCAATATCATGTTTCAAATATAAATCCGATGGTTTATCAGGAGGTGACGTTAACATTGTAGTAAACTGTTCAATAATACGAGCATTTTGTTTTATCCATGCGAACTCTTTAGATTTCCCATTTAAATAACTTTTATTTTCCTCTAATAAAGCACTAATTTGTTTAGCATCTGAAATATACTTTTCTTTTTCTTCTTTCGTAAGGCTTTCAAAAGTACTCATATCCTTTGTTACAGGAATAAGACCTTTTATCTTCTCTTCTACCCTCGGCACAAGTTTTGAATTGGTTCTTTTAACATATTCTATTATATTATTATAAACATTCTCGTTTACTGATTGAATGTCCATCCCGATGATACGCACTTTAGATTTATGTTTTGGATTAGCATTATATTGCCGAATCCAATCAAGTAAATCTAACATTTCTTTCGTCTTAAATACAGGTGATAGATGTTGGCTTGGATTTCCCTTACCAGTAAGAACATATCGATCAAGTTCTAAAGCTCTGTCCCACCCCTCTTCTAAAACTAGGTTGGTATAGCCCTTTTCAGATACTAAATAATTCACAATACGGTTTTTCATCGTAAAAAACTTCATGAGCCCCATGCGTAGCTTCACCTAAACCTACAATTGAAGCTGAACCTACCATATTCTTAAGTGGTTTTAAATCATTAAAAGATGCATTTGGATTCGTTGTTTTTAAAGGCTTCGCGTGCATTTCTAACCATTCCGCTATTTGATTTTTATTGTAGGGAGCTGTAACAGAAACTCCTGTTTTCGAGTCTGCATAAGTACTTCCTACAAAATTAGTCAGTATTATAGCAGAAACACCAAGTGCAGTAATCATTTTCTTTTTCATAAAACCCTCCTGAAATATTTACTTAAAACGATAGCGTTCTTTTATACTTAATTACGAGTATTAAATTTTTTTAGAGTAAGTTGTTTTTTGCACCAAAATGGTATATTTTAAACTGTCAACTACCCCCACTGAGATAAAGCCTTTCAGTGGGGGCTTGAGTTAGAACGCTAGGTCTTTTCGGTCTATCGCTAGACAGTTTGACGCTCTAGCATTCATGCCACCTTATGGTAACACCCCAAGTAAGTTTTTGGTTGGTACTGGCAACGAACGATCGTTTTCCCACTTGCACCACCCTTCCGAAAAAGAGCAGTTCTTCCTTGTGGAAGAAGCCACCACTCAGATTAACCTGGCGTGTGCTACAAGCCCCGACAAGTCGAGTACACATGGATGGTTGACGCACCTACTAAGCTATGCGCGAAGCAACAGCCTTACGTTTTTGCACTTCTAATAGAATTGGCGTTTTCACTCTAAGATTGTCATCCCATTCTACAACTCTTGATTTTTGCAATGTATTCAATGCACCATTAATATCAGCGTGGATGCATGTTCCTGCTTTACTTTGGTACAGACCACGCGTAATTCGTTTGCCACTAAAGCGATAATGAGTTCTATCATCCTTAGACCAAACTGGAACCGGATCTTTATCAAGAAAACTAGCTTTTGAAGTATAGCTTTCTTCTTGTTTTAAAAATCGGATACCTTCTTTTATACATTTATTCTCAATCGCTGCCATCAGTTTATGGAATGGGATTTGAACAAATGTTTGATTATTCTTTTTCCCCATATCAGATTTTTGTTTCCAGCCAGCGTTATACCCTACGACAACCGTATCTATGCCAAATGCTTTCACTTTTTGGAACAACAAGCCTACCGTTTGTGAAATGTAACCATTTATTTTTCTTTCTCGTTTATGCCAAAGTGCAGCGATTTTATTCGTTACAACGCGTTTGGAAAGTCCATTTTCTATATTTTTCAGCTGGAGATTACGTATCATTTTGTTGAAGTACTGGTTAATGGATTTTAGTTTTTTTCCATCAATTAAAAATGCATCACCTGTATTGGTTGCGCAACTTACTAATCTATCTACACCTAAATCGCAACTCAAAGCGTTACTCGTAGTCGTGGATTGCTTCTTCATTTGAGAAACGTGCATTTCATATGTGTAATGCACCTCAAAGAACCGACCTTTTTGCTTCGGTACAATCTCAATGTAGGAGATTTTTTTATTCCTTAAGTTTTTAGGCATACGTATTTGAATAGAACCGAATTTTTTTCTGAATGCAACGTTCATCGGAATGATCCAATACCCGTTATCATCTACTTTTGGCACCTGATAGATTTCAATGATTCGTTTGTCAGTGGAACGAGAATAATTTGGAAACTTCGGACGCCCTGTGAACTTCCCAGGATTTTTCTTCCACTGTTCCAACGCTTTAAAAAAGCTCTTCACTTCTGTAAATAGAGCTCTACGAATCGCTTGAACAGAGTTTGATTGCATGCCCCAGTAGTTCATATCGGCTTGCATAGCAGTGTCCACTGCTTTTACAGTAGCCATCTTGTTATTGTTCAAGTAACTTTGTTTTATCGTGTACAATCCAACATTTCGCAATGCTTTTGAACTATGTGACATGCGTTGCAGTAAGCGGAATTCTTTAGCTGTGAGACAAGCTCGTCCGATATTCTGTTTCTGCGTGAATCGTTGCATGGTTTCTCTTTTCCTTTGTTTACGTAATACTTTCACTGATTTTTGTAACTGTTAACTACTTTTGACAAATCAATATTTAGAACGGAACAAAATGTGAACATGGTCTTCATCGTAATTCCTTTTGGTTCAAGCAGCCAAATGATTATGATTATCATTATTCAATTTCGTTGTCCTACGATATATTCCCTCCTTATCTAGGGCAGATTATATCGTAAGACAAAAGAAACAAAATTGTTTCGTCTATCTGCTGACGGCAATTCATCTCCCCCTGAATTGTTGGGCTTCACCCGTAACACAAATCAGATGGAGTCTTCTTGCCGAAAAGGATAAAACTATGACAAAACTTCTCCTTTTTGCCTACTTCCTAAATTCAGCAAGTAAAATACTTTTAAAAGGATCAGGATTACTAAAGTTAAAGCTGTTCAAATTGACGGCCAATGTATGCTTGCCTCCAAGTGTTCCACCAACAAAAGTGGAAAACCCTAGAACACTACCTCTATGTCCCCATACCGAGACACCGTTCGGAAGCTTAAATTCAACGATTCCAAGACCATACCCCGCTCCTTCTCTATCTGTAGAAACTGTAGTAAGCATTTGATTTAGCTGCTGTTCCTTCAGCAATTTACCACTGAGTAAGTATGAGAAGAATTTATTTAAATCGTCAGCAGTAGAAATCATATCTCCATCCGAGCTACCTGGGTTAATATACGTAACGTCTTTTAGCTCACTTGCTCCGTCTAGTTGGATATAGCCACGGGCATGCTTGGTGCCTGGAATCACGCTTGAATTACCAGGTAGAAATGTATTTGACAAATCAAGCGGTTCAATAATCCGATTTTCAACCTCTTCCGCGTAGCTGTTGCCAGTTACTTTTTCAATAAGGATCCCCAGTAATACGTATCCTGTGTTTGAATAAGACCAACCCTTTCCTGGGGCAAAGTCTGGGGGGAGTGAAATCCCCATCTTTACAAATTCTTCAGCCGTATACGATTTTTTTGTATCCATAATATCGAAGTCTTTTGAATTTATATAGTCAGCAATACCACTTGTATGATTCAATATTTGCCGGATCGTAATCTGGTTACCATCATATCCGTTTCCTTGAATGACACCAGGCAACCATTTTTCAATGGAGTCGTCTAGATTCAAACGATTCTCTCCAGATAATTGAAGTAGAACTGTTGCAATGAACGTTTTCGTTACACTGCCAATACGAAAGCGAAAATCTGCTTTCATTGGTTTCTTGGTTCTCACATCCGCTACCCCAGCGGTATAACTCCAAGTTTTACCACCCTTAGAAATGTTAGCGAGTATTCCCGGGTATCCAAGTTGTAGTGCATCCCGTATTGCTTTCTTAACGGAAGTACGATCGCTTTGCGTACTTGTTTGTAACGAACTAGATACATTTTGCGTGGGTTCTGCTTTTACAATTGAGTTTGGTGTTATATATAACAGGGAACTTCCAGCTATTAAAAGTGCTAGACTTGCACATGTAATTTTACTGCGTGTTTTCATAAAGCATTCCTCTCCCCTATTTAAATTGTATTGATGGTTGATAGGTATGTCATATGCTAACCACATAGCTATCAACTCTCCCAATGATAAAAGTCAACACTGAATTTGCAATCATCTATAGGTCAATTATTTCTACAAGCAACTCTCTGACCTAATAAATGATTAATCCCTCTTCTTCAGATGTCTGTTAACTTCTATAATTTCTTCTTTTCTTCCATAGAGTTTTATTAATTTGTTTTTATAAAAATATATAGTAACTATTCCCCCTCTCGTTCTTCTCTATATTTTGATCATACACATTGAAAATCTCTTTTTTCTTACTCCTTTCTTACAAATTCCTTACGTTCAAAACTACTTCTATATTTCGGTGGTTTTTATTTTAAGAAAACTTAGTTCTATTAACTTAATAGCAATGGAATAGCACCAAATGCCAATCAACTGAAGAAAAGTAAATGCCTCGAAAATGGAAATACTGCGCATTTTTCTTAATAGACATAGGAATCGGCTCCTTGCTATAACCTTTTAACCATATAAATTTATGTTACGTATTATAATTATAAAACTTAATTAATTTCTTATTTTTCAGAAAAATAAAAACAATAACAAGGAATTTATTGTATAATGTTGTAAAAAGATGTCGGAGGGATTTAATGTTAAATATAATATCTCAATTCACAATAAAGCTTTCATCGATTCTCTTATCACTCTTATTATTATTAAATTTACCTTATTTATTTATCACTCAAAATGGATTTACCTTTCAACCAATTCTTTTTTTTAATCAGATTGTTACTATGTTAAAAGATGTTTTCTCCCCTGAATCATTAGTGGTTATAGGATCAGACCCGAAATTTGGTAGTTTCAAAAAAACACCCTTATTCCCAACTGTTTTAGAACCTTACCTATATTCATTTACTGTATTATTTTTAGCCTTTTTACTTGCGCTCTTTCTATCATCTAGCATGGCATTTTTTTATTTTTTAGCAAAAGATTATATAAAAAAATGGATAAACCGAATTGTGTTCATATTAGAAGCTGTCCCTGATATGATGATGATGATTTGTTTGCAAATATTTTTCATATGGGTACTTAAGAAATTTGGGGAATCTCCTGTCACCATTATTTCTTTTAATGAAAATCGAGCTTATTTACTCCCTATTTTATCTTTAGCAGTCTTACCTACATTACAAATGTTTCGGATGATGGTGTTATACATAAAAGAAGAACATGGAAAAGATTATGTAGAGGTTGCCTATGGAAAAGGCCTTTCATCAAGTTATATACTATGCATTCATTTATTCAAAAATATATCTATCCACTTCTTCCACCATTTAAAAACGATTTTTGTTTTCTTACTTTCTAATTTATTCATATTAGAATTTGTTTTTAATATGGAAGGCATTATTCAATTTTTATTTAATAAGGAGTTTGTTTCACCTCCAGCTGCATTTATCATACTTGTTATGATTATTGTACCGTTTTATGCCATTTTCCAAATAATCTCATTCATGATGAGTAGATGGCAAAAGCAATTGAAAGGAGTAGCATTATGAAATCTATTTGGAAATCAAAACGCTTTTTAGTCGGCTTTACTTATCTATTCATACTTATTTCAGCTAGTTTTATTTATAGTTGGTTCTTTAAAGATAACATCCCAAAACCTCCTCAGTTACTTTACAATGACAATAACGAATTACTTGGAAAGGCTCCCTTTCCGCCATCGTTAATTCCGCCTTTTGGATCTGATCGTTTTGGAGAGTCTGTTTTCTTACAAATTGTAGAAGGAGCAAAATTCACTATTTTATTAGCCGTCGCAATTAGCTTCTTTCGAATTTTATGTGGAACATGTATAGGAATCCTCTTAAGTTTATTTGCTCCAAAACTCAAGAGATTTTTCCAGGCATGCTCAGAAGTTTTTTATTATATTCCAACTCTATTTATCGCATTCATACTCATCACGCCCGTTAATATTGTAATCATATCAAATGCTGATGGGTTAGATCCAAATATTTCATTTACGTTTTATCAAGTACTCGTACTTATTTTCGTCGCTCTGCCTACACTTTCTTTATATATATCCTCAGAGGTTGATGAATTTATGAAACGAGATTACATCTTAAGTTCAAAATTACTGGGTGCTAGCCGTTTTCATATTATCAAAAAACACTTACGAGTCTTATTACTTGACCGCTTATTTGTATTATTTATGGAACATATCGTCCAAACACTCATACTCGTTATCCATTTAGCGTTGCTTAACATTGTAATTGGCGGGATACAAATGCGTGAACTCTATGACGGAGTGCTTAAACCTGTTTCTCTATCTAATGATTGGGCAGGCCTTATTGGATTAAATCGTAATGAAATGAATCTTTCATGGTGGATTATTTTTTATACTCTCTCTTCATTCTTTATTACGATTCTATTTATTAAGCTTATGACAATCGGGATTCAAGATACACTGAAAGCAAGAGATTCGCAAACTGTAGCAATTCAATCCGTTCCAGATCAAAAGAAATTTGTTAAACATAAAGATTCTTTTTCGTTTGCAAATAAAGTGAACCTTTAATCATGTCTCATTAATCAAGTATGAATTGACATTGATATCAGTAGAATATAAAAAAGATGATCCCTATTGAATACAGGGATCATCTTTTTTATGCAGTCTAACTTTTTTACATGTACTTTGTTAGACTCATACTTTTTATATTTAAAGTGAATTATTTGCAATCACAATTATGCTGTTTAAAATCTATTACCATACGCCCTTGAATTCTACCTTGTTCCATTTCTTCGAATACATTTTGAACTTTATCTAAAGAACAAGTTTGAACAACCGGCACTACTTTCCCTTCTGCCCCGAACATAAATGCCTCTTCTAGATCCTTACGAGTACCGACTAGAGAGCCAACCACTTCAATTCCGTCTAGTACAAGACGCGGAATGTTCAAATCCATAGTTTCTACTGGTAAACCTACTGCAACGACTTTACCACAAGCACGTACTGCGTCAACTGCTGAATTGAAGGCTACTTTTGAAACAGCTGTTACTACAGCAGCATAAGCACCACCAAACTCCTCTTGAATAATCTTATCAGCAGGACCTTGAGAAATTGGATTGATAGTCATATCAGCACCAACCTCTTTTGCTAAGGCTAGTTTATCATCATTAATATCTACTGCGATTACCTTTGCACCAAATACATTTTTAGCATATTGGATAGCTAAGTTACCTAATCCACCACAACCATAGATTACGATAGGTTGACCAGGTTTAATATCTGATACTTTTATTGCTTTATATGTAGTTACGCCCGCACATGTGATTGATGATGCTTGAGCAGGATCTAATCCTTCTGGTACTTTCACCGCATAATCAGCTGTAACAATACATTGCTCAGCCATACCACCATCTACTGAATAACCAGCATTCTTAACTTCGCGGCAAAATGTTTCTCTACCAGTCACGCAATACTCACAACGTCCACAAGATTGGAACATCCATGCAATACTTACACGGTCTCCTATCTTTAGTGAAGTAACATCATCAGCGATTTCCGTCACAATACCTACACCCTCATGACCAAGAATACGGCCATCTGTGTTTCCAAAATCATGATTTGCAACGTGTAAATCAGTATGACAAACCCCACAATACTCTACATCTACTAGTGCTTCACCTGAGTGTAACGGGCGTAATTCCTTTTCAATAACTTCAATATTTGCTTTTCTATTTTTATTAACTGCTACTGCTTTCATATGTGATCTCCCCTTTAGTGTTTTAGAATTTTTTATGAGTTCATCTCACAACTTCTGTCTTCACTAGTTTGGCTAATCATCGTGCCAAATTTAAGTGTTCAATCATCATTACATGTTTATCATAACATGACACTTCATAAACAAATTGTGAAATTATGAACAATGTTTGAATTATTGCATAAGTCGGTTTTTATTTTATATTTTTAAAAATGAGAGTCTATCACTGCCTATAAGTAAGTCACATATTTCTACAAGAAAATAAATCAGCAAACTATTTACCAATAAAAAAAAGCCCTTCATTTGAAGAGCTTTTTTTATATTCGTTTCATCGAAATTGTTTCACGTATACTTTGTAAATTTTGCAATGTTTCTTCTTGGCGTTGTAACGATAAACCAACGTATAAAGTATCTAACAAACTTAACTGTGCTAATCTTGATGAACTTGCTTCTGTGCGGAATTCTGTCTCACGTGTTGAAGTATAGAGCGTTATATCAGCAAGTTGACTTAATGCCGATTTCTGATAGCTCGTAATCGCAATAATTTTAGCTCCTCTTGCTCTCGCTATTTCTAATGCTTCAAGTAATCCTTTATTGCTACCAGAATGAGAAATAGCGATAACAACTGAATTTTCCGAGAGTAAACCTGCTCCCATAATTTGAAAATGCGAATCAGTATGAGCGATACATGAAATACCCGTTCTCATAAACTTATGATACGCATCCATCGCAATAATACCAGAGCCACCATTTCCATAAAACTCGATTCGATTTGCTTCTTGCAAAGCTTTTACAGCTTGCTCTAATGCTGTGTCATTTAACAAATGTAATGTATCTTGCAGTCCTGTAATATGCGAATGAAAAACTTTTTTAGCAACAGTTACCATACTATCTTCTGCTGATACTTCTTCATGAATATTTTGCATCGGTGTATGTACAATTTCACGAGCTAATGTAATCTTTAAATCTTGAAATCCTTGCAAACCAAGGTGTTTACATAAGCGGAATATCGTAGCTTCGGAACTATTCGTAACTTCTGCTAATTCAGTAATAGATTTATGTACAACATCTTGTGGATGTTTCAAAATATGTTCGGCAATACTTCGCAATTTCGGTGACAAACCGTTTAACGAAGCCTGAATTTTTCCAATCCCACTTCTTGTTCCAGGCATAGCATATCGTCCCCTTCCATCGTAGCTTTATCCCGTAAAAACCCAATTGGTGTGAGCTAATAATTAGCGGGAATAGACCCTCCACTAATTAAAGTTTCACTTTATTGTACCTAATTATTGAAAGAAGAAAAACCTTTATTCAGCTTTACAATAAACTTTTAATTGTTCCTATGTATTCTTTCATAATATGTGACACAATTATTCACACTTATTATTTCTCCCCGTGTTTCACTGCGTACAATGCAGCTTGCGTACGATCATCTACTTCCAATTTAGCTAAAACATTTGAAACATGTGTTTTCACAGTTTGTTCTGTAATATGAAGCTCTGCTGCAATTTCCTTATTACTTCTTCCTTTCGCAATTTCACGAAGTACCTCTTGCTCTCTTTTCGTTAACATCGAAAAATGGTTTTCTTTTTCCTTCTTAACTGCTGACCGTCCTAATAGTGCTGGTGTTACTTTCGGATGAAAATTCGTATTTCCTTGGTGTACTGCAATAATAGAAGCAACAAGTTGTTCAGGTTGCACTTCTTTTAATTGATAACCATCTGCTCCAGCTTCTAGTGCTGGTAAAACATAATCTTGCTCTGAAAAACTACTTAATATAAGTATCTTTATTGTTTCATCATATTGTTTTATTCGTTTTGTTGCTTCAATACCATCCATCTTCGGCATTGATAGATCCATTAATACTACATCTGGTCTTTCCGTTCGGACAAATGTTAATGCCTCTTCACCATTTTCTGCTTCCCCAACTATTTCAAATTCTTCTCTCGTTTTCAAAAAGAATACAAGTCCTCTTCGAACGATATGATGATCCTCAACTAGTAGTAATTTAATTTTCAACCTTCTTCTCCCCTTCAAACCGGCAATTGAATTTCAATTTTCGTACCCTTTTTCAGCTCAGTTTTTATTTGAAATGATCCCCTCATTAACTGAATACGTTCCTTCATACTTTTTAAGCCGAGCGCTGACTCTCTTACGTGATCTTGTATAAATCCTATTCCGTTATCCTCTATGTAAAAATACAGCTGATTATTTTCTATTTTCAAAAGAACATTTACCTTTTCACATGAAGCATGTTTTTTACAATTATGTATTGCTTCTTGACTAATACGCCATAAAACTTCTTCTATTTCATCTCCAATTGAAACCATTCCATCAATTCGAACTTCCACGTGAACCCCTAACAACTTTCCGTAATTTTTAATTGCTTCTGCTAAACCTTTCTCTAATCCTTCCGGTCTTAATTGCCAAATCAAAAGTGTCATCTCTTGTAATGCTTCCTGTGATAATTCTCCAATATAGCTCAACATCTCTTGCAAGTCTCTATCTTGTGTCATATTTAGAGTACCTTTTGCTGTTAGCATAATAGAAAATAACAATTGTTTTACTGAATCATGTAAATCACGTGCAAGTCGATTTCTTTCAGCTACCACTACGTATTTACGTTCTTTTTCCACTAACTGAATACGTTGTATTGTCGTTCCTATTTGAAATGCAATCGATTCTAATAATGCTAATTCTTCCTCTGAAAAATGTGTTTTTTGAGGAGAGGCGACATTTAATAGACCAAACTTCTCCGATCCAGATCTAAGGGGAATTGTCGCATGATGCGTAACATCTTCGGTATCTCCCCAATTACATTCAATCGCATCCTCTATTCGCTTACATTCAATAATATTTGTCGCTTTTTCCAATCTGCCATTTACAAAACGCTCTACACACCAGCAGTCTCCTTCACACATCGGCTTTTTCTCTTGCCACGTAAGAGCTGGTGGTAAGTTTTGATCTACAAGCATACGGTGCTTTCCACTTTCATCAATAAAAAAGATCCACCCTGTTTGTAAATTCATAACTTGTAACAATGTATGTAACACTTTTTCTAACATGTCTTGTAAATCTGTTGCTTCATTTAATAATTCAGCAATTGCTTTTAATGCTTCTAAACGATGCATCTCTTTTTCTTCAAAGTTCATTTTCATCACCAACTACCATTATAACATTAAGAAATTTCTAAATTCTACAAATACAGAAAGAACTGAATTCCTTCAGCTCTTTCTTTATATCAAATCATTTTATTATTTTTATTCTATACAATGTTGGAAGCAGAATTTTTTTTAACAAACTGTTCTACTTTAGCTGTCCGATAAAGATTGCCCACTGTGGATATGCTGTAAACTTTCAGTAGTAACAACCATATTGGCTGCTGGCATTTGTACTTGATTCTTATGGAACATAGACATTAATTCAAATCTTACTTGTCTAGAAGTTTCAAAATAATCTTCTGGCTTTATTAAACCTGTAATACAAAATTCATATCCAACGTATTTCAGATTCGGGTTTAAATCTGTAACACCAACATATTTAAATGGTTCAACAGCTTCATCATCTACTTTATAAAGACTTGGAGCCAATTTTTCATTACAATTAACACAAACTTCTTCTAACAATTCCTTTACTCTTGTAGGATCTTCCTGATAACTTACCGTAATCCGTTCAATTACTCGCATCCAGCCTTTATTAAAATTTTGTATCGTTCTAATCTCTCCATGTGGTATGGTAAGGAGTTTTCCTGACCATTCACGAATTTGCATAAAACGAATACTAATTTCCTCAATCGTTCCTGAGTTTGTTCCGTTAAAAGTAACAAAATCGCCAACACGAAACTCTTTGTCCGCTAATCTCGCAAAGCCTAATATAACATCTTTCAACATCTGTTGTGCAGCAAAACCGATAACAACCCCCGCTATCCCTGCACCTGCAATGATACTTTTTATATCTACAAATTGGCTAATTAAATATATGATTAGACTGATGATAATAATATATCTAAAAATAGATCGAATCACACTTTGAATCGTTTGCTCTACCTCTTCATCAAAAAAGCTTGATTTCCTAAAAAACCAATCAATAATGCGGTTTATTACAAAAGAAATAATGATCAGAACTAAAGCAAATAGTAAAAATCTTAAAAGCAAAAACTCCCGTACATAATTAAAAAATTCTTCAGTATACGTTAATAAACTCATCCATCCACTTCCTTAACTAATAAAAATTTCATACAAAACTGATTTATTGTAATACTTTTTGATTTCCTTAAGACTTGTTACACATCCTCCTATAAATATACCCTTTTTCATAATCTAAAGGGAGATTGCAATAGAATTTTTTATAAACGACTTTATTTTATGACCGCAATACTTCCATCAACAAAAAAGGAAATAATAATACCGCGCCGAATAGTTCATTTGAAAATATTTTGATTCGCGGAGGTTACTAACAATAGGGTATATCGAAGAACTAAGAGAAGTTATTGGATCAAGACCACTCAATCTAGCAGGAATTGCTGTAGCTGTTTTCAATGAACAAGGACAAATATTACTTCAACAAAGACGAAATGGAATTTGGGGTGTCCCTGGTGGATTCGTTGAACTAGGTGAATCAACAGAGGAAGCAGGAAGACGAGAAGTGCTCGAAGAAACAGGGATTGAAATAGGAACTTTACAGTTAATAAGCGTATTTTCTGGAAAAGAATTTTTTGTGAAATTACCGAACGGGGATGAATTTTACCCTATAACGATCGCATATCTTTGCAAAGACCTTACAGGCGGTACGTTAAAAGCTGATGGAATTGAATCATTACATGTACAATTTTTTGATATAAATGCGTTACCAGAAAAAATAAGTCCGTTCCTAAAAAAACTAATCGAGCAAAATGTCGTTTCTATTTAAAAGTAAAAAAGAGACCTTTTTTAACGGCCTCTTTTTTCACTTCACTTCTGCGTCTAAACAAGATTTAAAATGTCCAAGTGCATATTCATGACCTTGTGCATTAAAAGATGCAACTGCCTTTTCAAAAACAACAATTTTAAATCCTTTATTATAAGCGTCTACTGCTGTGTGAAGAACACAAATATCAGTACATACCCCTACAAGATGAACCTCTTCAATTCCTCTTTCTCTTAACTTCATCTCTAAGTCTGTCCCTGCAAATGCGCTATATCGTGTTTTATCCATATAATATACATTCTCAGCATTTTTATATGTTTCGTATACATCTTGTAATTCACCAAACAACTCTCTTCCATTTGTGCCAGCTATATTATGAGGCGGGAATAATTTTGATTCTGGATGATATACATCATTTTCTTCATGTTTATCAATCGCAAAGACAACGTAATCTCCATTTTCAATATATTGCTTCGTTATTTGTACAATTTCTTTCTCAATTTCTTGGCCCGGCTTACCGCAAGTTAGAGCACCTTTTTCAGCTACAAAATCATATGTATAATCAATATTTATAAGAGCTCGCTTCATTACTATCTCTCCTTCTCCTGTTTCACAGTAAACAATAGAAAATTTGTTATTACGACATCGTATGTACTATTCGACATTTCAAATGAAATACCTACATTTTACTTGTAAAACTTCCCTTAATTTGAGTTTATCATAGAACAGGTACACAATGACAAACCATACACTTCCAATTAACAAATCATGAATTTCATAATCGAACGTAACGTGAATTATCTCTTGTATAGTAAACCAAATTATTCACTATTACCTCATTCCATCTAAACAAAAAAGCACACTACTTTTTTGAGTAATGTACTTTTTATTCTTATTAAGACGCAGGCTTTGTCTCAAATGTTGCTTGATTAAAACTAATAACCTTTCCTTTCGGGTCATTGTTTTCATACTGAACTGCAGTAATTGTATGACTACCTGTTTCAAGCGTCTTTTCTTTTAATTGTACTGTTGTCTGTGTTGTACTAGTTACTTGATGTTTATCTGCAAATACTTGATCTACAAATACGAATGTTTCTTTATCATTTTGAAAATTAGAAAGCTCTAATTCAACGTGTTGAATTAAAGTATCCTTTTTAATGAATACGGTTGGTATATTGCCATTTTCAGAAGTGCCATCTGGAGTAATAACTTTCACTTTCCCTTCTCCAATTGGCATTGCTCCTTCAGGAAATACAACTATATTCTCATTACTTGCGTTTACAACTTGTTCTTCTGGCTTTGATTGTGTACCCTCTTTTTCCTTTGGAGCACCGCAACCAACTAATAACAATACAGACAATCCAGTGATTATGAATTTTTTCAAAATTCATCCCCCCTGTCATTTCATTATAATTTATTATACAAAAATAACTTTTAGATTTTAAGACTACTTTCAACACTTTCATGAACAAATAGAATCTTGCTCACGATTAATGTATCATACTTTCCTTAATAGAACATTAATTTTTTTTATGAAATAAATAGTAATTCCCTCTTATCTATCATTTTAGCCCAACATATGAATTACATACCCTCAAAAATAAAAAGACATTGTTAGTTCAATGTCTTTTCCATACAGCAATTAAAAAACAAATGTTGTAATCTCATCTACTTCTTTTCTTGGAAGTTTCTTCGGCTTATCTTTCGGAAAACCGAGTGAAATAACCATATTTATTTGTTTTTCAGGCTCAATTTGTAAATATTGTCGTAGTTCACCTTGAGCTAACAATACAGGTCCTGTCATTGGGCAAGTACCAAGCCCCTTCGCATGTGCAGCCAACATTAAGTTTTGTGCCGCTAAACAGCTACTCTTAATTCCTTCTTCTTCCCAAACTGAATCTGGAACAAAAGCAATTGGATCAAATATTTTTTCACGAAACTTTGATTCATATGGCGTTGCCAAACATACAATTAATACTGGTGCCTCCGAGAAAGCTGTTGCATATGGTCCGAAAGAACGTGTAAGTAATTTCCCTGCTTTCTCTTCTCCGTTTTCTGCCGCTTTTGCCGCAAGTTTATGTAATGCATCCCATGTCATTTGTTCAATTTCTTTAATTTTTTCTCGGTTCATAATGACCAAGAATTCCCAAGTTTGTGAGTTCGTATCACTCGGTGCATAACGAGCACAATCAATAATTTCTTTTATATCACTAGTGGATACTTCTTGTTCTGTGAACTTTCTAACACTTCGTCTACCGTGAATTACTTCTTTAAAATCTTCATAATTCATACATTAAATCCCCTTTTTACAGCGTTTTCAAATCTTGTCCTATGCTTGAATTATATCATGAAAAAAAGCTGGAGGAATACCAGCTTTTTTCTTCAATATTAGTTCATAACTTTAAACAATCTAATACTTTCTTCATATGCCACTTGGAGTTTCTTTGTAATCGGTCCTCTCTCGCCGTTTCCAAACTGCTCGTCACCAATTTGAACGACTGGGAATATTTCAAGTGGTGTCGCTGTAAAGAAGCACTCATCAGCCTCATATACTTCTTGTAGTGAAAATTCTCGTTCTTCTACATCAATATGTAACTCATTCGCTAATGTAATAACGTAGTGACGTGTAATGCCGTGTAGAATGAAATTGTCAGCTGGGTGTGTAATCAATTTATTATTTTTCACAATAAAGAAATTCGAATGACACCCTTCAGTAACAATGCCATCTCGTACTAATATCGCTTCTTGATAGCCTTGTTCATTTATTTTATTTTTAATCATGATATTAGGAAGAAGATTTAATGATTTTATATGGCAAAACTTCCATCTTATATCTTCTTCTACTGTTACCTTGATTCCTGCTTCCATTGAAGCAACTGGTCTTGGAAACGAAACAAGATTTGCAAAATATGTCGGTTGTAAGTCTGACTCATATACATGATTACGTGGTTGAGCCCCTCTTGATATTTGCAAATATACATTCCCATCTTCTTGAAATTGATTTTTTTCAATCATTTGATGTAACTCTTCCACCAACTCTTCCTTCGTAAACGGTGGAATTAATTTTATTTCTTCCATAGAATTAAAGAATCGTTCCAAATGTAAATCTAATAGATGTGGTTTCCCATCATATAGTCTAAATACCTCGTATATACCGTCACCAAATTGAAAGCCTCTCTCCTCTAATGGAATCATCGGTTGTTCTTCCTTCGTATTTACAATTCTCCCGTTAAACAAAATCCAATCTTTATGAGTAGCTTTCATTTATTCCCACTCCTTTATTCCATGATTGGTTTAATTGTACAACTTATCCATAATTAAAAGAAGGAATTTTCTGTATTTTAACCAATAAAAAAGTGCATCACCCATTTAAAGTGATGCACTCGATTATTCATTTACTTCAGAAAATATTTTTCAATATCATCTAACATAAGGTTTGCAGCTACAATACCACCTGCTGTATTCCAAATCACTTCATCTACTTGGAATACTTTATTATCTTTAGAAGCCTGTAACTGCTTAAATAGTGGATCTTCTGTCCATTCTTTCGCTAACGTGTTTCCTTCATTATTTTTATCCGCATCTTTATCCGATGTGAAATAGAATAAATAGTCCCCGTCCATATTTGGAATTTGCTCTTTTGTAATTCCTTTAATTGCAAATTCATCTTTATCTTGTAGTGGTGGTCGTTTAAATCCAATATCATTTAATACAACGCCTGAGAATGAATTTTTTTGATATATACGAACATCACCAGGGACGAAGCGAATAATTGAAACTTTAGAATTAATTTTATCGCCTAATTGTTCTCTTATTCCTGCAATACGCTTTTTATAATCATTAAGAGCATTTTGTCCTTCTTTTTCTTTATTTACAGCTTTTGTATAAAGTGTAAAGTTTTCTTTCCAATCACCGCGTAATGTTTCAGCATATACTGTTGGCGCGATTTCTTTTAACTGCTCGTATATTTTTTCGTGACGCATTTTATTTCCGATAATTAAATCCGGCTGAAGCTTCATTACTGCTTCTAAATTAATGTCACGCTCAGTTCCTACTACTTTCGTATTTTTTAGCTCTTTCGCTACATGAGGATACCATTCATCACCAGCTCTTGGTTTTGTCGTTCCAACTGGCGTTACTCCAACAGTTAAAAGTGCCTCAGCGCCTTCATTTGTTAAAACAACAACTCTTTTTGGCGTACCATTTACTGTCGTTTCGCCCATTGCATGTTTTATCGTATATGAATCTTTTGCTTTAGCTGATGTATCATTTTCTTTCTTTTCTTCTTTACTACACCCTGCGATTATGATTGTTAGTAGCATAATACAAAATATAAGCATATTTTTAGTGCGTATCATAAGTCCTCCTAGTTGAAATTGATTATCATTTACTTTTTAAAGAGTAATGTATATCTCATACATTGTCAATAGATATATCAGAAAACTTTTTCAATATATATAATTTAAACCTCATTTTTATTCAAAATATTTTGTACTTATTTACTGCTCATATTATTTAACCGTAACATGTGAAAAATAAGTGGACATAAGAAAGTAATTGTCATTCCAGTCAATACATAACGTAAATAATACATATCAGGTATTACTTTTTTTAATAGGAGCTGTACCACTAACAAGATACTAAGACCCAATACTGTTTTTGACACTTGTATTTTTAAATTATTAGTTTCATTCATTTTAATAAAATGATTTTCTAGCATGATACCAATTGTAGAACCTGTCAAAACTCCTAGCAATTTAAAATTATCTATTTGGTCCGTCAAAAAATACATAATGATTGAAACTACCAATACAATTCGTTGTAACAATATAAATTTCCTATCACTTAATTCCACTGTTACTTTCGTATATAAATAAACAACTATGACACTAATTAAAACGGCACCTATTATATCACTGAGCCAATGTACACGTAAATATAGACGAGAAGTAGCAATAAATATAATAAAAATAATTCCAATGATCCAAATGATTCTCTTTTTACATAAAATCATGAATGAGCCCCAAAATGTTGTCGCTAACTGGACGTGCATACTTGGAAAAGAATAACTTGCGACTGATTTTTCATATAAAGCTTGAATTCCGTCATATGTATACGGTCTTGGGATTTTCATAAATTCTTTTGCCACTATCCCTATATATCCAGAGAAACAAAGCATAACAATCATATGAAATGCTTTTCTTTTAGAAACGCACCAATATAAAATCGAAATTACAACTAAATACAACGTTTCATTTGCAATACTGGATATAAGTTTAAAAAATGTTGTAAGTACACTTCCTTCCAGACTGGTCATCCATTCAAGAAACAACATATCAATATTATACATAAAAAACGATACCTCCAAAAAAAATCCTTCTACTATTTGTCAGCACTTAATATAAACTAGTTGATTAACATTTCAAATTTATACACCCACTTACGTTACAGATTAAGAATACATAGTACCACATACTAAAAACAGATAATATGTTATATCCTCTAATCATTTTTATAAATTTTAATGAAATTTTGAGCTTTATATACAAAGCCATTACAATTACAAATAAAAAAACCGCCTTATGTAAGGCGGTTTCTATCATTTTGCTTTAACCAATTTAAAATAAATATATACGATTGATAGTGAATATAACGCATGCAAAATAAAAGAAATAAAAGTGCTATTCCAGTGGTACTATACAGCAAACCGAACTTTAAAAAAATATTTAAAAGCGGCGGAAAGTTCGTTATGTTTTGTAATGTAATAAGCATACAAAATAAAAGGAAAAACACAGGCGCATATTGTAATTCATATGGATTTCTCTTCTTATTCATTCTTTTTCGAATAAACATATGGCTTAGCTCTGCTACTAAAAAACACCCTCCAATTAATACAAGACCAGAAGTCATCGTCATACATCCACCTGCCTTATATTTATCCCGCATAAGTACTCATCGTTATATTTTCTTCACATATATTCCATCTTCCTCATTAAAACCAAAGCTCTCAATGAAAGATTTTGCTTGTTCCGTTAATTCCGTTTGTAATACCTTTATCTCTTTCACATTTCTTTCTTTCATCATCGTTTCAAATGTAAAATACGTATTTGTTCCATAACCGTAACTTTGATAATCAAAGTGAATAATTAGCTGAGATAAAATCGCACTCTCCTCTTGAACACGATAATCTATTACACCAATATATGTATCATCGACTTTCACACAATACTGTACTTCTTTCTCACTTAAACTATGTGAGCGAAACATTTCTTTAACAACGCTTTCATTTTCTACAGTAACTTTCTCAAACGTAATCATATGTTGTCCATCCTTTTACTATTATTGTATCAATAATGCGTCCTATTTATGAAAAAAACCTTAAGACCATATGCGATCTTAAGGTTTTTCTAATTAAACTAAGCTATACGCACGTTTCGTTTCTTCGTGGAACTTATTCGTATCGTATTTATGCTCAACATAAATTTGGTGCCATACCATAAACGCAAGTACAGTCCAAATTTTACGGCTATAATCGCCTTTATCTGCACAATGTGCTTCCAGTAAGTTTAATACATACTGTTTGTCGATTAAATGCTCTGTTTTACTCTCGTTTATAATATTGATAGCCCAATCATGCATTTCGTCTTTTAACCAGTGACGAATTGGTACTGGGAATCCAAGTTTCTTACGATCTAATACGTGATCTGGAACGATTCCGCGTGCTGCTTCACGTAAAATAGCTTTCGTAGTTCCGTTAGCAATCTTTAATTCAGTTGGAATTTTAGATGCAACATCGAATACTTCTTTATCTAAGAACGGTACACGAAGTTCTAATGAGTTTGCCATTGTCATTTTATCAGCTTTTAATAAAATGTCACCGCGTAACCATGTGAACATGTCAATGTACTGCATTTTGCTTACATCATCATAATCTTTAATTTCGTTATACAATGGTTTCGTGATATCCATATAGTTAACACTTTCATTGTAATACTTCATTAATTCCGCTTTCTCTTCTTCACGGAAGATTTTCGCGTTTCCATAGTAACGCTCTTCAATTGGCGTACATCCACGCTCTAGGAAGCTCTTTCCTTTAAAGCCTTCTTTCAGAGCACCACTTAATGCTTTTAGGACGCTCTTTCCTGGGCTAGGAATGTAAGAGAACATTTTTAGTGAGTTTGGCTCACGATAAATGTTATATCCACCAAATAGCTCGTCTGCACCTTCACCCGAAAGAACAACTGTTACATGCTTACGTGCTTCTTTTGCAACGAAGTACAATGGTACAGCTGCTGGATCTGCTAAAGGATCATCCATATGCCAAATGATTTTTGGGAACTCATCCATAAACTCTTTCGCTGAAATGAATACGTTATGGTTTTTAACGCCTAATTTCTCAGCAGTTTCTTTCGCAACATCAACTTCACTGAAACCACGTTGCTCAAAACCAACAGAGAATGTCAATAGGTTCGGATTCATTTCTCTTGCAATAGAAGCGATAATAGATGAATCGATACCACCAGATAAGAATGAACCTACTGGTACATCACTACGCATATGCACTTTTACAGAATCATATAGCACATCACGAATCGCTTGGATATGCTCCTCTTTCGTTGCACTTGAAGCATTGAAATAAGGTTTCCAGTAGCGATGGATTTCCATCTCTTTACCGATTTCTTTTACGAAATAATGACCAGGCTCGATTTTGTTAACATCAATTGTTAATGTTTCTGGCTCTGGACCATATTGGTACGTAAAGTAATGTTGCAGTGACGTTGGATTAACGCCTTTATCTTCCATCACATGCATAATACTTTTCTTCTCAGATGCGAAGAATGTAGTATCACCCTGTTGTGCGATGTATAAAGGTTTAATACCGAAGTGATCACGTGCACCGAAAAGTTTCTTCTCTTCACGATCCCAAATCATAAATGCAAACATACCACGAAGATAGTCTACACATTTTTCTTTCATATGTGCATACAATGCAATGATAACTTCTGTATCAGATTGCGTTGCAAACGTTGCACCTTTTTCAAGTAACATTTCACGTAATTCTACATAGTTGTAAATTTCACCATTAAAAATAATTACATATCGATCATTTTCATAAGTTAGCGGCTGATGTCCTGCCTCTAAGTCAATGATACTTAAACGGCGGAAGCCAAATTGTACATGTTCATCACGAAAATATCCTTCGTCATCTGGACCGCGGTGGAAAATCATCGTGTTCATATTTTCAAATTGATGTTTTTCTGCTTCTGAAAACTCTCTAGGGTTTTCACATAAACATCCTACAAAACCACACATACTTCTTACCCTCTTTCAGTTTTCATTCTGTCTCTATACTACTATATCAACCCTATTTATACTAGCATAATCAACTGAATATGGCGACCAAAAACTATAAAAAAATCACTCCATTTCACATTTTTAACAATTTTTTATGAAAACATGAAAACTAGGCACTCACCTTTCTCCGCTTTTGTCATATGATATTGCAAATTGATTTCTAGGAGGGAATACCATGAGTGAAGAAAAAAAAGACTCTTCTCGCCCACCGGTTCGCAATTATTTAAAGCAAATTGATGATTTCTTCGAGCAAACACCACTTCGTAATGTAATCGCTGATTTAAATCATTTTTTCCAAAAAGGAAACCGTTTATTAACATTCCCTGTAGATTTATATGAAGTTGGTGAAGAACTCGTTGTTACAGCTGAACTACCAGGTATACAAAAAGAACAAATTCAAATTGAAATACAAAGTGAATACTTAAAAGTCTCTGTAAAAGAAGAGATACTAGAAGAAGCTGAAGAAGAAACATCTCATAACTATTATCGCCGGGAACGCTCCATTTCAGAAGCATCAAGATTGATTAAATTACCGTACTCCATTAATAAAAAAGCAGCGAAAGCTTCGTATCAAAATGGCGTATTAGAAATTCGAGCACCAAAACTTCCACAGCAACATGACATTTTATCCATAGACTAAGGTAAAAAAATAAGGGTGCTTTGCACCCTTATTTTTAATCCACTAATCGCTTCATATCACGTATAATGTCTTCGTACGGCGTATTACTAATGCCACTATACTTTTTCATTACTTTTCCGTTTTGATCAATTAAATAAAATGATGTACCATGCATAACTTGACCGTTCTCCGGCTTATCTACAAGTGATTGGAAATTATCTTTTGAAAACTTTGTAATATCTTCTAACGAATAGCCCGTTAATAAATTCCAGTTACTAGTATCCTCTGTAAACTTTTGAATGAAAGCCTTCAAATTCTCCGGCTTATCAAGGTCTGGATCTACACTAAAAGAAACAAACTGAACGTCTAATTTCTCTTCTTTTGCCATCTTTTGCAGTTTTGCCATATTAGCAGTCATTGGCGGACAAACTGTTTGACAGTTTGTGAACATAAAATCTGCAACCCAAACTTTCCCTTTTAAATCTTTTGTGCCAAATGGCTTTCCATCTTGATTTGTAAATTGGAAAGTTTCTAAATCCCAATTCAATGGTTTACGAAGCTTTGAACCTGATCCACTACATCCAGCAAGTACAAAGAGACAAAATACAACCATAAGACCAATTACTTTTTGATAACGCTTCATTATATAAACCTCTTTTCTCTATCCTAAATTTAAATAGGTTATGTTTATCATAACAAAAGTTAACACTACGAGAAAATTGTTTACTACATTTGTTCACGAAATCGTACGAATTTACGTATGTTACTTCTTTATTTCAAGCGAATTACTAGACAAAATACATTTTCCCACTAATATTTCTCTAAATAGAAGTTGCAAAACTAATTTTATTGGTGCTTTTGTAAATACCTACCCCTATTTTTTTACAATTACTTAAACATTCATCCATGTTATACACTGTATTCCTTAACAACATTTCGGTACAATACAATTACAACGATTTTAAATGAGGTGATGTTCATGGCAAAGCGCTATGAAAATATGGATAATGTTAGCACAAAAAAATCAATTCGCTCTTTTTTACGCTGGCGTAAAGAACGAAAGCAAAACAAAACAGATTTTTCTTTCTTAGTAGAACAATCACCCGTTAAACAAAGTGCATTTTTGCAAAGTAATGTTGAAAAGACGACTGTCACATGGATTGGGCATTCCACTTTCCTTATCCAAACGAATGGACTTAATATATTAACGGATCCAGTATGGGCCAATAAATTAAAGCTAGTTCCAAGACTTACAGAACCTGGACTTTCTATAAAAGAACTACCTAAAATTGATATTGTCCTTCTTTCACATGGTCATTATGATCATTTAGATTTTTCAACACTTCGCCAACTTAACGATGACGTATTATACTTAGTACCCATTGGGCTAAAAAAATTATTTACTCGTAAAAAATTCAACAATGTAGAAGAGTATAAATGGTGGGAAAGTACGACTATTGATGACGTTTCCTTTCACTTCGTCCCTGCTCAACACTGGACGAGAAGATCATTATTTGATATGAATACTTCTCACTGGGGTGGCTGGATTATTAAGAATGACAATATGGAGGAAACCATTTATTTTTGTGGAGACAGTGGCTATTTCCAAGGTTTCAAAGAAATTGGTAAACGCTTTTCCATTGATATTGCTCTTATGCCAATTGGTGCTTATGAACCAGAATGGTTTATGAAAGTATCTCATGTTTCACCTGAAGAGGCAGTGCAAGCTTATTTAGATTTAAACGCTACGCATTTTATTCCAATGCATTACGGAGCTTTTGCACTCGCCGATGAAACACCCCGCGAAGCAATAACTAGACTTCGAAATAATTGGAATTTGCGTATGTTACCGTGGGAACAACTGCATGTACTCTTCTTAGGTCAAACTTTCACTTATAATAGCGTAACAAATGATAAGCAAGTGAATGAAAAAATTGAAACGTTACATGTATAACTGAGCTACTTATTTTCTATAACTAACATATAATATAGAAAATTATAAAGGGTGCTTTCTATGAATGGATATTTACAGACGCGCTATATCATTAGCGGTAGTGCCTGTATAGCCCTACTTATTTCTTACTTTCTATTTACATAAAAAAGCTACTTGAAATATATTTTCAAGTAGCTTTTTTATTACTCTGCTAAATACATAAATCCGATTGCACCCGGACCTGTATGAGTACTAATAATAGGCGTTGTATAGAAAATTTCTGATTGAGCAAACCCACTCACTTTTTCAACCGCCTCTTTTACACTTTCAGCTAAAGGAATTGCTTTCGCATGTGGAATTGCTACAGCTTTTACAACTTTTCCAGCTGTATCTTCCTCAAATAACTTAGCTAACGTTTTTACAATTTGGCCTTGGCTACGCACTTTCGTTACAGGGTTATAAACACCATCTTCAAGGCTAGCAATTGGCTTTATATTAAGCAGTGAACCGATAAATGCTTTTCCTTTACCGATACGCCCACCCTTCACTAAGTTCTCCAATGTATTTACTACTACATATAAACGAGTATTCTTTCTCACTTCATCTACACGTTTTAAAATTTCTTCTAGTGAGCGTCCTTCATTTGCCATTTTCGCAGCTTCAATTACTTGATATGCTAAAGCATGTGTAATAAATTGCGAATCAACAACTGTTACTTTTGTATCAGTCATTGATGCAGCACTATTTGCAGTTGCCACAGTACCACTCATTCCACTTGTCATATGAATGGAAAGTACTTCACTTCCATCTTCACCTAGCTTGTCATACATTTCTACAAATGTACCCATTGCTGGTTGTGATGTTTTTGGTAGTTCCTCTGATTTAAGCATTTCTTCAATAAATTCATCCGGTTGTAGATCTACGCGATCTAAATATGTTTGTCCATTTACAGAGATTGATAATGGTAGAACATGAATGTCATACTTATCAATTACCTCTTGTGATAAATCTGCCGTTGAATCTGTTACAATTTTAATTTTTTGCATATTATATTCTTCCCTTTCCAATACGCTCTCCCTGTTATTATACTAGTATTCCCATTGCTTTCAACAATTTGGAACGAAATTTCATCAAATTAATTATATTTTTATATCTAAATCGAAAAAGACAGAGTTTCTAACCCTGTCTCTACTCTATATCATGCATTTTTTTCAAGAGTATTTGTTTTATATACATTTAAATAATCATTCCACTTCAAACAATTTTGTAAATATTCACGGAAAGAATACGAAAATCTTGGGTGTTTTTGTTTTTGAATTTTTGCAATAAATAATTGAAGACGAGACTGAATTAGAAACGATAATGGATGCTGCGCCTGTAGGACAGGGATTTCAAATATTTTAATACAATCCCCTGTTGAATGAGTGAAATAAAAACTTTTCGTAATCACAATATCAATCCTCTTTTTCATTGGATTTTGAACTTTCTCTACTTTACGCTGTAACACGTGTTTAAAGTGGAGACCCCTATGAATACAACAGTATCCTTAGACAGTCCCTTTAATCCTTATAGTTTGAAGATTTATCCTCTATTCATCTCCACCTAATCCATCCCCCATCCTAAATATCCGTTAAGACAGGAATCTCGTTATCCGTAAATTACTTAATACATTCAGTATAAACTTATAAAAGCGCAAAGTTTGTCTAAATTTTGGAGATTCTATAATTTTTTTCTTCTATATATTGTATACGTTTATAGCTAGAGTATAACAAATAAATAAAAAAAGTGCCTTTATAACGAGGCACTTTTCGACTGAATTTCTTCTCTTTTCTTTTTGCGCTTAGTAACAATCTTTGATAGAGCGATACTAATTTCATAAATACAAATAAGTGGGACAGCTACTAAACTGTGTGATAAAAAATCAGGAGGTGATATACACGATGCAATGATAATCAATGCTACGTATGCATACCTTCTTATTTTTATGAGAAATTCCGCCGTCAACAATCCAATACTTGTTAAAAACATTACAACTACAGGTAATTCAAAAATTACAGCAAATGGAACTGTTAAATTAAGAACAAAATGAAAATACTTTTCTGTCGTAAACATCGTATTAAACATTTCGTTACCTATCGTAGTTAAAAAATGAAATAAAAACGGCATTACAACGAAATATCCAAAACATAAACCAGCAATAAATAATATGGACAATACTGGTATATACATCAATGTCATCTTTTGTTCATTTGGATGTAAACCCGGTTTTACAAATAACCAAATTTGTATAGCAGCAAAAGGAATTGTACAAACGATAGCAAATACTGTAGCAATCGAGAAAAAAATCCACAATACATCACTCGGTCCCAGAACTGTTAACTTCATCGGCAAATCTTTTACGAGCCAAAAATATATATCCTTCGTAAAAGTAAATCCAATAATTAAAAATAGTACAAATGATAAGACTGTATATATTACTCGTTTACGAAGCTCAACAATGTGTTCTACTACGCTCATTTCTTGATCTTCCATCTCGTTCACCACACTTTATTTATCCATTACAAGGAAAATCCATTACATTTTCTCCTTCTTTTCCTTCTCTTGAAATGCGTCATCTGTCAATTCTTTCGTTGATTTTTTAAACTCTTTTAACGTTTCCCCTAAAGCCTTTCCGATCTCCGGCAATTTTTTAGGCCCAAATAAAATGAGTACAGCTACTAAAATTAAAATTAACCCTGGAAAGCCAATATTTGAAAACATTTCTCCATCCCCTTTATTAGTAGATTCCTTGTCCTACTATTACATAATTTTATTTTGTCAAAAAAGTTTGAAAACGTCAACAAATCCATTGCCTTTTATCAAAAAAATTCAAAAATATAATCAATTATACAAATTTCATTTTCTATTGCCCTTGTGTATGATATGGTAAGGGAAACGACATATTATTTTATGATAGTAGAAAGGATTTGCATTATGACTGAAAAAATGACACGAATGACGCAGTTTGTTAAAGAAGAAATTGCAAATGCAATTACACATGGTATCGGTGCCATTTTAAGCATCCCTGCCTTAATTATATTGATTATTCACGCCTCTAAGCATGGTACCGCATCTGCTGTAGTTGCATTTACGGTTTATGGTGTAAGCATGTTCTTACTGTACTTGTTTTCAACATTGCTACATAGCATTCACCATCCAAAAGTAGAAAAATTATTTACTATACTAGATCACTCAGCCATTTATTTATTAATCGCTGGCACATATACTCCTTTTTTACTTATTACACTTCGCGGAACATTAGGCTGGACGTTACTCGCTATTATATGGACACTAGCAATCGGGGGTATCGTCTTCAAAATCTTCTTTGTACGTCGCTTTATTAAGGCATCAACGTTATGCTATATCATTATGGGATGGCTTATAATCGTTGCCATTAAACCACTTTATGAAAATCTAACTGGACATGGTTTTTCACTACTTTTAGCGGGCGGAATTTTATATTCTGTAGGGGCTATATTCTTCCTTTGGGAAAAGTTGCCTTTCAATCATGCCATTTGGCATCTCTTCGTCTTAGGTGGTAGTGCGATGATGTTCTTCTGCGTACTCTTTTACGTCTTACCTACAGCATAATAAAAAAGGTTTCAGCTTATATCAAGCTGAAACCTTTTTTATTACTTATGTAATTGTGATGCGATAACTTCCTGTGTATGCTTCGTTAACTCTTTAATATCCATATTCGCATACTCTTTAGGTGTAATCGGCTTAGAAATTGTTACTGTTGCATGAGCTGGTTTCATACGGTTTCCATTCGCTTCAAACATTTTATATGTCCCATCTAGTGTTACAGGTAAAATTGCTACACCAGATTTTACTGCAAGGTGAAAACTTCCCGCTTTAAACTCTCCAATTTCGCCACCCTTACTTCTTGTCCCTTCTGGGAAAATTACGATAGAATGTCCATTCTTTAATAGCTCAATTCCATCTTTAATTGCTTGAAGTGATTGACGACGATCGCTACGATCCATAAATACACAATTCATAAGTTCCATCCAAGTTGGTACAACTGGAAACTTTTTAATCTCTGCTTTTGAAACGAATCCAATTGGTTTATTTAAGTAACCTAGTAAAATAGGGATATCCATATTACTCTGATGATTACTTACAACTAGTACCGGCTTGTCTTTCGGGACATTTTCAAGCCCTTTAACTTCTACTGCCCCACCAGCTACACGTACCATTTTCTTACCAAACCAATTTGTCGTTTTGTACACAGCATTATCTTTTTCTTGTGGCGACATCGTATTTACTTGTCTTTTAAGACGCCACATTCTCGGTGTAATCGCTATTACGATTAAAATTAAATAAAAGATTTTAAAAAACGTTTGAATCATACAGAACCCCCACCTATTATCATTCCGACCTTCATTATACTAGACAAACGAAGGAAAAAGAAGAAAAAATGTCCAAACAGCAAGTGTTTGGACATTTTTAAGTATTCTATATTAGAAACGTTTTGCTAATTCACGAGCATTAGCAATTGCTGCTTCTTTAATTTCTGGTGCTTTTTCAGGATTTGCATTCATACCTTCAACTGCAATATATTCAGTATCGTTTACACCGATGAATCCTAATACTGTTTTTAAGTGATTGCGACCGAAGTCTACAGCTGCATATGCTCCTTCAGAATAAACGCCACCTGTAGCTTGAATGTGAAGTGCTTTTTTACCTTCTAATAAGCCAACTGGACCATTTTCAGTATATTTGAATGTTTTACCCGCGATTGCTAAGTTATCTAAGTATGCTTTTACTACTGGTGGATAGCTAAAGTTCCACATTGGAGTTACGAATACATAACGATCTGCATGCATAAATGTTTCTAAGTTTGTGTTCATTGCTGCAACTTTTTGTTGTTGAGCTTCAGTTAAAGTTTCAAATCCTTCACCTGCTGCAAATTTACCCCAAGCAGCAAATACATCTGCATCAATTGCTGGTACAGTAGTATTGAATAAATCAACTGTTACAACTTCGTCTTGTGGATGCTCGTTTTTATAAGCTTCGATGAAAGCTTCTCCTACTGCCATTCCGAAAGAACCTTCTGCTGAATTTGGATTTGCTGTGATAAATAGTACTTTTGTCATTGTATTCTCTCCCTTTTCTCTCTTTACCTTTAATTCAAGATTTATTTTTTAAAAGTTAATAACTTACCTTATGTAAGTATAATACAAAAAGTTTTAATTAATGTCAATAAAAAATAGCTACTTTTTTTTCGTAAGTTAATGATTTATTTTGTTTCTTTAAAATTAATTATATAGATATTAAGAGTTTTTTCATACAAAAAGGCTACCTCTACAAATTATAGAGATAGCCTTTTATTACATATTATTTTTGAAAAACATGTTTCACTTTTTCAGCTGGAATATTACTTCCACCTCTACCTTTTACATCTTCAATCATCATTGTAATGACCATATCTGGTGAATTTAAATCAAATGCAGCGAACCAACCTAGTTCTTTTCCTTCAGCCTCTTTTGATACTTTTAATTCCGCTGTACCTGTTTTCCCAGCAAGAGTCATGCCATCAATTTTAGCAATTTTCCCTGTACCATCTGGATCATTAATTACTTTCGTCATAGCAGTTTTTAATATATCCTGGTTGCCTTTTGAAATGACATTCTCTTTCCAAACTTTTGGTTGCTTATCTGTTTTAATAATATATGGAGAAGGTATGTTTCCGTCATTAACAATTGGTGCGTACGTTAATGCTAGATGGAGTGGCGTCATTAATACTTGCCCTTGTCCATAACCTGTGTCTGCCATTTGAATATCATTTTTAATACCATCATTGGCGATTTTAGAAGCTGGGAATCCATATTCAATTGGTAATTTCTCATCGAATCCGAATTTTTTCGCTTCACTCATAAATTTATCTTTTCCGATTTTCAAAGCTTCTTGTGCGAAATAAATATTATCCGAGTATTTCATCGCCTTATCAAAATCAACCGGATTTGCATCTTTTACACGCGTTACATAATAATTACCCCAAGAAGAATCTTTTGTCCATTTCAATCCTTCAATTTTCAACTCTTCTTTTGGATCAATTGTTTTCGTTTCAAGACCGATTGCAGCTGTAATAGGCTTAAATACAGAACCCGGAACTGATAATTGTGTAAATCGATTGGTCATCGGTTTCTTCGGATCATTATTTACCGCATCGCGTTGCGCTTTTGATGCCCCTCTTGCGATCGTATTTGGATTATACGCTGGCGTGCTCACAAGTGCAAGTGTTTCTCCAGTCTTTGGATTAATTGCTGCACTTGATCCTACCTCATTTTTCATTTCATTATAAATTTCGGCTTGAACAGCGCTATCAATTGTTAAAGTTACATTTTCTCCATCAACAGCATCTGTTTTGGCTAAATTTTTAATTTCTTTTCCTTTTGCATCTTCTACAAAGACACGACCACCTTTTTTACCGCGTAGCTTCTCTTCCAGTACTTGCTCTAAACCAGCTTTACCTACTGAATCATCCGCTTGATAGCCTTTCTTTTGTAGCGTTTTTAAATCTTCAGCATTCACTTTTCCAATATAACCAGTAAGATGTGCTGCTGCTTCTCCTAACGGATATGAACGAACATTTACTGGTTTTGTTGCAACACCCGGTAAATCTATGTACGTATTTTGTGTTGCTCCTTCAGGCAATATTCCCATTGGTACTAGGTAATTTGGTTTTACCCATTTAGCTGCTAGTTTTTGATCAATTTCTTCTACAGACATATTTAACAACTTCGCTACCGTTTCTTTCGTTTGCGGAGCAGCATCCCCTAGCTGTTCAGGAATCATTCCGATTTCAGAGGCTTTACCATTTACCGCAAGATATTTACCGTTACGGTCATATATTTCTCCTCGTTTTGGTTGCGTCGTTTGCATGCGCACTTTACTATCTTTCATCATGCCTGGGAATATGAAATCAGGAGTCCAATCTACTTTCCAAGATTCTTTATCTCCATCTTTTTCTTTCACCATTTTTGCTTCATGGCCAAAAGTGATTTTACCACCCACTGTATCCATGCTTACTTTAAAAGGGACAGGACCTTCATCTTTTTTATCTTCTTTTACTTCCCCTGTTTCTACTTTTAAATCTTTCACTTCAATGCCAGAATAAATTTTTTCATATTTCTCAGTGAACTCTTTCTTTGAAATATCTTTTTTTGCCTTTTCTGATAATTGATCATACATTTCTGCAAATTTTTGTTTATTCCATGCTTTTGCATATGTATCAAATGCTTCTTGTGGTTTTTCTTCTTTACCACATCCAACTAACATGAATGTTAAGCAAAGAAAAAGAATCCCCCATATCTTTCTCAATCGATTCTCCTCCTTTTTCTACACAAATACTTTAGAAAATTTTAGCATTTTTACATGCTATCTTTTATTATAGCACTATCGAATGTCATCTATAAACTCATATTGATGAATACAAATAAAAAGATTGATGTGAATTTTCACATCAACCTTTATTATTATTGCTGCTTCTCATATACATGGTAATAGTACGTATAAGGATTTTTTTCATCTGTTAAACCTTTTTCTACAAAAACTTCTTTCCAATTTGTCATATCGATTTCTGGGAAGAATGTATCTCCTTCAAATGCATGATGGATTTTTGTTATATATAACTTGTCTACGTAAGGTAAAAAGAGATCATAAATTTGCGCCCCGCCAAAAATAAAAATTTCCTCTTCATTTTTGCATAGCTCAAACACTTCTTCTACAGAATGTGCTACTTCACAGCCTTCCACATGATATCCTTCATTACGAGTTACAATAATATTACGTCTTCCAGGCAGTGGTCTACCAATCGCTTCATAGTTCTTTCTGCCCATAATAAGCGGATGACCCATCGTTGTTTTTTTTACATACTGTAATTCACTCGGTAAACGCCAAGGTAAATTATTATCTTTACCAATTACTCTATTCTCGTCCATTGCGACCATAAATGAAACTATCATCTTTTCATCTCCTCTACAATTACACTGCAACCGGTGCTTTAATTGCTGGGTGTGGATCATATCCTTCAATTGTTAAGTCTTCCATTTCAAAATCGAACACAGATTTCACATCTGGATTTAATGTAAGTTTCGGGAATGGACGTGTTTCACGTGCCAATTGCTTTTCTACTTGCTCAAAATGATTTGTATAAATGTGTGCATCTCCAATTGTATGAACAAATTCACCCACTTCAAGACCACATTCATGTGCAATTAAATGTGTTAGTAATGAATAACTTGCAATGTTAAATGGAATTCCAAGGAATATGTCACCACTTCTTTGATATAGCTGACAAGAAAGTTTGCCATCCGCTACATAAAATTGGAATAGCGTATGACAAGGCGGTAATGCCATACTTGGTACATCTTCAGGATTCCAAGCGGAAACAATTAGGCGACGTGAGTCTGGCGTTTTTTTAATCATTTCAATTACATCTTTTAATTGATCAAGCGTCTCACCAGCTGTCGTTTTCCAAGCACGCCACTGCTTTCCGTATACGTCACCTAAATAACCATATTTATTTGAGAAATCATCATTTTCTAGAACGTTCTTTTTAAACAATTCCATTTGCTCATCGTACTGCACTTTAAATTCCTCATCTTGTTGTGAGCGAAGACCGAAATCAGTCATGTCAGGACCAGTATACTCGTCGCTTTCTACCCAGCTCTTAAATGCCCATTCATTCCAAATGTTATTATTATGCTGCAATAAATAGCGAATATTTGTATCACCTTTCATAAACCAAAGCAATTCACTTGCTACAAGGCGAAACGGCACTCTCTTTGTCGTTAATAAAGGAAAACCTTTACTTAGATCAAAACGCATTTGATAACCAAATACAGATACAGTGCCTGTCCCTGTACGATCTTCTTTCTTCGTACCGTGCTCCATTACATGACGGCATAAATTTAAGTATTCATTTTCAGCATGTTTCATATATAGAAAAACCTTCTTTCAATCTTATATGGAATTTATCATAACATGAAAAACAGCAAATTTAATAATCTTGATTAATAAAATTTATTTCAGTAATTCTTACAAAATTATTAACTTTCCATAATTAAAAAGGTTTTCATTTTCTATTACCGAAAGTATAGGGCGGTAGGGAAAAATTTATATTTGGAGGTTAGAAGTATGTCTAAAATTGAAACTCCTGTAATGACTACTTTACAAACGACAGTTGAAAAAATGATGAAGGATTTAAATGTTCCTGGAGTTGCTGTAGCTATTATAAAAGACGGTGAAGTTATTATTTCAGAAGGTTTCGGCTATCGTAATTTAGAGACAAAAGAGCCTGTTTCACCGAGTACTCGGTTCGCAATCGGTTCCTCAACGAAAGCTTTTGGCACACTTTCATTAAGTTTATTAGCACAGCAAAAAAAGTTTAATTGGGATACTCCTGTCCAGTCTTATATACCTAACTTCTCTTTATCTGAACTACTTGCTAGCTCACAAGTTACTGGACGAGATTTAGCTTCTCATCGAACTGGTGTAAGCCGTCATGAGGCTCTTTGGTATAGCTCTTCCTTATCTCGAGAAGATCTTGTCGAAAAAATAAAACATTTACCGCTTGATGCACCGTTCCGCACATCATTTCTGTATAACAACTTAATGTATGCGACAATTAGTTATATTGTAGAAAACATTACGAATCAAACGTGGGAGCAATACGCTACAGAACATATTTTAGAACCTTTAAATATGAGACATACAAACTTCTCTGTTACAGATTCACAAACTACAGATGATTATGCTTTACCTTACGTTGAAAATGACGGTGAAATAAAAGAAGTTCCATTCCATAACATCGATACAGTCGGCGCTGCTGGGTGTATTAATTCTACAATTGAAGATATGGCAAATTGGGTCCTGCTTCACTTAAACAAAGGGAAATTTGGAGATCATGAATTAATCTCCTCTGAACTATTACAACAAATGTATACACCACATAATTTCATTCCAGATCAACCAATTTTATCACTTCCTGAATCTCCATTAAATAGTTACGGTCTTGGTTGGTTTATTAGCGCTTATCGTGGTAATAAGGTAATTCATCATGGCGGTAATATTGATGGATTTTCAGCACTTGTTTCATTCACACCAACAGAAAACATAGGCCTTGTCATTTTAACGAATGCTGGAGGCACATTACTGCCTACTTATCTCGCTAATCAAATTTATGATGAACTACTTGAATTAGAATCCATCGATTGGCATAAACGTGCAGTAGAAGATACTGAAAAAATGAAGGAAATGATGAAAGAAACAACTGAATCCCTTCCTGAACAAATAAAAGGGACTACCCCTTCTCACAAGTTAGATGACTACACTGGTACTTTTGAACATTCTGCATACGGAACATTACAAGTATACAAACAAGATGATTCGTTATATGTACAATTTATGGAGATGGATGTTCAATTAGGGCATCATCATTACGACATCTTCTCTGCAAAAGTTGACTTATTCCAAATGAAAATGAATCTATTATTTGCATATGAAATGAATGTGAACGGTGAATTCCCATCCCTTCAGTTACATGTACCAGCCATGCTAAGTACTCAGCCGCTTGCATTTAAGAAAATTAAATAAATTTTAAATAGAGGGATGATAACACTTCCCTCTATTTCCATTTAAATCCCTCATCAAAAAAAGGATAATACGTAACGGGCACAGAATTCTATTATTCAACTAATTAAATTATCAGGAGGAAAAGCTGTGTACATAGAAATTTTTAAAGAAATTGTTTCGATTACTCATCACGATTATTCAGCTTGTATAGATAAAAAAGGATGGGACGATCCTACTACTTATTTACAGACAATCGAGAAACTAGAGAAACAAGGAGAACTAACACCAGTACAATTTACTGAAATTGTACGTGATTACTTATTAGACTTTAAAGATAATCATATGTTTTTCAAAATGATCTCTAACAATCAACCCCTTAACAGTGTTGGCTTTCAAGTAAAAAGATACGAAGACCGCCTATATATTACATCCACTTCACAGGAAATAAGAGTGAAAAAGGGACAGTCTATTCTAGCATTAGATAATATGAAAGTTCCTGAGCTATTAATAAAATATAAGAAGTATTTAAATGAGCATACATATGAACGTGAAAAATGGGATTATGTTTTATTAAAATCATCAAATTGTACAATCATAGATGAAAATGGAGTAACCGAAACCATTACTTTGCAAAAGTATAAACAAAACGAATACACGCCTATTTATTCATTGAAACAGTATAATAAAGATACACTCTTAATTACTTTGACGGATTTTGCAAATACTGAAGCTATTAATAAACTATTAGACTCACACAAAGATGAACTTAATTCTTTTCCGAACTTAATTATAGATGTGCGACTGAATCGTGGCGGAAGTGATGACGCATTTTTCAACCTACTTCCTTACTTATTTGAAGACAAAGAAATTTCTCTTTTGGATCCTTCAGATATAATGCAATTAAATCATACAGAACGAAACTTTCATTTACGTATAAAAGACATCGAAATGGAAGATTATGATTCTTTAGACGAACTTTCCAAATTATTCACTAATATGTTTATTCAAGATTTAAAAAAGAATTATAAAAAAGGATTCGTTACATTTGATACTTCTGAGTTACCAAAAGAACTTCAATCATTAAAAATAAACGGAAGAAAATCACCTAATAGAGTAGTTATATTAACAGATGTTACATGCGGAAGTTCCGGTGATTCTTTTGTAGAAGTTGCAAAAAAATCATTGAAAGTAAAAGTAATAGGTCGTCCTACTGCTGGTTTAAATGATTATTCTAATTTAGCAGTAATGGAATGGGCTGATACATTCGCTCTTTACTACCCTACTTCACGACTTTCAATTATAGATAAAGGCGAAGGAATGTCCGGAATTGGTATTCAACCACATATACATATCTCGTGGACTCCGGAACATATACAAGAAGACGTAGATTTAAAGTTAGCATTACAACTACTTCAAAACGAAGAATGGTAAAAAATAAAGGTAGATGTGACTCACACCTACCTTTCTATTTCATATTAATCTTTTCTGGTTGAAACCAAATGGGCTTTAATAGCTCAAAATCTTTATGATCCTCTAAAACTACAGTAAGACGTTCTAACGTATCATCTAACATATGCGGTGCTGCTCGTAATGTCCAGACAACTGAAGAGAAAACCGTCATGCCAACGTACACCGCATATAATCTCCAGAACTCCTCAGGTATTATTCCGTTATAATATCCAGTAATTTGTCCAATCGCATATGGGATACTAATGTCCCTTGCAAATAGTGCAATTTTTACGAAATCATGGAGTGGGTCGCCCCAATCATAACCATTAAAATCAACAATACCTACATATTTCCCATCCCCTACAATTATATTTTCTAAATGAAAATCATCGTGTTGAAATCGATTCGGGCGGTTTTGTAAATACATTTCATTTTCATCGATAAACTTAATGATTTTATCATCATTTTTTATTTTTATTCCGCATGTTTTATATGCCTCTACATATTTTTGATGTTTTTTCATTGCTCTTTCATACCATGGAAGTATATCATTAGGAGCTTCATATGTATGCATTTTTGCTAAATCTTTTCCTGCCTCTATACCAATTTCATATTGTTCTTTTGGTGAATACGTAGGCAATAGCTTCTTTGCATCTTCCCCTTCTAAATATGAAAAAATACTATAGCATACACTTTCTTCTTCCAATATACCTATTTCAATCGGCCTTTGTGCCTGTACGTTACGTTTTGCCATTTCATTTAAAATTTGAAACTCTATTTTTCTTCTTTCATTCTCTTGTATATCGCCAATCCGTAACAAATATTTTTCATCATCAATTGTCGTAACTATATATTTTTTATCAGGTGAAAAGCCTTTAGAAATTTCTTCAATATTCGCTGCATCTTTTACTATTTGTATATTGTTTTGCCATGCTGTAATTGTCTTCATATTTATTCCCCTTATATTTCTACATTTGGTCTATACGCTATTTCTATAATAAACCCATTCGGATCATAAAAATCCATCGTATAGTACCCTTCCGAATAATGATTCATTTCAATTGGACCACGTATTACGTTCACTTTCGTACTAGAAAGAAACTCTGCTACCTCATCAATACCTTCTCTTTTAATAGCTTGGTAACAAATATGTCTTGGTCCTAAAGTCTTTACAATCTCCCCATCTACTTCTTTAAAATATATTTCACTTTCTCCATCAAATTATTGAAAAAGCATATCATAAAAAGAAATGGATTCCTCTTAATTTGCTACCCAAAATTTAATATGATGAATACCTTTTCGAAGTGTATTCATATTAAGAATACGCCCCCTGTACTACTTGGACAATTTCCATCGGCGTATTGACCATAAAATCTGGCGCATCTTTTTTTACCGTTTCAATGACATCATATCCCCAAGATACCCAAATTACATTCACCCCAGCCTTTTTACATGCTGCTACGTCTCGCTGTTCATCACCGACATATAACATATCTTTCTCTGTTATCTTTTTCGATTTTAAAAACCTTTTAATCATTTTATCTTTACCGAACAAGTTTTTAGAGCAATATACTTCTTGAATATTTTCTATATCATTATTGTGTAAAAATGCCCGAATATGCTCTTCTGAATTAGAGGATATGACCGCAATTCCATAGCCTTTTTTATGTAGTTCATCTAATACATCCTTCATCCCATGAAATAAAACGAGGTCTTTTATAGCCGGTTGGTACATTTTATAAAACTCCAGCGCTAAAATTGGTAGTTTATACAGTGGTACATCGAGCTGTTTACATCTCTCTGGCATCGTTAATTTACGTAAATACTCAATTTCTTCTTCCCTTACCGTTTTATATCCGTGCTTTTCAGCAAGTTGATTATAAATTGGTACAAATATATTTTGTGAATCTACTAATGTGCCATCAAAGTCAAAAACAATATATTTTTGCATTCCCATACACCCTTTGCTTCTTTTTCTAAACCTATCTTATTCAACAACATAGTTGTCTTACCCTTCTATAAAAATAAAAAAGAACAAGATTTTCTCTTGTTCTTTTTAAGAAAGCCATTTTGGCGGTACATTCGTATTCCAATAAATATTTCCTAATTCATGATGTCCTGAGTATCCATCATCAAAACGATGATAGTGGAAATTAAAATAGTAACCATCTTGCGGTGGATGATCTCGTCTTACATGAAATCGAAGTAAATCATTTCCTGATTTCGTATCATAAACGTGAAAAATCTTTTCATTATTTCCACCAGCCGGTCTTTGAGAAATTGCTAATGATTGTAACGACTCCTCTGGTACATCATTTGCAAGTTCAGCAATTGCCTCTTCAATTTTTGGTAATACTACATCTTTAAACTCATCTTCAATTACTGGACCAATTTTAGTACCAAACTTTTGCATAGACTGTTTTTCTGCTTCTTGCATCGCATAAGTAATAAAAGTATCAGTGGTTAACCTGTCATTCGTTTCTTCATATGTATAGGACGTGCTCTCCAAATTTGGTTGCCCAGCTGTGCTCGTAGGCTTGTCCGCAGCTTTGGCATTATCAAGTAATATGGAAGGAGGCGTCACTAAACCAAATGTAAATACGGTAATTAATGCGACTAAGGTTTTTCTAAACCAATTTGGCATTTATGTTCCCTCCCCTTTCACTCATTATATTTTATATAACGGTTGTTTCTTCTATTATACAAAATGATTGTAATTTTTGCACTTTACAATTTTGTTAACGTTCACATATTTTTCACTTGAATATGAAATTGTAAGATTTCATACAATAAAAATACAACAACAATGAGGAGGCCACCAGATGACTTTAGATGTCATGTATTCCGCCGCAAGTATACTCGTTTTAATATATTTTATTTATCAATGTGTTACAGACTAGAAAAAGAGCCATTTTCCGGCTCTTTTTCTATGGTAAGAATACAATCCAACCAATCAATACTATAAAAATAATCCCAGCAATTACAGCTGGTAATAAATAAAAATGAGAAAGTATAACTATTCCATACAAAAGTATTACTGGAAGTAATAAATAGCGATCTGCCTTCCATCTTAACAATAGTAATTTACCTTCATCACAATATAAATGAAGAAACATTTTTTTCGTAAATTCATTCCAATAATCACGTGCATAGCGAGAAATTGCAACTAAGGCAAATAAGAGAATAATAGCCGCAATCCACCTCGGACTCATACTAATACTTACTGTGCTTATACATACAATTTGAATATAAAATATTCGTGCACTACTTGTACGGAAGAATTCTTTCAAAAAGGATTCAACAATACGATAATCCTTTTTCTTCCCTAAAAACTTTTTAGAACGAGGAAACATCCACGGTTTTTTATTCGAACTACTCGGTTTAGCTGCATGACCACCAACTTGCATAATCCCACTCGTCCAGCGCATACTTTCTTCTTTCTCTTTCTCAACCTCTTTAAAAAATGAATTTTTATAATTTAGTTTTTCTTTTATCAATACGATAATTAGAAAAACTGCTAGACCGATACATAGTATAGAATAAAATGAATTTTTATAAATAAGAAACAGACTCACTCCAAAAAAGGATAGACTTATAGAAAATATAACATTTTTTATAATCCATAGTAGCCATCGTTTCCCCACACGTACATGAATAAATCTCGTTAACAACGACAACATAAATCGAAATACAGTAAAGAATAGCCAAAATAATACGACTTGTACCTTCGTCACTCCAATACTTTTTATCAACACTGGTAACATGGAAACTACTACCACTACATTTGTTATCGCTATCCGAATAAACGTATATGTCATGCCATACTGGATTAACTTTTGCATGTGTGCTGGATACGAAATTAAAAATAAACTATCCGCTTGCTCAAAAAATGAACGAACTCCTCTTGCATATGTAATCACATAAAATGCCAGTAGACCTAATCCAAAATAAACCGCCTCTCTCATCGATTGTTCTTCCATCCACAGTGAACGATAATAAATCCCTATAAATATAAGTGCTGGAATAATAATATATAGCCCAACTGTCCAATCAGTTATAGAACGTATGGATTTCCATTTCCGCCCTAGTTCATGGCGCAATCTTTTATAAAACTGTTGTTTAATCATGCTGTTCACGCCTTACGATTACATCAAAACAGTCTAATAATGAACTACCCGGCATTTCTGCTAACGTTTGGATAGATTCTAAATGTCCATATGCGACTAATGTTCCTTGCGAAATGAGTAAAAATCTCTCACAAATTTTTTCAGCAGTATCTAATACGTGCGTACAAAGTAAAATTCCTGCCCCGCGTTCTTTTTCTTTATATAAATAATTTAAAAACTCTTTCGTAGCTACCGGATCTAAACCAATAAAAGGTTCGTCAATGATATAAAAATCTGGCTCAGTTAAAAAAGCTAATATGAGCATCGATTTTTGTTTCATTCCTTTTGAAAACTTTGATAAATACTCATGTTTATGTTTATCCATTCGAAACATATGTAATAACTCTTTAGCTTTCCATTCCCAGCTTTCGGCTTCGTTCTCGCGAGCAGCCATTAATAATTCAATATGTTCCCATAGCGTCAAATAATCATAATATGTCGGGTGTTCTGGCACATATGCATACGGATTCTTCTTCTCGCCAAATGATATTTCACCATTCATATTTACAAGCAACCCGAGCATTGTTTTAATCGTCGTACTTTTCCCGGCACCATTTGCGCCAATAAGAGCAACTAATTCACCTTTTTCAATAGAAAAAGCGATATCATGAATTGCTTTTTCACCTATTTCATATCCAGCAGAGCGGATATTTACTTCTAACATACATTCCCCTTCTTTCCATTTTCAATACAAACAAGGAAAAGAATAACATATAACTATCTATATATCATTATAAAATATTTATTTTCATAGCAGGAAAAAATATTTTTTAACAGAATAATAAATATTTGATTACATTTTATTGGAGTGGATAATATGTCTTTTCAAATTCGTGAAGCGACGATAGACGATATAGATGCACTTTGCTCTTTAACGAAAGAATTAAAAGGATCCTCTATTTCCTATGAAGATATGAACAACCGATTGCAATTCGTAAAAGTGAGTCCTTTTGATTTTTTATATGTTTATGAAGAAGAAGAAACTACATTTGGATTACTTGGGTTTCGTATACGTGAAAATTTAGAAGATGTAACTCGGTATGGAGAAATTTCAATTATTAGCGTTGATTCTACAATACGACGAAAAGGCATTGGACAAGTATTAATGGATTATGCAGAGCAATTAGCAAAGAAGCATAATTGCATTGGCACATGGCTAGTTAGTGGAACAAAACGAGTACAAGCTCATCCTTTTTATAAAAAATTGGGATATGAAGTAAATGGCTATCGATTTGTAAAATATTTTTAAACTACTTTTTAATGGAAAGGACTATAACTATGGCAAACATTCAAGCAATTTTCATTGATCGTGACGGTACAATTGGCGGTGACACTACTATACATTACCCTGGATCTTTTACTTTATTCCCCTTTACAAAAGCAGCTTTGCAAAAACTAAAAGCTCAAAATATAAAAATTTTCTCTTTCACAAATCAACCAGGTATTGCGGATGGAATAGCGACTATAGCCGATTTTTCACAAGAATTAGAAGGCTTCGGTTTTGATGATATTTACGTATGTCCTCATAAACATGGTAATGGTTGTGAATGCCGGAAACCAAGTACAGGTATGCTTCTTAAAGCAGCGGAAAAACATGGGCTTGATTTAACACAATGTGCTGTAGTTGGTGATCGCTGGACTGATATCGTTGCAGGAGCAAAAGTAAACGCAACAACGATTTTAGTACGAACAGGCGCTGGATATGATGCTTTACATACATACCGAGACAAATGGGCTCATATTGAACCAAACTACATTGCAGAAAACTTTGAAGATGCAACAAATTGGGTTTTAAATCAACTATAATGCAATTTAAAAGAGACGCCTTCAAAATGAATGCGCCTCTTTTTCATCTAAGATTTTTTAAAACGTTAGTTCATAATGGAAATAACGATTATCTCTCAAATATCCATTTTCAGCGTATAATCGCTGCGCTGATAGATTGTCTATCTCTGTTTGTAATTTTACACCTTTTGCACCATTTTCTAAGGCAAATTCTTTCGCAGCTTCTAATAATTTTTTTCCTGTTCCTGCTCCGCGCTTAGCAGCTTGTACAAATAAATCATTTAAAATCCATAATTCTTTCATCGAAATAGACGAAAATGATGGATATAATTGCGTGAATCCAATATATTCACCGTCTTCAACTGCCACGAAAATAACAGATTCTTTTCTCTCCATTCGATTTCGTAAAAATACTTTTGCTCCCTCTATATCAGAATCTTGTCTATAAAACATACGATAGTTATTAAAAACTGATGCTAGTCCATCTAAATCTGCAATTGTTGCCTCATATATTCTCATTTTACTCCGTTCCCCTTCCAATACTGTCTCATTATATCCGTTGCCCATTTAGGCTGTAGAATTTCTTCTTTCGGCATAAACTCTTTCATTATTGGCTTTATATCCAATATAGGGGTGCCATCAATAGCATCTAACCCCTCAACAATAATTGATTTACCTTCTCTTTTAATTACCTTTACAATTGTTGCTCCTATGCGATTCGGACGATTTTTCCCACGCTGTGCAAAAATGCCTACTTTAGGATAATCATGATTATTTCTAGGGTGTCTAGCAACATATTGAATTTGTTCATCAGTTACTTTATGAAAATAAAAAACTACTTCAATATGAGAAAAATCTTCAATCCCTTGTATACTTTCCTCTGTATACATTTCAGTTAAAGTAATATAGGATCTTACTTCTCCCCACTCATCATCTTTTATTTCCCTTCTTTCATTATGTACAAATGCGATTGGTTGAACTGAAAACATACGCATTCCCCCTTAAATGTAACCACTTACATTATAAAGTATTTTCTGAATGTTTTCCACACATACGCACTAGGTTACATAATATAATTATACTCTATTCTGTAAGGCGAAATTAACTGCTTCAACTGCATGTATATGAGTTGTGTCGAATATCGGAATGGATACGTCTTCCTGCTTTATTAATAATCCTATTTCTGTACAACCTAATATGATTCCTTGTGCCCCTTCTTGTACTAGCTCATCTATAACTCTTTTATAATATACTCTAGATTGAGATATTATCTTTCCTAAACACAATTCCGTATATATTACTTCGTTTATCTTATCTCTATCCTTTTCTGATGGTACCATTACTTTTATATGATTCTCTTCAATACGTGACTTATAGAAATCTTGCTCCATTGTATATTTAGTTCCAAGCAAACCAACTGTTTGAATATCTTTTCTTTTAATTTCTTTTGCAGTTGCATCAGCAATATGTACGATTGGAATATGAATATACTCCTTTATTTTTCCAACTACTTTATGCATTGTATTTGTGCAAATAATTATAAAGTCTGCTCCTCCCTTTTGTAATGAATGTGCTGCATTCCCTAGAATTTGTCCTGCACCATCCCAATCACCACTAGACTGATATCGTTCAATCTCTTCAAAATCCACACTATTAATTAAACATTTAGCTGAATGTAACCCACCTAATCTACTTTTTATTTCTTCATTTAAGACTCGGTAATATTCAGAAGTTGATTCCCAACTCATCCCACCAATAAGACCTATCGTTTTCATACAAACACCTACCTAAACTATTTTTATACAACTAATAATGATATTTTATTATGTACATTATACACAATAAAACAAGACTTTACGTTTATCATATAAAGTCTTGTTTTAACCTAAATAAGATGTTAATAATGAAGATTAATTCTAAATTCATTTCCTCGGAAATTTTTGTTGAATATTCTGAAATTAACACTTCGATGTTTTTATAGAATCTTCATATCGATAATGAAAACATTCTCGATACAACTGCTTGATTTCATCATAGGATGGTACTCGTGGATTATTTCCTGGGCTACCACTTTCAATTGCATCTGACGCCATTTTAGAAATAGCTTTTTCAAATTCACCTTCACCAATTCCATATTCTTTTAAATTTGGAATACGAAGATCAAAACAAAGTTTTTTTATTTCCCTCAGCGTGTAGTCAGCTACTTCTTCATCACAATCTGAATACAAATCTTTATTTAAACAGCGGCCAATTTCCGCTAATCTTTTTACCGCACTACCTTTTGTATATTCTAAAACTGCAGGTAATAGTATTGCATTCGATATACCATGTGGTACATGAAATAATGCTCCTACTGGTCTTGACATTCCATGAACTAATGTAACAGATGCGTTCGAAAATGCAATTCCAGCTTGTAAGGAAGCAATCATCATCGCTTCTCTTGCCTCCATATTCTCTCCATCTTCATATGCAATACGTAAATACTTCATAATACTTTCAATTGCTGAAAGAGCGAGTACATCTGTAAGTGATTGTGAAACTTTAGAAATATATGCTTCGACTGCATGACATAATGCATCTATCCCTGTTGCTGCTGTTATATGAGCTGGTACCGAACGTGTTAAAATCGGGTCAATTATAGCTACTTGCGGGGTAAAACTTGGATGCTTCATCATCATTTTTACATCTGTTCGTTTATTCGTTATTACTGCTACACTTGTTACTTCTGATCCAGTGCCAGAAGTTGTTGGAATTGCAATAAGTGGTAGCGGATCATTGTCTATTTCTAAATCCTTTTGAACATAATCTTCCACTTCTCCACCATTTGTATATAACACCGCAACTGCTTTCGCAGCATCAATACAACTTCCACCACCAAGACCGATAATAAAATCACATTTTCCTTCTTTACATACAGTTAATGCTTCTAACACGTGTATATTTGTAGGCTCTGCATTCACTTTATTATATGTAATAGTAGTAATACCTTTTGCATTTAGTTGTTTTATACACTTTTCAATGTACCCTAATTTCTCCATAATTGTATCAGAAACTATGAAAGCTCTTTTCCCCAATTTCTTTGATTGTTCCCCCAGTTTTTCAAGTGAATTTCTCCCATATAATACAGACTTCGGCATACGAAACTCAGCAACTTCTTGCAAGTACTCCACCCCTTCTTATCATTCATTTATTATCTAATTTTAATAAATTCCTGTTAAAGTATAGAATGCGATAACCAAAAATACAGCAAGCGTTTTCAATACTGTGATGGCAAAGATATCTTTATAAGATTGTTTATGAGTTAATCCCGTTACTGTAAGGATAGTAATAATAGCCCCGTTATGTGGTAATGTATCCATTCCTCCTGATGCCATTGATACGATACGGTGCATTACTTCTAATGGAATATCAAATTGATTAGCCGCTGCAATAAACTTATCTCCCATTGCACTTAAAACGATTCCCATTCCTCCTGATGCAGAGCCTGTAATACCAGCTAAAATATTCGTCGTGACTGCTCCATTCACGAGGGGGTTTGTGAATGTGGCAGAGATGCCATCTCGCATAATCGCAAAGCCTGGAAGTGCTGCGATGACACCACCGAATCCAAACTCAGCTCCTGTATTCATCGTTGCAAGTAATGCTCCACCAATACTTGTATTCAATCCAGCTTGAAATCCTGTTACTACTCGTTTCCAATATAATAATAACGTAGTTACTATACCTATAATAAGTGCCAATTCTACTGACCAGATTCCAACTACTGCGCTTAATTCTACTTTTCCAAATGCTTTCATACCAATTGTAGAAAAATCAAAACCATTCGGATACCACTTCGGTATCATAATAGTAAAAACTTTATTCATTACACCTACTAAAATAAGTGGAATAAAAGCAATTACTTGCTGTACTCTTGTAATTTCAATACTTTTAAGTAACGGCATATCTTTTTGTTCTACTTGTAAAGATGCTGCCATTTCAGTATTCCCATCGTTGAAACCAAAATATCCTTCACCTGCTGCCTTGGCCTTCTTTCGTCTACTCTCTAAATATAGTAAACCTAATGTAAGAACAAAAATTGCTCCTACAATTCCAAGTATTGGCGCAGCATAAATGTCCGTTTTGAAAAATGTTGTAGGTATTACGTTTTGAATTTGTGGTGATCCAGGTAGCGCATCCATTGTAAATGTCACTGCTCCTAGCACGATTGTCCCAGGGATTAAACGCTTTGGAATATTCGCTTGTCGAAACAACTTAGCTGCGAATGGATATACAGCAAACACTACTACATACACACTAACACCACTATACGTTAAAATAGCTCCCATTAATACAATCGCTAATATCGTACGTTTTTCACCAACTAACTCTATAATTGTCTTTGCAATAGAGTCCGCAATCCCTGACATTTCTACTACTTTCCCAAATATTGCTCCTAGTAAAAATACAGGGAAATATAACTTTATAAATCCTACCATTTTCTCCATAAAGATATTAGAAAAGAAAGGTAATACAAAACTAGGCTCTGTCAAAAATACCGCAAATAATGCAAATATCGGTGCAAATAAAATAACAGAAAACCCTCTATATGCTACAAACATAAGTAAACTAAGTGCTAATAATATAATAACTAGCTCCAATTATACCCCTCCATTAAACTGAAAATTCAAACTTCTATTGATAAACTTCTACTACTAATCTTTTGATTCTGACACCCCTCCTCTTATTCATACAAATTTTTCATGCTAAAAATGTCTAATTATAAGTATTCGATTACATATAAAAAATCCCTTTAAACAAAAAACGATTTCATCGTCAGACGTTATAAAGGGATTGGTATTCTCTATATTTACTGCTTTATTAAACTATTCTCTATACAAAAATGATGTAGCTCTTTTACATCATTCGCAATATGAGTCGCACCAACTTCAGTCAATTCTGTTTTATTACCATAACCATATAAAACGCCGATTGAAGCAATTTCATTATGATTCGCACCGATTATATCATGCTTTCTATCTCCAATCATAACAATCCCTTCTCTATTAAGTTCTTCATTTTTGTGTAAAATATGAGCAATAATCTCTTCTTTTTTTATTCTTGTACTATCTAAATTACTTCCAACAATATCTTCAAAATAATCCGTTAATTGAAAGTGCTCTAGTACTTGCTTTGCAAATACTGTAGGCTTTGAAGTTGCTACAAATAAACGATTAGCTGAACTTTTTAATTGTTGTAAAAGATCCGGAATACCTTCATATACATTATTTTCAAACAAACCACGCTGCTTTAAATATTCACGGAAATAAAAAACAGCTCGTTCAACCTCTCCTTCACTCATATTATATCTCTCTATGAATGATTGCTGAATGGGAGGGCCAATAAATGAATCTAACTCGCTTATATGTAATTCTTCTATGCCAACCTTTTTTAATGCATACAATACTGAATTTATAATCCCTTCTTTCGGATCCGTTAATGTTCCATCTAAATCAAATAGAAATGTTGTGTACATGTTTCATTCCCCCACTCATTTTACTTTATAAGTAACCTATAACATATTTCCCCACTCCCCCTTCTATTATACTATCATTATCTTTTTTCTGAAAAATTACTTTTCCTATGTCACATACTTTCAGTTACAAAAAACGATACATATGATAAAGTAAAAAAGTTACAATTATTTTAATAGAAACTGGTGAAACAAATGTCAATTACATTAATTTTTATAATGGCTTTCACAATTGTCATCCATGCTGTTGAAACTAGCTCTTATAGTATTCGATTAGCTGGTGTACGTTTAAAAAAGATTGCCGTTGCCTTATCCGTCGTAGGAATGGTACTGCTTATTTCAAGAACATCTAACTTACTACAAGCCTTTTTAATCGGTGGTATTGTCGATGAAGCAAAATTAGATTCTTCTATTGATTTAGAGCATATTATACGGCTCGTTCTATTATCTGCTTCTGTTGGTACATTGCTTGCGATTATACTGTACCCAACTTTGACAAAACTATTTGGATACGTCATTCAAAACTTTGAAACAGATGGTTCATTCATTCGAATGATGAAGACGAATAACATTCAAAAATTAAAGTACACAAACAAATATGTACGGTTTCCAAAGTTAGAAATGATTCATAGACTGCGTATCGGTGGTATTCCAAAACGTATTATGCTTATTAACATGTTTGCTACTGCTATTTATACAGCAGGTGTTCTTGCTGCCCTTTACGCTTCTTTTCTAAATCCAGACTATGCAACAAACGCAAGTACAGCTTCTGGTCTTGTAAATGGTTTTGCTACAATTTTATTAACGGTACTACTCGATCCACGCATCGCTCTTTTAACAGAACGTGCTTTACAATCAGAGCATGGTGCTGAATCTATGAGTAAAATGTACGGTTGGCTAATGCTTTCTAGACTTTTCGGTACATTATTAGCACAACTACTATTTGTACCAGGTGCTTACTGGATTTTATGGATTATTGAACTAATACATTAATTTACTAGAAAGGTGAGTTTATTAATGAATATACAAACAGAGCAAGATATAATTCGCTTAATAGAAAACGATGCATGGATGATGAATGTATTACAAATAGCGAAATCATTAGAACTACCTGATTGGTGGATTTGTGCCGGATTTATTCGTTCTAAAATTTGGGATACTTTACATAACTACGAAGTAAGAACGACTACACCAGACGTTGATGTCATTTATTTTGATCCTTTTCGTAAAGATGAGGTATACGAACAATCATTAGAAAAGAAACTGATAAATTTGGATACCTCTATACCTTGGTCAGTAAAGAATCAAGCTCGTATGCATGTGGTGAATAGCATGCCACCCTATTCCTCTTCTATCGATGCTATTTCTAAATTTCCTGAAACAGCAACGGCTTTAGGGGTTACATTAAACGAAAAAAACAAAGTTATATTAACCACTCCGTGCGGTATTGAAGATGTTCTTTCCTTACAAGTAAGACCAACAGCTCATTTTCTTAAATCGAAAGAACGTATACATATGTACAAAAACAGAGTTATTAAAAAGAATTGGCAAAGTAAGTGGCCTAACATAACAATCACATATCCATAAATTTAGAAAGGGTGTTTCTTATTTATAGAAGCACCCTTTTCTTCATTTCAAAAAATGTATGACTGTTTCTGCGAATCTATCTGCTTCCTCATAATGAGGTGAATGACCGCTCTCTTCAAATGCGATATACTTGCCGTTTCGAGCATCTTTATTAAATGTTTCAATTTGTTTTTCACACGTTACTACATCATATTTTCCTACAAGTAATAACATTGGATTCTGTACATCTTTTATTTTAGATAATAATGACGTATGACATGCTCCTTCTAATTTTAATCTATCAAAATGAATTTTGGAGCGTTTTGAAAATACTTCCCACTCTTGATCACTGTATAAACTCTCATCTGTCCTATCTTCCTTATTATTGTAAATCTCCATTCTTTTTTCTTCTAATTCTTCGCTTAATCTTATATAAGCATCAAGCAACTCTTCTGAACTAGCATTGCTAGATGAATAAGCTATGGACTCTTCTGCTACTTCTTCCTTTCCATACTTTTTTAATAACTCCCCTGTCTTTTGTAACAAAGCTCTACTTGTTAATGCAAAATCGAAAGTTGGTCCTTCAAATATTATTTTCTCTATTGAACTTGGATATATCGACGCATATAACAATGCTAAATATCCACCGAAAGAATGTCCAATTACAGACCACTTCTCAATTTGTAATACTTTTTTTAGTTCCTCACAGTCTTCAATCAAATCTTTTAATCCAAAAGCTTCGTCCTCAGTAATTTCTTCAGAGCGACAAACACCTCTTTGATCAATCATAATTACATATAGAGAATCTTTTAAACGTTCCGCTTGATGAAATGAAAAATCATAGCAACTTTCTCCTGGTCCACCATGCAAGTATAAGACTGGATTCTTTTTAGGATTTCCATGCGTTTCAACGTATAGCTTTTTCCCTCTAATATTCATGTATTTCCCTGTTTCTATCAAATGCGCCTTTATAATCATCACCTTCTTTTTTACTGAATATTATAACATTCAATATTAAATAACCCCTATTACATTTAAAAAGACAATAATTATTGCGAGCGGTGCTACAAATCGAAGTAAAAATGCCCAGAAAGTAAACACTTTCTTTCCATAATTTCCACCTACAAAAAACTCTGCTTCTAGCACCTTCTTTTCCATTTTGAATGAAACGAAAATACTAATAAATAGTGCTCCAAGTGGCATTAATATATTACTAGATAAGAAGTCTATTGCATCAAATATATTCTTTCCGAAAATCGTAATATCACTCCATACTCCAAATGATAACGCTGATGGTATACCTACTAAGAAAATGCAGAAACCGATCATCCATGATAATTTTCTTCTTCTTTCTTGTTCACCATTTGCTACTGCTGAAACAACAGTCTCTAATAAAGAAAATGCTGATGTTAATGTCGCAAATGTAAATAGTGCAAGGAATACTGTTAAGAAAAACCCACCGAATGGAATTTGACTAAATACAGATGGTAATACGATAAATAGTAATCCAGGCCCTTCTGTTGGCTCCATTCCTAATGAAAATACAGCTGGAAAAATAGCAAGACCTGCAAATAATGAAACAAATAAATTCAATCCAACAATTGTTATTGCTGATTTTGGTAAACTTTCTTTTTTATTTAAATAGGAACTATACGTGACCATTATCGAAATCCCGATACTAATCGCAAAGAACGATTGACCCATTGCGAACAAAATACTTTCTGAAGTAATCTTTGAAAAATCTGGTTGTAAGAAAAACTTCACACCTTCCATTGCATTATCAAGTGTTAGTGATCGAACAATAAGAGCACCAAATAAAACAAACAATGCTGGCAACATATATTTACTTGCTTTTTCAATTCCGTTTTGTACACCTTTTGATACAACCCAAATCGTAATGAACATAAAAGCGAAATGCCCCATAATCGCCCAAGCGGGATTTCCAATTGTTTCAGTAAATAATGTACCGTAATTCTGTCCTGGAGTAATAAGTTGCCCAGTTACTCCTCTGAATAAATAAATTAATACCCATCCACCTACAACACTATAAAACGAAAGTAATATAAAACACGTTCCAACGCCAAGGCGTCCAATCCAGTGCCACCCTGTATTTGGTGCAATACTTTTAAATGCTCCAACTGCTTGTTTTTGTGTACTGCGTCCAATCATAAATTCAGCTATAAGTAGTGGTAGTCCAATTAATACAGTAAATAATATAAAGATTAAAAAGAATGCTCCTCCCCCGCTCTTTCCAGCGATATAAGGAAACTTCCATATCGCGCCAAGTCCAATTGCTGATCCTGCTGCAGCCATTATAAAACCTAATTTCGAAGTCCATTGCTCCGTCTGTTTCATCTCATTTTCCTCCTAATTAAATCTTTTTATATAAATAAATAAATTTTATAAACCTATCCAAATAAACCCTCCATTTCTTTTTATATAAAATAAAAAAATGGCCCAGCATCTCTTTATATAAAGAGACGCTAAGCCATTTACTTAACGCGGTACCACCCTTATTGATTCCATTATGAATCCACCTTAGTAGTAATCGTTTGATTACAAACCTAATATCGAAGGTTAACCGTTAAGATTTACTAAGAATGTGATTCCGTTCCACCTTACTGCTCCTAGGCGAGTTCAGGATGTCATTTGACTATGTCACACCAACCCATAGCTCTCTGTACAAATATACGACCTTACTACTCCTATTCAACACATTTTAATATTTAGAATATATTTTCTTTTGAAATTAATATGAAGTATATCTGTTATATTAGTAACTGTCAAGGTATATATTAAATTTTAATGAGAAATCCTTTTTTATTTTTCATTATCCTTCGTCATCAGTACCTTCTTCTTGATCATCGTCATCTTGTTGTTGTGATGACTCCTTTTGTTGAATAGCGTTATTTACCGTTGTAGTAGACATAACTCCACCTCTTATTATATGTATTCTTACATCACCCGTTAAAACGTACTTTACGATGATTTCAAAAAATAATACAATCCCTCTACTATCGTCATACACTGCACATAGCCATTACAATCTATAAAAATTTAACAATTAATGCACTTATAAAATTATTATTCTCTTTTAAACTTTCACGTTACAACACAAAAAAGCACTTGTTGCCTTTCATAGACAATCAAGTGCTTTAAGTTCATATGTTTTTTAAGTAACATTAAATTTGTAAGTTTTATAGTAACAATATGACACCTTTTACATGTCATGACAACTACTACGTTAAAACCTACGAGTTTGTACGAGTTCGTTAGTTTAATATATATTCCATGTGTTTATATTCAGCACCCAATAAAATGTCATCTCGCCTAAGCTCGTACTTCGTTTTCTATTCTATCATTGCACACTGTACTCCATAATGGTACAACCATCATGGAGTTTATTCTTCAAAATAGCCATTTCTTTTTCTACCCACTTCTCATATATGCTTATGCATGTTTACGTTAAACCACTACAAGCTTTTATCATATATGGTATTGCACTCAATTTTTTGTATCTTCAAGATTTTTAAGATGTTTTTCTAAGTATTTTTTCCCTGAATTACTTTTAGGCATAAGACCAAGATGTTCATATTCCCAAATAATCATTCTCTCGTGCGAATTTTCATCCGAAAGGTCATCATAATTAAAGTCAATATTAAACTTTCCTGTATTATCAAAAATCATAGTGAAATTTGTCCAAGCTTCTTGATCATTATCAATAAACTCTTTCTTCATTCTCTTGATACAATCTAACAAACGATGCCACTTCTTAAAATATTCTTCTTCTGGGACATTAAAGTGTTCAAAAATACTATGACTGTAAATAGGAGTACTATTCTCTTCAGGGTAGTAATAAAAATATGACTCTTGAGCACCTTCCCCAACCTCACCATACAGGTAAACCTTAAACCAATTCTCTGGAATTGTATCAATTACAACCTCTGCTATTTCATTGTATAACTTGCTTAATTTTTCATCATTCATCTAATTTCCCTCCTGGTACATTATCAAAATTCCTCAATCTCCATCTATCTTCATCACCAATTTTATATCTAATAACAAAACTGTCTGGACGTTTTGAATTCCCGCTATAATTCGGCGTTATTTTCACCCTAACTTTATCACCATCATTAAGAGCATTAGCCCATTCATTCTCTAGTTTTTTCCATTCTCCTCTGTTTAAGTTACTATTCATTGGAACTAAATTATCCATATTACCAGAGCCTTTAAATATAGTTGCAATTAAATGTCCGCCGTCATCATCAGGCAACCTATTTTCTCGTCCTGCTGCTACCTGCATTCCTGTATTTCGTTTTCCTTTTTGAAGTATTAATTCTTCTGCCTCAACATCTACTATTCTACCAAGCTCATCTGTTGTATATTAATAACCATCCTCAGTAATATAACGTACGTTTGGCGCAAGTTCTTTCCTTCCATTTTTCCCTTTAATAATTTGTTTCCCAAGATCCCCCTCTTTTATTTCAGTTATCTTAGGAGTATTACCCGTACCCTATGTTGTAATCTTAAACTCTCACAATAAAAAAGCAAACCATGTAAAACCTTATTAAACTACTTCTTTTTCTTCCCCTATCGGCAATTCATAAGCTGTTTTATATTTCATCATGCCATATACAATGTTTACAAGCTTTCTCATAATACATACCAATGCTTGTCCTTTTGTTTTTCCCTCTTTAAGTTTCTTTTGATAATATGCATGAAACACTGGGTTTCTGGGTAACTTACTTCCTTTTGCTACTTGCACTTGCTGTACAGCTAAATTATAAAATAAAGCGTGTAGCGCCCTGTTTCCTTGTTTGCTTTTATGTGTCTTACCTTTCCCACCAGAACCAAAGTAAACAGGCGCAATCCCCGCGAATCGTGCTAATTTGTTGGCATTTGGAAATCGCCTTACATCCCCAATTTCTGCAATTAATGCTGATGCCGTCACAAGTTCTATTCCCGGCATCGTCTCTAATTGATAATCTAGTAGATTTACTAACCGTTTTAATTCTCTTTCGATGTATTTCATTTCCTTCTTTTTAAACTCAATATCCCGTACAATACTTCTTACTAAAAAGTCTCTTGTTTCTTGATACTCTTTCATTGTTTGTCCATCTTCTTTTACAATTTTTAATATGTCGCTTGCTTTCTTTACTGAACATGTATTGTTGCTAACATCCAATAAAAAAGCTGTTAATTGCTTTATATTCGCACCCTCTAAACAAGAGGTTGACGGATACTGCTGCCAAAACGCTAATGCTGTTTTCCCATCTACCTCTGAGAAAAACTTTTTATAACTTGGATAATGGTGATTTAATTGAATATGTAGTTGGTTTTTCAAAGCAGCTTGTGCTTTTACTAATGCATTTCTTCTTGAAACCAATTGTTGTATCGACCAAAATAAATCGTTTGGTTTTGCATCTGGTAGTTGCTCAAATTTGTTTACCAATATGCGTGCCACACATTCCGCATCCCAACTATCATTTTTTTGTATCATCACTTGGCTCTTTCGTTCTAAAAATGATAAAGCTGGATTTACTTCTTTCACTACTTGTTCATGATCTACTAAATATTTCGCTAATGCTCTTCCATAACCACCAACATCTTCTAAACCAAATACAACTGATAAACCATCACTCACATATGTCTCTACTTCTAATAGAAACTTCGAAAATGCAGATGGTTTATTATCAAATTGTATTTCTCCTAGTTTCTCTTGCCAGCAATTAATAATAACAGCCGTATGCTGCTCTTTATGTAAATCTACTCCTACATACAAATAGTTCTGCCTATGATGCATAACTCATCCCTCTATTCAATTATTTAGTCATATATAAAAATGTCGGCAACCTTAGTTCGAGCGTTCATCTTCCGATGCGCATAGGTACGCAAGCCTATCCATTTTCATAATTTCATAAGTACATATAGTAAAATGAGCGATTTTTTTAAGTACGACTGTTATATAATTGCTGCATGTTGTCCTTTTGTTTGTATTTTCCCGTATTTATACATGCCACGATAAAAATTCTCTCTATCTAACATGCGTTTCACTTGTACTTTCGTAAATTGTTTACCTTTCGCTGTGCAGTATCCTTCTACATTCAATTGTTCTGCCAATTGAGTCAGTGACCAATGCCTAAAAAAGTGTCGCAATTCAAATAGTCTACGTACAACTACTGCTTTCCCAGCTTCTACTTCTAACACCTTTTGTCCTTTTTTGGCCTTGTAACCAAACAGTACGCCACCACCTGCATACCCACCTCGTTCAGCCTTCTTCTTTCTACCTCGACTTAGCTTTAATGCAATCTCAAGACGTTGATATTGATCTAGTAGTTCTAACATGCCATTTACTAAAAAGTCATTTGGGTCATACGTGTATATACTATAATTTGGTTGTTCAATCGCTTTCACATCAACCTCATGTTTCTTTAGCTCTCGTTGTATTAATACTTTTGCCATATCAGAGCGCCATAACCGAGATGTATTTAATACAATCACGTGCCTCACTTGTTGATATGCCAAATCTGACAATAATTCTTGTAAGCCTTCACGTTCAATTGTTAATCCATCTTCATCTACCGTCGCTCCGCTAATCCCTTTATCTTCGTATATATGAAGCAGCTGTAGTTCATTCTCGTTACAGTACCGTTCAATTTCTTCTACTTGATACGTTAGGCTGTACCCTTCACGCACTTGTCCTTCTGTTGAAACTCGTACATAACCAACAACTTTCTCCCCCATATCAAACTCCCTCCCGTTACAGCAATTAAAGTCCCTGTAACGTTTACCCGTTTTTTTGCGGATAACGTGTTCATAACGTAAATCCGTTAAAACGTACTTTACGATGACTTCAAAAAATAACACAACCCTTTATTTTTTCCTCTACTATCGTCGTACACTGTAGATAGCCATTACAATCTATAAAACAACAATAAAAATTTAACACTTAATGCACTTATAAAATTATAATGCTCTTTTAAATTTCTACGCTAAAATGCCAAAAAGCACTTGTTGCCATAATTGACAATCAAGTGCTTTAAGTTCATATGTTTTTAAGTAGCATTAATCTTGTAAGTTTTGTAGTAACAGTATGACACCTTTTATACGTCATGACAACTACTACGTTAAAACTTACGAGTTTGTACGAGTTCGTTAGTTTTATGTCCATTCCATGTCTTTATATTCGTCGCACATTAAAATGTCATCTCGCCTAAGCTCGTACTTTATTTTCTATTCTATCATTGCACACAGTACTCCATGACGGTACAACCATCATGAAGTGCGTATTTCAAAATGACCTTTTCTTTTTTTGTACACTTCAACTATCCCTTAATTCTATCAGCCCATATATTCCGAATGAATAAAAAAACAATTTTATTGTCTCTATAAAAATAAACTTCGAAGTTTAAAGTACAACGTCCTGATAACCTACCTCAGTTACTTCACCTTTCACAAAACAAAGGCCTAATCCATTTTCCATATCCCATGTACAGTCAAACGTAAGTCCGATATCAAGAAAGTCGATAAGGTCATTATCTGGAACAAAAATTCCAACTAAGGTTATTTTTTCAAGAATTTGAGTAGCTGTTTCTATTAAAGGATAATTTTCGTTAAATTCAACATCGTAACCAAATTCATATCTTTTTTGTTTATAATAATCTAATATAGGCTCCAAAATACTTTGTTGTAATTGTTGCCATCTTTCTATTAAAAAATTATATGCCATATATTGTTCTTCCTCAAACTGACCATCATCTTCTCCCCTGACTATTAATGCCACCTTAACTTCGTTCCCAAAAAACTCAATGTTTTTATATCCAATCCAATCATAATTATTAAACTCAAGTTCGCCAAAAACTGCATCATTTATTTTCATTATATATCTCTCCTTTATTGTTTACTAGCAAATCCATCTGGCATAAACGCTCCTGCATTGATTTCACCTACTCCACCAAGATGTACAAATTTACTGTTTATCTCTGTCGGTACAAGTTGCACTGTCTTTACATCATTCAATTCATGCCAAGTTAACTTGTGTGCACGTCGATATTTCTCTATTTGCTTCCATGTAATTTCACCAGATTCCATCCCAAACTTACGTGCTAATTCAGGAGAATTATTCAATTGCTCAGCCAATTTTTCATCTGCTTGAGTGAAATTAAGACGTCTTGCTACTGATCCATTTCCACCAGTGCCACCTACCATATGATTGATTTCTACCTGTGCTTTTGATACTGGTGAAAAATCAGGAACTCCATTTTTATATTGAATACCTTTTATACCAGCCTCATCTAATATGCTTTTCAATTTAGGGTCTGGTGGCGGTTTAAGCGTACTTAAAGATTCTCCCCTAATTCCTTCAAATTCAATCTTTGGATTAATCTGTGCAGGTGTTTGATTAATCCTTGATTCATACGAACTAGCAAAATCAGTTTGTCTAAAAGCAGGTGGAACTTCAGCCTCTCTATTACCCGTACCCTTAGTGCACTTATAAAATTATAACTCTCTTTTCACTTTTCGTTCTAAAATCAAAAAAGTACTCTTCTTCTCTTGTAAAACAAGCAAGCACTAAGTTAAATGAACAAAAAAACAGACCAATCATAGTGTTATCTGACTATAATCGGCCTGTCTAACGTAGTATTATTACGTTAAATAATATCTATAATTCTTACTATAAACCAACATTTACCCTGTTTATATCTAAAACATCTGAGATACCTTTCTCATTCATTTTTTTTAGTAGGTACTCATAACCCTTTTCTAACGCCAGATTTCTTTCTTCTTCATAAATAGGAACAAGTGTATAAATATTTATATCTCCTTGTTCAACTTGAACTTTATCTAGTCCGAATTCTTTGGGACGACATACCATTATACATGATAATTTTGTATTCGATGCAAATGGTTGTGGGGGTTCTCCATTGGGAAGAATAACTCCTTCAGCAAGCCATCCATCATAAATATGTGGAATATGAGCTACTTTCCTTAACCATTCAAGAGGCCAATAATAGTTTTTGTCCTCCATATTCTCTTTCCCAACTACCCAACTCGAAGGCAATTTCAATAACAATTCTGCATATTTAAACTCGCTTTCTTCATTTGAATAACCCATAGGTACATCACTCATACCTGTAGTTACCAGAGTTACAAAATCTTTATTCATTGACGGAGAAATTATATGGATATTGACTGAAACTTTACTACCAGGAACAATCTCAATTATAGTATTTTGGATAGTTCCAAAGTATTTAGTTACATGCTCTAAGATTTCATCATGATAATCTTGATTATTATCATTTACTTCGGTTATAGTAGTAGTCAATTCTTTTTGGTTCTCTAATAACTTTACAATTTCTAATTGACCCTGTTCCCTTGCAAAAGTTAATGCATCTATATCTTTCATGGATTCACCACTATATTTAACTTTTGTATCTATCCCACTCTCAATTAACAGTTTTGCAATATCAACATGCTCATTACTAATTGCACCAAACAATGGATTCCTTTCGGGCTCACTTGTGTCCATATCAGCTCCACATGACAATAAATATCTTACTATATCAATATGCCCTTCAGAAGCAGCTTCGTTTAATGCTCCACCACCATATACGCCACCTAACGTATTTATATTTGACCCAAGTTCTACTAGTTTTTTTACTATATCCAACTTCCCTCTAGAAGCAGCAACGTGAAGCCATGTCCCAAAAGGTGTCATCATATTTAAAAGTTCTTTATTAGAACCAATTAATTCAGCCACCTCTTCAACATTACCATTTTTTATAGATGACCTGATTTCTTTTGCAACCTGCTTACTATCCATCTTAATTACTTCCTCCTTTTTGCAATATCTCCAAGTTTATTAAGCATTTCTAATATATCATCTCTATCTCCACCAGCATCTCTTACTTTTTTCAGGTTATCAACAACATTTCTAAGCGCTTCAATACCATGCTGACCTTTAACCCTATTGGGAGCCCAAACAAGATTTTCAAGTCCTAAAATCGGATCAATATCATATTCCTTTAATATCTCTTGCCCCTCTTTAACTAATTCTTTTTGGGCTTTTCCATTTCCCTTTTTAAATACAATATGATGCGCATGCGGATCATACATATCTTTTGGAGGATCTCCTATATTCTTTTTTAAATAAGCTCCATAATCAATTTTGTCTACATCCTTAGTAACCTTACCCGTACCCTATGTTGTAATCTTAAACTCTCACAATAAAAAAGAAAACCATGTAAAACCTTATTAAACTACTTCTTTTTCTTCCACTACCGGCAATTCATAAGCTGTTTTATATTTCATCATGCCATAAACAATGTTTACAAGCCTTCTCATAATACATACCAATGCTTGTCCCTTTGTTTTTCCTTCTTTTAGTTTCTTCTGATAGTACGCATGAAACACTGGATTTCGTGGCATCTTACTTCTTTTCGCTACTTGCACTTGCTGTACAGCTAAATTATAAAATAAAGCGTGTAACGCCCTGTTTCCTTGTTTGCTTTTATGTGTCTTACCTTTTCCGCCAGAACCAAAGTAAACCGGCGTAATCCCCGCAAATCGTGCTAATTTATTAGCATTTGGAAATCGTCTTACATCCCCAATTTCAGCTATTAATGCTGATGCCGTCACAAGTTCTATTCCCGGCATCGTCTCTAATTGATAATCTAGTAGTTTTACTAGCTGTTTTAATTCTCTTTCGATGTATTTCATTTCCTTCTTTTTAAACTCAATGCCCCTTACAATACTTCTTACTAAAAAATCTCGCGTTTCCTGATACTCTTTCATTGTTTGTCCATCTTCTTTTACAAGTTTTAATATGTCGCTTGCTTTCTTTACTGAACATGTATTGTTGCTAACATCTAATAAAAAAGCTGTTAATTGCTTTATATTCGCCCCCTCTAAACAAGAGGGTGACGGATATTGCTGCCAAAACGCTAATGCTGTTTTCCCATCTAACTCTGAGAAAAACTTTTTATAGCTTGGATAATGATGGTTTAATTGAATATGTAGTTGATTCTTTAACGCACTTTGTGCTTTTACTAATGCATTCCTTCTTGATACTAGTTGTTGTATCGACCAAAATAAATCGTTTGGCTTTGCATCTGGCAATTGATTAAATTTGTTTACCAATATGCGTGCTACACATTCTGCATCCCAACTATCATTTTTTTGTATCATCACTTGGCTTTTTCGTTCTAAAAATGATAAAGCTGGATTTACTTCTTTCACAACTCGTTCATGGTCTACTAAATATTTCGCTAATGCTCTTCCATAACCACCAACATCTTCTAAACCAAATACAACAGTTATCCCATCACACACATATGTCTCTACTTCTAATAAGAACTTCGAAAATGCAGATGGTTTATTCTCAAATTGTATTTCTCCTAGTTTCTCTTGCCAACAATTAATCATAACAGCCGTATGATGCTCCTTATGTAAATCTACTCCTACATACAAATAGTTCTGTCTATTATGCATAACTCATCCCTCTATTCAATGATTTAGTCATATATAAAAATGTCGGCAACCTTAGTTCGAGCGTTCATCTTCCGATGCGCATAGGTACGCAAGCCTATCCATTTTTCATAACTCTAGTAGTATGTATAGTAAAATGAGCTAATTTTTTAAGTGAGTTTATAAAATAATTGCTGGATGTTTCCCATTTGCTTGTATTTGTCCATATGTATATATCCCTCGATAAAAGCTCTCTCGGTCTAACATGCGTTTCACTTGTACTTTCGTAAACAGCTTTCCTTTCTCTGTACGATAACCATCCCTATTCAGTCTTTCTGCCAATTGAGTTAGCGACCAATGTTTAAAAAAGTGTCGTAATTCAAATAGTCTCCGTACAACTACTGCTTTCCTAGCATCTACTTCTAACACCTTTTGTCCTTTTTTGGCCTTGTAGCCAAAAAGTACGCCACCACCTGCATAACCACCTCGTTCAGCCTTCTTCTTTCTACCTCTACTTAACTTCAATGCAATTTCAAGTCGTTGATATTGGTCTAATAGTTCTAACATGCCATTCACCAAAAAGTCATTTGGATCATGTGTGTAAATACTATAGCTTGATTGTTCAATTGCCTTCACATCTACTTTATGTTTCTTTAGTTCTCGTTGTATTAATACTTTCGCCATATCAGAGCACCACAATCGTGATGTATTCAAAACAACAACATAGCTTACTTGTTTATACGCCATATCGGACAATAGCTCTTGTAGTCCATCACGTTCAACTGTTAATCCCTCTTCATCAACAGTCGCTCCGCTTAACCCTCTATCTTCATACATACGAAGTAATTCTAAATTATTTTCGGTACAGTAACGTTCAATCTCTTCTACTTGATACGCTAAACTATACCCATCACGTACTTGTCCTTCCGTTGAAACTCGTACGTAACCAACTACTTTCTCTCCCATTATAAATTCCCTCCCGTTACAGTAATTTTAGTCCCTGTAACGTTTACCTGTTTTTTGCGGATAACGTGTTCATAACGTAAATCCGTTAAAACGTACTTTACGATGACTTCAAAACATAATACAACCCTTAATTTTTACAATAATTTTTTTCTAGTAATGTCGTACACTGTACAAAGCCACTACAATCTATAAAATTTAACACTTAATACACTTATAAAATTATACGTTTACCAACTTATTTCTACGCTAAAATGCAAAAAAGCACTTGTTGCCATAATTGACAATCAAGTGCTTTAAGTTCATATGTTTTTAAGTAGCATTAATTTTGTAAGTTTTGTAGCACAAGTATGACACCTTTTACATATCGCGACAAGTGTTACGTTAAAATTTACGAGTTTGTACGAGTTCGTTAGTTTAATGTACATTCCATGTGTTTATATTCATCGCCATGTAAAATGTCATCTCGCCTAAGCTCGTACTTCGTTTTCTATTCTATCATTGCACACAGTACTCCATGATGGTATTACCTTCATGGAGTCTCTATTTTCAAATATATCATTTTTCTTTTTTCTAATTCAATACTTTAATTATCTTTAGTTCGCTTGCCTTATGTGTTAGTGATATATAACACCTTTCTTATAATAGCTTTGGCACTATAGAGTGCTCCTAAAAACATTATCTTTCCTCTCTACACAAATAAATATAATGACCAAATTCAGGAAATACATCCCAGTTTCTTTCAAGTGTATCGCTAATCTCACGCTCCTCGACTAAACCGGTCTTTAAATCCCTTTTTTCCATTGCTATATAGCCATTTTCTCGGAATCCCAAAATCAAGCTACTTACTTCTGTATCAGTTTCATCATCATATTCCCAATACGTAGCTGTTCTTAAAAATATCTTACTGTCACTCATAACTTCAAAATCATAATTTAAATACTTACGAATCAAGTCATCATAAAATCCCACCGAAACCCATTCATTTGTAACATTTACAATATACTTAAGGTTTTCATCTTCAATTAATACCGCCGTATATGGTTCATGTTTTTGATGATATGTGTATGCATCACGGTCATCCAGAATATTCCAAGGCTTCTTTTTAATGTCCGACCATTCGTCACAATAATAAATTTTCATAGTCAATTATACACCTTCCCTTTAATATCCCTAATAATAATCCTATTTTTTGTTGCTTCATCAAGAATCGTTTGCGGAATTGGTTTATTTTGAACTGGTACTTCTAATATTAACTCACCTTTAAGTCGCCCCCCTTTGAGAGCGTTAGGATTAAAAGGACCATTTGATATTTTAGAACCTGAAGGATATTTTTTTGTAATTTCATTTAAATAACTCTTAGCTGTCTTTTCTTGCACTTCACTAAGTTGAGTAAATTTTCTAGATACTATTTCCTTATTGTGCGCATATGAGTCAACTACGTATTTTTTACCCCCTACTTCTTTTACTTCCAACTCTACCTCATTATAAGGGTAACGAGGACGATTTTCCTTATTAAAATTATTCCCTGCTTCCCATCGCTCTTTAAGCCAATCCGGCACACTTTTCTTTTTAGGTGTAGCTTCACCCGTACCCTTAACAACCTTACTCTCCATATACTGATAAGCCTCTTTCAGAGAATACTGTCCTCCTCCTGAGACCCTTCCTACTCCAGCCACGGCGAATCCTTTTCCCTCGCCTGGGATCCATTTGTATTCCAGTAATGTTTTTACTGCGTGCTGGATCTTTTCATTCCCTTGCAAGAAGGTTGTTTTTACGGTTGTGGCACCTTTGTTCCATAGACTTCCGATTTTGTCGGCAAATCCTTTTGCTGTGGAAGCTACAAAGTTTACACCCTCTTTTACTTTGTGGCTGGCTGTTTTTATACCATCGACAGCTGCTTTTCCAGCTTTTCCGGCTACCATTGTTACGCCTTCGCCTAGTCTTTTTCCTGCTTTTACAATCGTCTTCCCAAAGCTAGAAGCGACATACTTTATTCCTTTTCCAGCAAGACTTGCCACTTTTCCAACAGGAACAAAGTTTAGGAGTGTCCATCCTGCGGCGATGAGTCTTTCTTTTGATGATAATTCTTTTCCTGTAATAGGGTCTTTACCGGTAACTGCACGAATTGCATCATTTACTCCAATGAATTCAGCTGCTCCTTCTACTCCCTTTTCCCACCATGATTTTTCATGTTTCTTTTCTTTTTTATGGGTTTCTTTCAATTTTTCATTTTGTTTCTTTTGATATTCTTCATCTGCTTGACGAAACTTTTGAGCGATACGCCGTAATTCTTTTTCTGTAACTTGTAAGTTACGTATGTAAGATTCCATGAGTCTCATTGATCTCATATATTCCCCATAAAAATGTTGACTCGTTGCTCCTTGCCATTGCATTTGAATACTAAACATAGATTGATTGAGATTTTGTTGTATGTTCTGGCTGTGTGTTTGCATCTCTGATATGTTTTTGGCAATTTGTTCGAGTTGTTCAGGTTTGACCTTAATTTCCAAACCTTCTCCCACCTTCCTCTATTTTATACCAAAAAGAAATAGAACTGCATCAATTTTTACTTATTCCCTTTAGAAAAAACATCAAAAATACTGTTATCACAAATCGCTTCAATTTCTTCCTTTACAAATAATTTTTGAAATTTTGTTCCTGGGTTTAATATTACATTTGCCTCTAAATCTATCGTCTTTAATAATTCAACTGCATTCATAGAAACATACGGACATTCTTCTGGAATAACCATTTCTAAATGTTTCAAATCAGAATACAGTGGTAACATTAATCCTTCTTCCATTTCAAAATAATGAATTTGCAATTGTGTATTTTCAGTTGAAATCAAATTCCCTTCTTCATCTACAGTTGTATCTCCCTCTACAGAAGCAACAACGTACAAATTTGATTTCTGTAATATCTCATAAAAATGAACTCTTTTTTCTTCATTCTGTAAAGCTTCCACTAACGCCTCATCTAATGGACAAATTTCTACTAAACTCATTGAATTTCACTCCTTATGCGAAATTTAAATTCGTTATTTTTGAATATTGATTACTGGTACTTCTTTTGAATCATTAGTTCTATTCACTAGATTTAAGTAGAAATGTGATACTGTAGTAGTATAATATGGCGAAATCCAAAGGTATGGGAGATTTAGTGTAAACATTCCCACCAATGAACCTAAAATAAACCAACCAATGAAACTTAACCAAGTGATAAATAAATCTAACTTATGTCCTTTCATCATCATTTTACTTTTTTTAATTGCTTCACTTGCTGTACATTCTGGATCCTCTAACATAATGTAGAAAGCCATAGAATAAGAGAAAAATTTAATAATACCTGGAACAATGAACAAAAGACTCCATAAGCTAATAAATATTGTTTGTAAGATACCTAGTTTCATAGCTCTAAATATATTATTTGAATTGAAACCAGCAAATAAATCACCTATTGTGGTAGATTCATTTTTTGCTAAACGTAATGTAATTGTATAATAGCCGTAACTCATAACACTTTGTACAACAATATAAAGAATAAAAATAATAGCCCATACAATAATTTGAGATAAAATAAAACCAAAATTAATTTGAGGTTCGCCGTATGCATAATATACAAAGTTCTCGGGTCCTATAACGTCTATAAACAAACCAAAAATTAGAAATACTACTATACCAATGATATACATACTTGCTACGGGAATGAGGTAATTAAGAAACGTTGAACCTACCCCTAATCCCCAATGGCCTTTCAATGAGGATAATGCTTCCCTTTTTAAATTGCTAATCATCTTTTTTCCACCTTTCAAATTCTCCATTGCGAATAGCGTGACTATGATGAATAATTAATGAGTTTAGTAAAATTCAAATTTCTACTAAACTCATTAATATTTACTCCTTATGCGGAATAATTTCGCCATCTTACGCAAAGTAAGATGGCGAATGTTAAATCCAATTATTTTTTAACGTTCATAGCTTTAATTTTTTCTACATTCTCTTTTGCTTGTTTCGTTATTTCTCCATTAATAGCATTTGCATATTTATCACGACTTAAAAATTCAAAACATTTATATGCATTATTCGTATCAGTTGCAGACATATATCCTGCACCTTTATTAAACATTTTTAGAGCTACCGTATTCATCCATTCTTTTGCATCTGTTTCTGGATATTTTAATTTTATTGCTAAATCCATAGTATGAGAAGTTAATTCAATTGCTGAAGCTAAATCTTCAATCGTATCTTTATTCCCGCTTACCTTTGCAGCTTCAAATGTACTCAAATACTCAATTGTCACTTTTACTTCATCTTTAATTCCTAGCTCTTCAATTCCTGGTGTTTTATATAAAATTTGATAGTTGTTTAAAGCATCCTTATTCTCTAACTGTTTTGCTTCTTTAATTACAAGACTAGCAACATTAGAAAATCCTGCTTTGTCAACAACACCACGGGAAGCTGCTTGACCATAATAATGTAAAGCATTATAAAGGCTCGTTTGACCTTTTTTATTTGCTTCATCACCTGCTAATTGCACAAGTTGAATTCCCTCCATTTTTCTTGATGCATTATCAATCATATTCATACCACTAATTTGGCCAATCGTTTTATCAATATCTTTTAACTGTGCAAGTAATGTGTATGATGGTAATAATGTTTTACCTATTTCACTTTGCCATCCTGTCGTTCCATTCATTTTATTCCATTCATTTTCTGTATCTGTCCATAATTTATTCGCATATTTAACCATTTCTTCTCTTGAACGTTCCAATGGGTGCTTTGTACGAATTGCATTTGCAATATTTAATACGGCTGTATAATATTCTTCATTATTTGCAGCATCGTTTGCTTTTCTTTCAAACATTAGCGGCATTAATAACTTATGAGATTCATCTTGAACAGATTTTTCTACTCTTGCTGTATTTGCTAATAAATTCGCTTTATTTATAGCATCTTCCACTTTAAAATTAGGATCTTTTATTTGTCCGCGAAGTCCCTCTACAGCCGCACTAAATTGCTTTTCTAACTTTTCTTTTTGTTCGCCTGTTGCCCTGTCAATATACTGATTTGCTAATAGTAAAGCATTTTCATATTGTGGATTTGCTGGATTTAAATACGTTTCTATTTGATCAATCTCTTGACTAAATGGTTCAGATTTCACTTGCGCTTTTTGAGTATTAGAATCTATAGTATTTGTTTTATCGTTATTTTTGACATCCTCAGTCTTTGAATCTTTTAGGTTTTTCTCTGTTTCTGTACTTGTTGCCTCATTTCCTTCTGTAACTGCTTTTTCTTCATTACTACTAGTATTTTCTTTTACCGGGCTTGCTTTTTCTTTTGTCTCAGTTGCAGACTGCACTACTGTTGTTTGGATATTAAGGTTCTGTAATTCTTCTTGTAATAGCTTGTTGAAAATATCTTCTACACCTTGATTCGCTTTTTCTACTAATGTAGGCTCTACGCTTTCAAGTACTGATGTAACTAAATAAAATTTACTTAATGCTTGTTCTAAAGATGCTACATCCCCTGTATTTGACCACTCTCTTTTTTCTTCTGTTGCTGTTTGATAAACTTTTTCTGCTACAGATTTAATATAATCCTTCTTATTTTCACTTAAATATCTTTGTAGCTCTTCTGGTGTAGTAACCGATTCATTTAGTACATTCATTTGATTACGTAAATAGAATAGTGCTCTCTCATTTGAATATTCACCACTTGTAAGAATTTGTTCTACATTATCTAATGTTAACTTATGTTCAGCTATCGATTTCGATTTTGATGGTGTATTCAATTGGCTAACAAGCGTCCAGTCTTCCTTTTTACTATAGTAGTTCGTTAAATTATTTAATGCATTTTCATCTAGTTCTTTTTGACTCGTATAAAAATCATTAAAGAAAACAGATGAGTAATATTTTCCATTTCCAGCGTACCACTCAACTAAAATATCGCCCGTTTTTGGTGATACTGTAATTGTTGGGTGTGTTGGTTTTGGTTCTGGTTCTGGGTCCGGCTTTGGTTTGGGATTTGGTTCTGGATTTGGTTCTGGATTTGGTTCTGGATTTGGTTCTGGATTTGGTTCTGGATTTGGTTCTGGATTTGGTTCTGGATTTGGAACCGGATTTGGTTTTGGCTCTGGATTTGGAACCGGATTCGGACTCGGATTCGGTTCTGGGTTTGGAACCGGATTTGGGTTTGGCTCTGGATTTGTGTCTGGCTTTTTCCCATCTCCTTCTTGCCCATTAAGTTGTTGTTTATTATCATTCACTTTTCCCAGTTCAGGCAAATTCCCCGTCGGCTCTGCCACAGGTCCAACCATATTAGTTAGTAAATCAAGTTTTTGTGGAGTTGGTGCATCTGATAATTTGATTTGTGGATCTTTCTTTTCCACCGATACTTCGTCTGGTTTATACGTTACTGGCGTAATTGGTGATTTATTATTTCCAATTAAGTCTGCTAAATTAATAGTTGGTTTTTCGCCCGGTTTTTCATCTTTTTTTGCAGGATCAGCAACTAAATTTGGGAACATAGACTGTAAATTCCCTCCTGTAATACGATCATCTTTTTTCTCTTCTGTATTACTTGCTAGTTTTACTGGTTCTTTTCCTGCTGTCCTAAAGCCTTTGTCATACACAAGATATCCTGACGTTCCTAGTAAAGCTACTGACATTACCGATATAGCGACTTTTTTCCCTAAGTTATTATTGTTTTCCTCCATGTCCTTTTCCCCTTTTCCTATCTTTATTGAATCCAACCGTTTGTTTTCATTTCTGTTAGTTTTTCTTGCGCGGCTCTTACTTCAGATTCATTTTCATTTGCTTGCACTGTTTTTCTTAAGAAGCGACTTGCTTCCTCATATTTTTTCTGTTTAATTTTAAACATCCCAAATGCAAAATTCACATGCGGATTTTCATCGTTTTGTGAGTATGCTTCTGTGAAAAGCTTCTCTGCTTCATTTCCTTGTCCCACTTTATCGTATAAAATCCCTATATTTACAAGCGTATTTATGTCGCGTGTTCCACTGCTGACAACTCTATTGTAAGCTTCTAACGCTTGCTGATATGCAGCAGTACTCTTTGCGCCATCTCGCGTTTCATAAAACTGGCCCGCTTCGTAATACACAATTCCTAGTTGATTTAACAACTCAATATTTTTCATATCTTTTTGAATCGCTACTTGTAAAATGTGCGATGCTTGTTGATAATTTATTTCTTTCTTCGCACTATCAATTAAGTTTGTTTTATTCCAAAGCACATATAAATTTGAAAGTTCAATTGTATATATGGCATTCTTTGAATCTTGCATAATAGCTTCTTTAAAGAAAGATTCTGCTTTGTCTAACTGTACAGTTGCTGTTGAAAGTTGACCTTTTAAATACGAAACAATTGCCTTATCCTCATTTGTTTTCGTGCTCATTTTGACAATAACATCTTCTGCCTTTTCAAATTCTTTCATTTTCATATGACTTACAGCTAAATCTCGCATCGCATCTTTTTTGTATGGTTCAATTCCTTTTGCATTATTCGCTAACGCTTGTTCAAAATTTTGCACTGCTTCTTGATATTTTCCAATGCGGAAATTTGCTGAAGCTAATAAATAAGCAGCTTCATTATTTTCTTTATCTATTTCTCTATCTTTTATTAGTTTTGTAATATAATCGATTGCAATTTTATTTTTTCCTTCAGCAACGTAAATCGTTGCTAATTGGAGATATGCCTCGTCTTTACCCTTCACAGCAATTGCATGCCCAACAGCTTCTTCTGCTTTTGTATATTTTTTATCATCATAAGCTTGTCGTGCTTGTTCCATAAACTTTTGATATTTCGCGTTTGTTGTGTAGAAATAAAATAACGTTGAACCACCTATAACAACCACTACAGTTGAACCAATAATCAAAATTCGCTTTTTATTCTTTTTCCACCATGTAGAAAAAGCTGATGGTTCACTTTGTTCATGCGCTACTGTAAGTGGTTGATTTGATGCTTTTGCATTTAAAATCTCATCATCTATATCATATTCCACTTGTTTTTTCGTTTGTTTCCGGCTCTGTAGAATACTATTTGGAACTGTAATTGTAGCTGCTACTTCTTGCTGCGACTCTGTTCCTTGTCCTTCTTTTATCTCTTCAATAATGCTTTCAATTTCCTGCTTTAATGCCTGATCAATGTTTGGAAATTGTACGATTCGTGAATAGACGAAACAAGCAAATGCTGCATTGTTTTCTCGTTCCAATTCAGTAGCTAATTCCAAATAATGCTGTAGGACCATTTTTTTATTTATTTCAGGCTCTTGACTCTCCATAGTTTGAATGATATATGCGAGTTCTTTTTGCAGAGCTGTTGATGGATTGAGTGAATTGAAAATTATTTTATACTCATATAATGCCGCTTGTTTAAATCCTCTCTCTTCTAATAATCTTGCAATTTCCAAACATTTTGATACAAAAAGAGAGTGTTCTTCTGCTGACTGCCTTTCCGCATCAATTTTTATTCTTTCTCTCACGCTATTAAATACATCGTACCACTGTGCAAAGCTTGGGCATTCTGCGAAAGAGTTACTACTCCATGCCTGCTTAAATAATTTTGCAATTTCCCCATTCCATTGATTATGTAATACTTGCTGAAGTAACGTATATCTTTCACATTCTGTCTGCATTTCTTCCGTTTTAAAGTAACTTGCATCCGTCCATTTTTTATTTCGAACTTCTTCACTACACCAACTCAATATTTCTCCTAATAAAATGGCACCTGCAAATCGATCGGCTTCTTTTTGCCATACTCCACTTTTTAAATACATTGGTGCGTAGCCCGCTGAACCTGCTGGCAATAACGAAGGTCTTTTCGTTTTTGGACCATACATTTGCTCAACATCAACAAGTTCGATATAGTGTTGGCCTTCAATTGGATTTTCACTTAAGAAAGGTATGAGTACGTTGCTAGACGATAAATCATTATGAGCAACTTCATTTTCCTCCATCATTTTAAGTGTTGTAAGAAATGCTTCTGCAATAAAGAAGCATTGTTCTTTTGATAACATTCGTTGTTCTTGTAAAATATCAGCCCAAGTTGGACCTTCAATCCAAGGCATTACAATACTATTAGCAAGATCTTCTGATTTTTCGATTGCAGATGTATGTTCTTCTTTAGTAACGATATAGCGTGAACATACTTTAAGACCTACTAAGGAAGAAAGTGGTTTCAAAAATGCTAGTTGATGTTTTTCCTCGCGATAGCGTTCCTTAAAAACTTTTAATGCAATTCGTTCCACACCATTTTCCTGTTGTAATTGATAGACTGTTCCTTGTCTTCCCTCTTGACCATAGGGCATTTCAATACCAATTACAGCTGGGTGTTTCTCAAAACGATAAACATCTTTATTAAGACTAATTTTTTCTCCTACTTCTGGTCGGAATCCCATTTTATCCCCTTACTCTCGTATAACAATTTTTCAAAAAAAAGACCAGGAACAATAGCTCCTGATCTTTTGCAATTGTTCTATTCTTAGTATGCGTTATCTGTGTTACGGAATTTATCAGCAATACGTTTTAAGTCTGTTGAAATACCCTCTAAGATTGGAATATATTGCTGCATTGCTTGTTTAGATTGGATAAATTCTCCACGGAACTTCGCTTGTGTTGCCCCAGCCCATTGTCCTTCTAAACTATTAATATCGCCTTCAAGTCTATTAATTTGACTTTGTGCTTCTCCTGCTGCGTTTTTAAAGTTTCCTGCGATTCTTTCAAGTTCTTCTGGTGTGATTTTAATTTCTGCCATCGTAATAATTTCCCCTTTCAAATCATAAATGATACAACAATTAGATTATAAACTATATTCATACAATTTTAAAAGAGTTAAATTACAAAAAAATTCTATTTTCTAGTAATTTAACCCTATTTTAATATTATTTCACTTTTAATTCAGACCATTTCACACTAATTTTATCTGTCATCGTGCGAAGTAAATGTAATGGTGTATATGCACATTTTATTTTGATTGGCTTTCTACGTATGCAATATCCATCCCCGCTTAATAATTCTTGATCCATTTCAGTATGTGGCAGTTTCATATTAAAGAAATACACATCGTTATTTTGTGTCGTTCCCAATAAATAACCAATACTTCTCTTTCTAATTTCTGCAAACCATTTTTCATGTGAATAGCTATTTAAGCTAGACGTAGTAGCCGCAGTCATAAAGTGAATCCCTTTATTTTTACAATTTTGGACTATTAGTTCCATTTTGTTTTTTGCCTCATAATCAGTAGATAATACAGTTAACATTTGATCAATATCATCAATTGCAATGATTATTCTCTTATATGGAAACTCCACTGTTACGTTTGAATCTATAGAAGGCATTACTGCTTCTCTATTATTTATTAACTCTAACAATTCATCTAACATTTCTTTTAATTGCATACTATCTGTAACCTTCTTCTTTACATGAGGTAAATCTCCCAGAGCTAATATGCCTGTAGGTCTTTCACCAAGGTCTACTAAGTATAGCTCAACCTTTTCTGGAGAGTATTGGTATGCAGTCGTGAACAGAAGCGTTTGTAATAGCGATGTTTTTCCACCTTCTATTCTTCCCCCAACAAATATATGACTCATTTCATCTAAAGAAAAACTTTGCAAATGAATGTCCTCTGTTTCTATACCTGCTGAAATTTGGGCTGTTTCTAATTCTTCAATCATATGCTCTACAAATATTTCTTTAGGTACCATTGGAATAGCTTTTGCTTTTTCACCATTCCATTCTCCATTCATTTTTTGAATAATTGTTTTTAATTGTTGAGAGTACTCAAGTTCACTTTCACCAATAAACGGCAATGCTGCTTGGAATAGTTCCGGCGGTTGCCCTTTCATTAATCCACGGCCAACAGGAACTTCAATTAATGGGAATTTAGGTCTGCCAACTAAGTTATGATATTCTGTTCCATCTTGCAATTCAAATGTAAGTGCCATCGGTATATTATTCCGAACACGATCGAACATATCAATTGTTTGATTCAGAGAAAAATAGAAATATACTCCGTATGTACTTGATTCGCGTAATAATAATTCTAATACTTCATTTTCTTTCTCAAATTCATTTTTGAACCTTATATAACCATCTACCATTACTACTATAGCTGGTATTTTCTTTTCTACCATTCGGTTATACATAGAGAATGACTTTGCACCGATATTAGAAAAACTCTCTTTTCTATGCGTGATTTCCTTCTTTAAAAATCCGAATAGACGTTTCATTTTCTCATTTTCGCCTTCTTGTATAATCCCGCCTATATGAGGTAAATCTCTAAAATCTAAGAACATTCGACCAAAATCAATAACATAGAAATTCACTTCTTCTGGTGTATGAGATACAGCTAAGGACATAATAATTGTTTGCAACATCGTCGTTTTTCCTGTACCTGGCATACCATAAATATTTAAATGCCCTTCTTGTAAATCTAATTTCTGAGGAAATTGTGCTTGATTTGCAACATCATCAATTAATCCTACCGTTACTTGTAAATATTCTTTCGGTTTATTCCACTCAGCAATTGTCCAATTTTCCATAGCATAAAATTCTTTTAACAGTAATTTTTCCGGTAATGGATCCAGCCAAGGTCCTGGTAATGCTTTAATATTTTCTTTTTCTGATACGCTCTGTACATATTGAATAAAAGCTTGTAATTGCTTTGGACTATTTGTCATTGGTTTTGGACGCTTTTTCACTTTTATTCTTTCACCGGAAAGCTTCACTTCTGTAAAGTCAACAATATCAAGAACTTTCTCTTCATCTGGATTATAAGGTGCTCCGCTCCATGCAGATTGGAATAATTCCAATACTTCATTGCTACCAACTTGGAGATACCCTCGTCCTGGTACATTGATTTTAGATGCATCTGGAATCTTAAGCATTTCACGACTATCTGCGTCATCTTGTACACGTAAACAAATTCGAAAACGCGAGTTACTCCAAATCTTGTCATTTACAACCCCTGAAGGTTTTTGAGTTGCTAATAATAAGTGAACTCCTAAAGTTCTTCCTATGGCAGCGACACTAATTAGCTCGTCCATAAATTCAGGTTGTTCCTTTTTCATTTGAGCAAACTCATCAATAACAATAAATAAATGTGGTAAAGGTTCTTTTTCACGCCAGCTTGTTTCATAATATTCATCTAGATGCTGCACATTTCCAGCCTGAATGAATAATTTTTGTCTCCGCTCTAATTCTGCCTTTAATGAAATTCTGGCACGCTCAATTAAGTTTGGATCCTCTAGGTTCGTAATAGATGCAATAATGTGCGGTAATCCCGCAAATGTGTTTGACATTCCACCACCTTTATAATCGATAAGCATAAATGCCATCTCATGAGGGTGATAGGTCGCTGCTAACGCCGCTATTATAGACTGAATCACTTCACTTTTTCCTGATCCTGTTGTACCAGCCATTAGACCGTGCGGACCATGCCCTTTTTTCTCTATTTTATCGTGAATATTTAGAAAAACAGGTTTACTTCCTTCTCTTACACCAATTGGAACCGGTAATGAAGTCGGATATCGATTTTCTTTCCATCTCTCTAGCACTTGTAACTCTTCCATATTTTTAGCTTGAAACAAGTCTAAAAATGTTAATACTTTCGGAATGTTGGCTGCTGTAGAACTTTTCATCCGAATTGGAGCAATGCTTCGCGCTCCTAGTTCACATCGTTCAAATGAAAGTCGATCTACTTTAAAACTAGCACGCGTTGTCCCACTATTTTCAGTTGAACTTGAAAACGTTTCTACTAATTCACCATTTTCTCCATTTAAACTTATAACAAGATCACATTCCATCGGTAACCGTTCCTTTTGTTCCGCAAAAATAAATGTAGAAGCCCCTACACTTTCACCTTCTCTAAGTAACATTGGCGTTAAAGGATCATCCTCTATAAATTCTCTTGCTGATAAGAAAAAGACATACATTGGAATTAAAGGAACTTTTGCATCCGCTTGCGCAGAAGAATTATAGATTCTACGCATGTTAAGGGGGGTAAATAGTACTTCAGCTAGTTTCTGTGCATCTTGTTGATTTTCAGATAAAAAGCGCATACTTCTCTGTTCATCCCATACGTGAGGAAGCCACCTCATCCAATCCCACTGCTTTTTCTCCTTCTCATGATAAAATGCTGCTATTTTCACTTCATTTGGTGCATGATGCGTCATAATTTGTGTCGTTACAATTCGAATAAAGTTTAGTCTATCTTCTTTATTTCCGACTACACCAATTACATCGTTTTTTTTCAAAGAAATTGAAATGTGCCCATTCGGTATCGTATTGAAATCCCTTTTCACATTTTGCGCTTCTGTAACTAATGGATTTTCTTCATAACCTTTCTGTTCAGGCACCTTCAATTCTACAAGAAATGGTCTTTCTCCTGTACCAATACGAATATCTAAAAAGTCTGGGCTTTCAGGTGTACGCTCCCATAAATTACTTTCCCGATTTTCAATTCTTTGTACACTTTTTAATGGGCTTGGATTTTGTGTAATTAAATATTTTGCTTGTTCAACCTTTAGCGTATCTAATTCCACTCGATGCTTTTGAATTTGCTCTAAATATCTTGTTTGTAATTGTTCAACCATTTGACGATGTTCTTTCTTTTTACGGAAATGCCCCATCGTTGTAATTACATATGATCCCAACATTGGAATACTTGAAACCATCATTAATGGCATATAACTTGAATTCATCTTCATAAATTTCATCATTACAAAATATAATACCAATGTTAAAACCGTCATCATTGCTGGCAGTAACATTGTTTCAATTGAAAACTTCGGCTCCTCCGGTATATTCGGCGGATCATGAATAATAACATCCCCTGTTGGTATATCTACTTTCACACGCGGAGAGCGTTGAAAATACGGTGATTTTTGCACAAAACATTTCTCCTTCCCCATTCAAAAACTATTACTCAATAATTTTCCATACATAATCTTCTTCACTAGTAGATATATCTTGTTTAACCGGTTCATTATAAACTTCTTCTGCCGGTAGCATTTCAAAAGAAGGGATAATCGATCCTTTTTTATATAGCATTACATATTGTCCATCCCACACATCATTATCGCGCAACGTTTCATCATTTCGAATAGAATGCCATTCTTCTTTATCTTTTGCCACTCTAATTTCATAGGTAACGCTCAATGCTTCATCTATTTTTTCATGATGTAAAATTGCTTCAATAATTTGTACCGCTTTTACGTCATTTGGAATTGCAATATCAATTTCTTCATTTGACTGTTTTATGTATGTCACAATAATCTCTTCCACGTTTATTCACCTTTTTCCATCGTGTTTGTTACCAAGAAACATCTAAAAATGAAATATCATCACTTGTCGGAGAGTTCTGTGCCCTCTCGATTTCTTTTAACACTTCCTCAAAATTATACTGCTTAAGTGGTGCAAGTCCGTCTGAGTGAATAACTATCCGATTAGCTTCTTGTCTAGATACTGTCTTTGAAAAAACCGCCAATTCCCCGCCAATAATGCCACGCTGTGTAGACCATCTTTTCTCTATATTTCTCTCAAACTTCATTACATTCGAACAATTCTCCTTATCTTGAAACAATTGTACAAATGAATCACCATGTGTAACTATCGTTATTTTTGCTTTATCTTGATTTGGAATAAGTTCTATTTTCCCTCCAATAAACATCGCTTCACTACCTTGTTTTCGCTTTTCTTCCAAAACATCGCGTAGTAACCACGGTGTTTCTTCTGGCAATCGAAATGCACTCACTTCCTCTGAAGCTTCTTCTATCCAATTTTTTAACTGTTCATTTATTAATGTAGTAATATCCAGTTCACTTTTTTGACATGTTTCAAACAAGTTTAATAACTTCATACCAAGAAACTCTGCAGCAATTTCACCATGAAAAGACAGCCCTACACCGTCACATAACGCAAATATGAAACTAGTTCCATTATCTTGAAATGCTAAGAAGTCTTGTCCACTCTCATTTAAATCCTGCGTTTCTGTTGCTCTTACATAGCTATATCTATAAGTAAAATGTTTAGTTTTCTTTTCTTGCAATACCGTTTCTTTCTTTTGCGATAGGATATATTTCACCATACTTCTCCCTCCTATCGAACCGGCGTTGCAGCAGACATTTGAAATCCAAGTGATACTAAGTCCGCATTTGTTCCAGGAAACATCATCACCGCACCATCTGCAATATGAAATCCATGTTCCGTCATCATCTCACGATAGCTTTGAGGGATAGGCGATGAAAGTCTTTGCAACTTTGCACCATACTCATCTGTAATTTCTGTATTTGACATAATCCCTTCCCACTTCTTTATATTAGTAATTTGTTCTTGCATAATTTCATCTGAAATAAAAATATTTTCAATTAGTACATTTCCATCAGGTACAGACATATTCATAATTCTTCGTACAATTAATTCTGGATCTTCACCAGTTGAAGCACCATCTGTCATATGACAAACAACAGGAGCTGGCCCTTCTTGTAGATTTGGTAATTCCTTTTGCAATAACTTCTCCACTACAGAGAAAGCTTTTGCTGTATCAGTTAAACGATGCGTTTGGATTTTTTCTAGTGGGCGCAGTCTTGCTACCTCGTCTATTGTTTTCACACCACCCAATAAATCAAAAACATGATCGCTATAGGCTAAAATAGATAACTTATACCTCGGGAGCAAGCGACTACCTTTTGTTGAACGAAATACCATTTGGCGAATCGCTAAAGAAAGAGCATCCGTTACAATATCAATTCTTCTTTTTTCTTCTCCCCCTGCATCCATCATTTGGTTCATTGATGCGCTTACATCAAGAAGATAAATTATATAAGCTGGTGTTTGTTGTGTTGCTTGCGTTTGATATAACATGTTTCATACCCTTCCATACATTATTATATGAACTTTTTTTATATTCATATTTCATTATAACTTATGAATTTTCTTTTTCTCAATTCATTATAAAATGTTCTTAATATAATTTACATATTTTCACACAAAAAATATTATTATTCTCTTTCACTTTTATTGAAATGCAAAGCACCCTTCTATACTATAGAAGGGTGCTAATGTTATGGTATAAGACGCGTACAATCTCTCGGAAAAGCACTCGCTTCTCTCACATTCGATAACTCTAAAAGTTTATATACAACTCTCTCTAATCCAATTCCAAAACCACCATGCGGGGGACACCCATATCGGAATGTATTTAAATAAGATTGAAATTTATCGGGATGTAATCCTTTTTCTTTAAAAGAAGCAAGTAACATTTCATAATTATGAATTCGTTGTGCTCCTGATGTTATTTCTAATCCTTTATATAGTAGGTCGAACGAATCAGTAATAGCCGGATTCTCGTTATTTGGCATCGTATACATCGGTCTCGCTTCTTTCGGATAATGTGTAATAAAAACAAATTCACTCTTATATGTTTCCTTCACATATTTCCCTAGTAACTTTTCACCTTCTGTATCTAAATCCCCTATAGGAGATTCTTTACGATACTTACTTTTCAAGATTTCTTGTGCTTCTAACAATGTGATTTTCGGTATTTCAGTAATGACAGGTACTTCTATTTGTAATAGTTGTAGTTCTTTCTCACAGTTTTTTGCTACTTGTTGAAACATATATCGTAAAACATCTGTTTCTAATTGCATCACTTCATGAAAATCATGAATAAAGCCAAGCTCTACGTCTAACGATATATATTCATTTAAATGACGGGAAGAATTGTGATGTTCCGCCCTATAAACAGGTGCAATTTCAAAAACACGTTCGAGTCCCCCAGCTACCATCATTTGTTTATAAAACTGTGGTGATTGTGCTAAATAAGCTTCTTTTTGGAAGTATGGAAGCTTAAAAACATTCGCTCCTCCTTCTGCCCCTTGGGAAACAATTTTCGGAGTAAATATACGTGTGAAATCGTTCTCTATAAGGAATTCACTAAAGCTCTGAACGAGTGTAGATTTCACTTTAAATATCGCCGCAGTTCGCTCATGTCTTAATGATAATACTCTCTCATTAAGTAGTTGATCTAAACCAACTTGTAACTTCTTTTTATTTATTTCAAACGGAAGTGGTTCTGCACCATTTAATATTTTCACTTCGTGAGCAAGTACTTCTACGCCTAATTCTGTTTTTGACGTCTCAACTATTTCACCAATTACGTGGACAACACTTTCTACATCGACTTTGAATCCAGCTAACTCGTTTTCTAATACACATTGAATTACTCCCGTTCTGTCCCGTAATAATAAAAAACTAACATTACCTAGATGACGAATCTTTTTTACCCATCCTTGAAGTGATACAACCTTTCCGCTTTGCTCCGTACATTCTTTTGTGAGTGAACGTTTCATGATTTGACCCATTACATTTCCCTCCAGTAATTTTATATTTATTTACGTTATTGTTGTTGTCATCGTCATCATCCACGGTCACTCACCTCCTTTCAAAGAATACAAAAATCCGCCCCTAAAAATAGGGACGGATTTTTCCGCGGTACCACCCAAATTGTCATAATGACCATCTTAGCCCTGATAACGGTAGGTACCGTTTGCTTTTACTAATTATCACGTTCAAAGCAACACTCACAGGTGTCTTTCCATCATGCGGTATCGCAATCTTTCCAGCAACCGATTGCTCTCTGTAGACCTTTGCATCATGTACTTTTCCTGATCATCACTTTTTATATTTACAGATTATTCTATCTCTTCACTCTATAAAATGCAAGCACTTTTAAATATATTTTGATTTTTCACATCCAGTTTTGTACAATCTCCTCTAAAGCCATTCCACGTGAACCTTTCAATAAAACAACATCCTTTTTCGTTATAACTCTCAATACTTCCTCTGCTATCTCGGCTTTATTATCAAATGACTGTACTTTTCCTGTATGATAGTCCTTTCTTGCTTCTTCCGCTACAATTTCGGCTAACTCTCCATACGTAAATACATATTGAATGCTCTCCTCATTTAACATTTTACCAATTTCTCTATGATATGTTTCAGCTTTCTTCCCTAACTCCAACATATCCCCAATCACTATAATTTTTTTCTTATAGGCATTTAATTTCTGTAACGTTTCAATTGCAGCCTTCATGGAGGAAGGACTGGCATTCCATGCATCGTTAATAATTGTAAAACCTGTTTTAGCGGTTAAAAACTGAAAGCGCATTTGTGTAATATTTATTTCTTGCAATGCTTCTTGTATTTTTTCTATAGGAACTTTGTAAAATTGACCTACAGCGATTCCGACAATCGTATTAAAAATATTATGTTTTCCATGTAAGGGAACATCGTACTGTATTTTTGAATTATTTAATTTAAAATGAACACCATATTCATCTAATTGTACGTTTGTTGGAAACAAATCATTTGTATACTTTCCACCAAATGACTTACATTCTATACCTAGCATATTAATATTTTGAGAAAGTAATGGCTCATCACCATTATATAAAAACAGTCCATCGTCATTTAATCCGTCTACAATTTCAAATTTAGCCTTCGCAATCTCTTCTCTTGATCCAAGCGTTTCTAAGTGAGACTGTCCAATCATTGTAATAATCGCTACATCTGGCTGAGCTATTCGTGATAATTTTCGAATTTGTCCTTTTTCACTCATTCCCATTTCAAGTATTAAGAACTCAGTATTTCGTTTCATTTCTAAAATTGTTAAAGGTAAACCGATTTGACTATTAAAATTATCTTTTGTTTTATGCACTCTATAAGTTGAACTTAAAATGCCTCCTATTATATCTTTTACTGTAGTCTTGCCATTACTACCGGTAATTCCGATTACTTTTACATTTATCTCGCTTCGATAAAATTGTGCCAATTGTTGCAAAGCAAACAAAGTTTCATCTACAAATATAATTGGAATCCCTTTTAGCGGAGTACCGTAAGACTTTTTCCATAAGGAAGCGACAGCCCCATTATCCATTGCCTCTTTCACATACTCATGCCCATCTTTCACCCTAATGATTGGAACGAATAAATTTCCTTCTTTAATATTTTTGGAATTTATGCAGACACCATGTACCTCTATAAGATGAAAGGATTCTTGTAATCCTTCTCCATTTACTATCTCTTTAAGTTTTTTCAAATTCATTTGAATCAAAGTATCACCTTTTTTCCATTTAATTACATATTCACCGTTTTATTTACGCATATTAATAAAAATTTTATAGTGAGGTGTTAATATGAAAAAAGCGATTAGTTTCTTTCTTCTTTTGTTATGCCTAATTGTAGTGAATGAAACATACGCCTACTCACCAAAATCTTTACCCATCTCCCAAAACTCTGATCAATGGCAAGTGAATATTGATGAACCGAAAAAAATAAGCAACAAGGTGCTTCAAGCTAAAAAAGATGAATTTCAAACCTATCAATTTTCAGTAAAAAATGTTGGCAAAAACGAAGTATATAACGTTCAAGTTGAAGTCTTTCGTAATGAACCAAATATGAAAACAAAATACGAACTCTTTTCACGAAAAGAAAGTCGTCTCGCAAGCGGGAAAACCGGATTTAAACATGCTAACTTCCCTGTTTCTACAAAAGCAGATGAGGTTGATGTAATCATTACTTGGCAAGAACACCCTTTCCGCTCAATGAGAAACGGTCAAAAAGTTGAGTCTAGGAAATTTAAAGAGCATTTTGTTTTTAAAGACGAGAAAAAATAAATGGAATGCGGATAAATTCACACTATCATTCATATAGCTTAATTTACTAGTACCAGTTCTTAAGCAAATTAAAAAGTCGTGGCTTATAACGCCACGACTTTTTATATTAATTCGTACTAATTCCTCTTGCCGCCCAAATACGATCGATATCAGCAGCGTGTTGTCCGCCATATAAAAGAGCATCTGCTTGCTTAATCGCTTTTGCTCCATCACTGAATTTAGAATTTGGCGTTAATGACCAATGTGATTGTAAAATAATTTTTGTTGCAACATCACGGCCAAAAGCTTGTGCCATCTCATATTGTCCTTGTGACCAAATTTCACCGTCAGCATGTACTTGATTTTTTATATCTTTCGGATACACTTTATTCGTATCTAATCGGCGTAAGCACGTTGGATCTGAACTAGAATAAGCCGCCGCATCCCACTCTCCAACACATGCTTTTCCGTAACCTGTAGTCGATACAGCATCTTCATAAGTAGCACCTAAGAAGTCACCAAATCCTTCTCCCATCGCTCCGCCTTCTAGTGAACTTCCAAACCCAGGAACTTGATTATCTTGAATTGAATGTCCATATTCATGCGCAATAATGCCAGCATCTTCTGCATCATCGACTCCTCCAGTACCGAAAGTTAAAGCCTTTGTTGATGGTGAATAAAATGAGTTATCAGCTGTTGTTCCATTTACATTTACTTTAATGGAACGATTGTTAATATTTTGAAACCCAAGACTTTGAATATAACGCTGCAATGTATCAATATGATAATACGACATCACATCTTCAAAGCTATCATTTGCACGTGTATAGTTGAATTGTAAGTTTGTAGATTTTGTTCTCGCTTTTGAAGATATCGTTACATACTCTCCAATTAAAAATCCTGTCCCATCTAAACCTTTTAACGTAACAGTTTTTAATTGATTCGTTAGCGCTGTTGAATCTGCATCGTTATTATCTTTTAATCCTGCTAAACTCCCACTTGATACGACAGGGTTAGGTAAAAATACTTTTCCTGTTCCTTCTACTTTTCGGTTTATATCAACCTTTTTAATTAACTTTCCATTTTCCGCATCAATAAATGTTTCCCATGCACCAAATGGATTATTAGAATGGACAACCACTTTATATACTGGACGAGCAATTCCCTCTTCAATAATGTATCCAAATTCTTTATCTGTAGGAGCCCATAAGTTTTGCTCACTTGCTTCTCCAACATACGCCATTGATTTTTGTATTGCATCTTTTTCACTAATTTTTGTCGGTACTTCCTTCACACCTTTAACAGATTGATAATCAGAAACAGCAAGTACTCCCTTTCCCTCTCCGTTAAGAGTAACTGTAATTTGCTTGGAAAATACAGGTGCACCATTCACAACTTGTTGGAATCTAACATATGAAGCTACTGACGTTTCTGTTGTAGAAATATATTGCAAGTCTGAAAGGTCTGGCTTTAATCCGTACTGATTGGCATTCCCTTTTAAATATTCAATAGCTTTTTTCTGTGGCGAATAAGCTTCCACCTTTACTTGTTTCTTTGTCTCTACTGCAGAAACAGTAGAAAGCGTCCCCATTACTAATGGCACAGTCATCGCCATTGCCACCATTTTTTTATTAAACATAGAACCACTCCCCCTAATAAAGTAGCCCAACCTTTTCCCATTACCACTAGGCAATCATTCTTTACAAAATGGATGGATAAAAATTGAATCTACGTTTAATTCTCTATGAACAATTCTATTACCTTTGTATTTATTACAGATGAAACTTTCTCAATAATTGCATGTAAAATGAAATAAATTTTTAAAAGAACCGTATGAAGAACAGACTTGTTTTTTTACCTAACGGTAGGTTGAAAATAAAAATAATTCATGATATGTTTTATGAAAGGAGGCGTTACAATGAGTAAAAGTGAAGAAACCTTCTCTTCAATTATGGATGTTAGTTACCGATTATTTGCTGAATACGGCATTGCTAAAACAACTTATACGATGATTGCTGAGGAAGTTGGGATTGCAAAACCATCTATATATTATTACTTTAAATCTAAAGATTCTTTAATTGAAGTTATCTTTACTGAATTATGCAAGGCTATGCAGTTTTCTGCGTTTTTCGATACAGAAGCATTTACGAAAGAAAATTTTGTTGAGAAATGTGTTGAAATTGGCTTTAAAATGATAGATGAACAGCTTAACGATCCATATTTTAATCGTGTGTTGCAAGAATATGTATTACTATCTTCAAGAAACGATATGTACAAAGAGCGATTACTAACTGTGCAAACAGAATATTTACAAGGATTTGAATCACTCCTTACAAAAGCAACTGAACTTCAATTAATTGAAAATAAAAACCTAGTTTCAAAAGCTCATATGTTAGCATTAGTGCTTGATAATATCGGGAATTTTATGATGTTACATGTAGATATGAATTATAAACAAATATGGCTTGAGGCTGTAAACAGCATTTTTGAAAGAAGGGATTGAAGTGAATACAAAAAAGCGCATTATCGGATTGGATTTTGCTAGAGCTTTGGCGATGTTTGGTATGCTGCTTGTTAATTTTATGGTGATAACAGGTGCAGAAGGAAATGGTCCCCCATTTTTAATAACTTTCATGTCACTTTTTGAAGGTAGAGCTTCTGCCTTATTTGTTATACTTGCTGGAATTGGCATATCTTTAATGACTAGATCATCTGTTGCTAGCAATGAAAAAATAAAAATTTCTAATAGACGAAAAATCATATGGAAACGGGCACTATTCTTATTTATTTTAGGATTACTTTTATACGTAATGGAGTGGACTGGGGATATATTACACTACTACGGTGTTTACCTTTTCGTTGCTGCATTACTCATTACAGTACGAAAAAAAGCATTACTATTGTTATCTATTATTATCCTACTCTTGGCACAATCTCTTCAGCTTACTTTCAATACTTTCGAAGGTTGGGGAGGCCCTACTCCATTTATAAACTATGTAGACTTCTGGACAGTAAACGGTTTTCTTCGCAATCTATTCTTTAATGGTTATCACCCTTTTTTCCCTTGGTTTTCGTTCTTCTTAATCGGTATGATAATTGGCCGGCTAGACCTTCATAATAGGAGAATTAGAAAGAGATTACTCTTTCTCGGTATTACAACCACAATATTGACAGAACTTTTATCAGAAGGACTTACCTACTACTTTATTCCATACATCGGCAAAGAGGCAGCTACATTTTTGTTTAATACAGGACCCATTTTACCAAATTTATTATACATTTTATCTGCTACTGGATCAGTCTTTTCTATATTAATAATTTGCCTCTATATCACTGAAAAATTTGAAAATAATTGGTTTGTTACTTCCATTGTACAAACCGGACAATTAACATTAACTCATTATGTAAGTCATGTATTTATCGGGATTGGGACATTAATTCTATTAAATAGAATGGAACATCAAACACTACTTTTTGTTTTATTATTTGCTACTGCATTTTTCATTTTCAGTATTTTGTTTAGCGTATTATGGAGAAAGAAATTTTCTAGAGGACCTATCGAATGGATTATGAGGAAATTAGCTAGTTAATTTACCTTCATACAAAAAGGAAGTTGGAATCATTCCAACTTCCTTTTTTCTTTACTGAGCTGCACTTAATTTAATGCGGACTTTTGTCTCACCTACAGATAGTTCATCGTCTTCAGTCGTTAAGTTACCAAATGAAAATTGCTTAACGAGTAAATTTTCTTCCAACAGATCTTTATGATTCGTTAATGTTTGCTTCAGCTCTTCCTCTGTATCAAGAATAACATCCACTCGTAAATTTACTGGTAAATTCAACTGCTTACGATATTCTTGAACGGCGCGAATAAACTCACGTGCTACTCCTTCTTGTAACAATTCTTCCGTTACATTTGTATCTAACATTACTGTATATTGTCCGTTAGTCGTATTAGAGAAGCCTGATTTTGCAACTTTTTCAACCATTACATCTTCAGCTGTTACAACTATTTCTTCTCCTGAGGCTGCTTCGTAAACTGCTCTTTCTGTAGATACAAAGTTTTGTACCTCGTCTTGTGATAATTGTTTTAGCCAACCATTTACTGCATTTACATTCTTACCGAACTTCGGTCCCGCCGTTTTAAAATTCAGCTTTAATTGATAGGATGTATACTTCGTTTCATCTAGTTCAACGTGGAACGATTTTACATTTAGTTCATCCATAACGATATCACGATAAGATTCCCAATCCATATCATTCTCGTTATGCTCCAGTAGTACGAGTTCTGCTAGCGGTTGTTTTACTTTTAAAGAATGTTGATTACGGTTACTTCTTCCAAGTTCAACAACTTGTAAAACAGCATCCATTTCCGCTTCTAATTTAGGTTGTAGTAATGTTTCATTTACAACTGGATAACCCTCTAAATGAACGCTACTTCCAGTTAAATTCAAATGAATATCTTCAGCGACAAACGGTGTAAATGGTGCAATTAGTTTACTAATTGTTACAAGCACTTCATGAAGTGTCTCATATGCAGCTGCTTTTTCAGCATTCATACCAGATTCCCAGAAACGATTACGTGATCGTCTTACGTACCAGTTACTTACTTCATCTACAAGCGCCACGATTTCACGAGCTGCATTCGTAAATTGATAATCATCAAGCGCTGTTCTCACTTTTTTCGTTGTGCTATGCAATCTTGATAATACCCATTCATCTAATTTCGTCCGCTTTACATCATACGTTTCGTTCGGATTATACTTATCTAAATTTGCATATAAAACGTAGAAGCTATACACATTGACTAACGTATCTACAAATTTAGATTTTGCTTCCAGTACTGTTCTTTCAGAAAAACGCTTTGCATTCCACGGAGCACTGTCAACGAGTAGAGCCCATCTTAGAGCATCTGCACCAAACTTCTCTACTAAATCAACTGGATCTAGTGCATTCCCTTTACTTTTAGACATTTTCTGTCCTTCCTCATCTAGAACATGCCCTAGTGATAACACTCGTTTATACGGTACTTTTCCTGTATATAGTGCTGATACAGCTAATAAACTATAAAACCAGCCGCGTGTTTGATCAATTCCTTCTGCAATTACATCTGCTGGAAACTGTTCTTCAAATAACTCTTTATTTTCAAACGGATAATGATATTGCGCAAATGGCATGGAACCACTATCAAACCAAACATCAATTACTTCTGGTGTACGATTCATTGTACTTCCGCATTTTTCGCAGCAAACTTGCACTTCATCTACATACGGCTTATGCAATTCTAAATCTTCCGGTGTTTCTTTCGTACTATGCTTTCTTAAATCAGCAATGCTTTTCGGTGCGAATTGATGATCGCAATTTTCACATTCCCAAATATTTAATGGTGTTCCCCAATATCTATTTCGGCTAATATTCCAGTCCACCATGTTTTCTAAAAACTTACCAAAGCGTCCATGTTTCATATGATCTGGATACCAAGTAACAGTATCGTTATTTTGTAAAAATGTTTCCTTAATTGCAGTCGTTCGGATTAACCAACTCTCTCCTGCATAATAAAGAAGCGGTGAATCACAACGCCAGCAATGCGGGTAACTATGTTCATACTTTTCTTTATGGTATAGTAAACCTTCCTTCGCTAAATAACGAACGATATCTACGTCACAATCTTTTACAAATTTACCTTTCAAAAATGGTACTGCTTCTGTATACTCACCTTTCTCATCTACAACATGTAAGAATGACAATCCTTCACTTTGAACGACTCTATAATCGTCTTCCCCATATGCTGGAGCGATATGAACAAGTCCTGTACCACTATCTGCCGTTACGAAATCTGCTCCGATTACACGGTAACCATTTGTAACTTCTTTCATTGGAAACGGTGCTGTATAAGAAGTATTTAATAATTCTTCCCCTTTATGAACAGATAGTACTTCATAGTTTTCTTTTAATACATCTTGCACACGTTCTTTCGCAACAATGTATACATGACCTTCTTGTTTCGCTTTAACATATTCCATATTTGGATGTACAGCGAGTGCAACATTTGCTGGAAGTGTCCAAGGTGTTGTTGTCCAACCTAGGAAATATTCATTTTCACTATCTTTTACTTTAAACTTAACTGTTGCACTTAAATCTTTTACTGTTTTATACCCTTGTGCAACCTCATGTGAACTTAGTGAAGTTTGACAACTTGGGCAATATGGTGAAACTCTATGCCCTTTATACAATAATCCTTTTTCATGAATCGTCCCTAAAATATGCCATACACTTTCGATATATGGATTCTTTAACGTAACGTATGGATCATCCATATCTACCCAATAACCGATACTTTCAGTGAATTCACGCCACTGCTTCTCGTATGTGAATACACTCTCTTTACACTTCTTAATAAATGGCTCAATTCCATACTCTTCGATTTCATGTTTACCAGAAATACCGAGTTGCTTCTCAACACCTAATTCTACAGGCAAACCGTGTGTATCCCATCCCGCTTTTCTTAACACTTTATAACCAGCCATCGTTTTATATCTTGCTACTACATCTTTAATTGTTCGTCCAAGTGCATGACCTACATGCGGTAGTCCGTTCGCCGTTGGTGGTCCTTCATAAAACACAAAAGATTGTGCGCCTTCTCGATTCTGAATTGATTGCTCGAAAATGCTTTGCTCGTTCCACTGTTTACGAATACGTGTTTCTCTCCCTACAGCTGACTCTTTTACATCTACTTTCTTCATCTACAATCACTCCTTTGAATATTTTAAAGCACACAAAAAACCCGTCCCTATGAAGTAGGGACGGGTTTACCCGCGATACCACCCTAATTCTATTAGCTCTTCACTAATAGCACTTAGCAACGTACTATCATACGTGTTCTTTGTAACGGTAGACATCCGTCCGGGCTTACTCACTTTCAGCCTCGGCTCCTCGGAGATGATTTTCAAATAACGTCTGCACACCGGCTTTCAGCAACATACCGGCTCTCTGGGGAACAGTACACTATTTTACTCTTTCTCGTCTTCAGATTTGTATACTTTGTTAAAAGCTATTTTATTCCATCGGGCAATAAATTGTCAACTAATTCAAAATATATTTTCACTCTTTTTCCCTATTCGTATACAATTACTTTTCAAATTCTCGCAATGCTGCTAAGTTTTCATCATCCTCGATAAGTTCAGCGAAAAATCCTGACTCATCCTCACGAAGTACAATTTCAAGCTCTTCTTTCGCCTCTTCCATTCTGTTTAACTGTGCTAAATAACAAGCACGATCGTATCTTGCTAACAAATCACTCTCATCAATTGTTAATACTTCATTTGTTATTTTTTCTGCCTTTATCGTTTGTCCGGCACCATGATACGAAGATGCTAAAGAAAGCAGAATTGCGGTTTCATTTGGATGGTGTATACAAGCATTTTTCAATACATGAATTGCCTCTTCAAACCTTTCTTGACTTTGATACATTTCTCCTAAAGCAAGAAACGCTCTACTTACAAACGGTGTTTGCTCCGTTAATTGTAAGGTAATCTTTTCTGCTTTTCTTACTTCTCCTGCTTTAAAGAAGACTTGTGCTTGCAGAAGAAGGGTATCATAATCATCTGGTAACTCTCGAACCATTTGCTTCGTTAATTCCGAAGCATCTCGTAACATATCTTCCCCCTCACACTCTATGAAAAGATTTACAAGTTGCTTCGCTACATCGTAATCCCATTTATGTTCTAACGATGTTTGCAATACATCTACTGCTTCTTTATACATCGCCACATTCTCGTAAAATAGTGCAAATCGCTGCGCTGCCATACTATTTTTCGAATTTAGCTTTAAGGAAATTTCATATAAATCAATGATTGTAGTAATAATCGAAATTTCTTTCGCACGGTTTTTCATACGATAAAAAGCTCTCGTAAATATGGATTTTTTCGGCTGTTCATTTTGTTGACGTTCAATCCATCTTTCTGTAACCGCAGATGCAGCATACATAAATGCCATACTTCTTTCTACTTTTTTCACTTTTAATGTATGAAGAAAATCTCGTATGTTAGACAATTTCTTATGTTGTTCTATCGCTTTTACATATACATCAAATATACGTTCATTCTTTACATCTTTTTGTATCACTTTCATTGCAATTTCAATCGCTTTTGCATTTCTATTTTTCACTAATACTTTTGCATAATGATATAGAACTTCTGTATGCTCACCATCTACTTGTAGTGCTTCTTCAATCTGCGCTTGTTCTTTATCTATTTCATCCATCGCTCCATATACGTAGGCAATCGCATCTAATCGCCATATTTCAGGTACTTCGTCTGCTAATTGTTCCAGTTCAGTCAGCAACTCTTCCTGAAGATTCATCTCTACTGAAAGCTGTGCCAAATATTCCATATTAATATGCAGCGGCTCTTCTTTCATTGCCTGAACCATATGACTTTGTTCTTTAGAGCGGTTTTCTTCTTTTTCGTATATTTCTGCAAGCTGTAAATGTACACCTACGAAATTCCCATCAAGCTCTAAACATGTTTCATACGCTTGTTTTGCTTCCACCAATTGCCCTAATGCCATAAGTGTTTCACCAATTCGGTAATAAGGTAATGCTGTTGCCTTTTGTTCTATCGCCTTATTATATCTTTTCATCGCTTGGCCGTACTGCCCAATAGATTCATATAAAATACCTGTATAACAACCGAATTCACTTACTTCATTTCTTTCTTTGTGTAGCGTTCTTAAAAATGCTATCCCTCGTTGTACAAATACAGTTCCTTTAATTCGATTCACATATTCATCTAACGCACTTGCTACATTATATTCGCTCTGCTTTATACCACTCTCTAACCTAGACAACGCTACTTTAAACCCTTCTTCATTTCCACCAAGTTCAACCTCAGCATCCCATAAAACCATTCCCGCATTCATATGAAAATCTTGGCTCTTTTCAATTTGTTTTTCAATACCGAGAATATATTCTTTTGCTTCCTTGTATTGCTCTCTTGCCATATAAACTTGTGTAAGTCCGAAATGAGAATAAACATCCTCATCATTTTCTTCTAAAGCACGCTTATACAATACTTCTGCTTCTTCAAGACTATCATTTTGAAAGTGATAATCACCTAATTTTACGTATAGAGGTGCTTTATCATCACAATTCTCAATACCTTTTGATAAAATTTCTTTCGTACTTTCCTCATCCTTCAAATCAGATTCGTATATTTCCGAAAGTTTCGTATAAATGTAAGGTGCATTGCTATCCAAATGAATCGCTATTTTAAGCCCTTTTATCGCTAAATGTAATTTCCCTAAATGATGCGCACATCTCGCTCGCTCATACCATACATGTGCTTCATTTTTATACTCTTTTAACAGATCGTTAAAGATTTCATACGCTTCTTCATATCTTTCTAAATCTATTAATATTAACCCGTGATTCGTTAAAGTGAATCTTTCTGGACTACGTTCTAAAGCAACTTGAGAAAACTGCAATGCCTTTTCAGATTGATCGATATACATATATGATAATGCGAGAAAACTCCAAGCAATCGGCTGATCTGCATCTAATTGTAATGAGGAACGAAAACTTGAAATTGCTTCTATATAACTTTCCTGTTCAAAAGCATATCTTCCGTTTATTAAATGATATAAAGCACGATTATTTTTCTTCTCAACACTCGCGAGCATTTGCCCTGCTTTTTCTAATTCTTGAAGGCGAATAAAGCACTGCGCACCATGTAATTTAACAAAATCTGAGTTCGGAAACCTCTCCATTAACTTTTCAATACAAGATAAAATAAACTTATTATCTACTTCAACATCTAAATGTTTAATCGTATATAACCACGTATTCGGATTATCACTCGTCTCTTTTAAAAACTGTACTAAGCTATGAATCCCATCTTTATCTTGTTCATCTAAATGATCCGTTAAAGAAAAAATGGATTTAAAATAATGATTTTCTTCTTCATTTAAAAATGATAATTGTTCCTTCTTTTCTTTCGGAACAAACGTAATCGCTAAACAACCTGTATAACGATATTTTTCTTGTAACTTACTATATTCCACAATAACTGGTTCTATAAAGTTCGGATCTTGAACATAAAAAGCTTGTAACGTATCATCATATCCAGCTAGCACTTGCACATGTGAAGCATGCTCAATATCTATACTTAATAAAACGGGAATCCCCTGATCTAGCAGTCTCTTATAATTTTCCACATTCCCTTTAAAATAACGATATTCATAACCTAATTCTTCTAAATAAGAAACAGTATCTGAAAACTTCGAGCCAGTCATATCAAAAATAAACTCTGCTATTTCATCTTGTGTACGTTTTTCTCCCCATAACTGCAACATCATTTCTAAACTTGTCGGCACACAATAATTATCCTTTTGTACAATTGGAACTATAGGTAAGTGAACCTTTTTTCCATCTGGATTTTTTTCTAAATTATGATATAAAGACTCTTTTAAACTTTTTTCTTCTTTTAATAACTGTTGTAAATCTACAAGTTTATTCATTTTGTAAAACGCTTCTGCACGTAAATGTACAAAATAAGCTTTATAAGCATGATAAGGAAGCTGATTATTTATATTATCTATTACCGCTAACATCTCTTCATACTTCTCTAAATCTAATAAATATTTTACCTTTTCAAAATGAAAATATGGTACTTGCGGGAACTTTACAATCGCATCATCAATTAGCTGTAATGCACGTTTTTGTTCTCCTTTATTCGCATATAACTGTGATAATAAATAGGTAGATAACTCTTCACAATCTTTATGCTGCATGCCAGCTATAAATTGTTCTTCTGCTTTCTCCCATTCACCTGTATGCATATAGACGTAGCCCCATTTATCAAATACAGCACGTGCACTGTACTCTTCTGCCTTTTTCATATAAAAAAGGGCTTCTTCATTTCGTTTCATTTCTAGCAAACATCGTACTAACGTAAAATATGTTTTCGCTAAAAGATCAACTTCTATTTCTTCTTTATTTACCTCTTCTAACGAATCTTTTAACAACTGTTCTACTTCAAGTATTTTCCGCTCATCAATTAACTCATCACAATATAAAGAGAGCGTTCTCATATTTGGGAATTTTTTATATGCATAGCGAATGAGGAATGAACTGTATTGGTGCATAAGCCCTTCATCAGTAAGACGTATTAATATATCAAACTCTTTATGTGAAGGAATATTAGCAAGCCAATTCTTCAAATAAGATAAAGTATTCTTTTCTTTTATATATGAAATTTCATTATTTATTTCCTGTAATCCATCTATAAATCTCTTGTCTTTCAAACAAGCATCTAACTGCTTAAAATCTAGCATGTATTCACCTCGAATATTTATTTAAACTGCTACTTGCTTAGATTTTACACATCATATAGTAGGTATTCAACTAAAATCACTTATAATGAGTGGTATTAATTAATATTATTCAAATTTATAACAAAATATAGTAAAAATGATTGTTTTTCTCTGTATTTTGTTTGATTATATGTAATAACGTAACATGTGAATCTTATCTTTCGAAAGGTGAACTCTGTACATAAAATTATATCGTCGATAATTCAAATATATCAGCGATTCTTTCGTTTTATCGGCGATTTTCAAAATATATCGACCGATTCTTAACATATATCAGCGATTATATGTCGAATATCGACTTATCGACAATAAATGACATTTTTTCATTTATCAAATTGCAAATATACAAAAACACCGTAATCATCACTAGGAAACACACCAGTTGAAGTTAATGCCGAATTCCCAAATATAGATACTTTTTCAATTGAAGAAAATTCATTAACAAGTACAATCACAATCTAAACAATCCGTACAGTCTACATCGCCACAATCTGATTTTCTCTTTCTTTTGTTTCTTTTAAGATAATAATACAGCAGCCAAATCAGTAGTGCGCAAATAACAAAAGCTATTATTGCTTCTGTATACTTGTTTTGAATTATAAAACCGATTCCACTTCCGCCTGAAATAAAAATTAGAATTAAGTAAACCCAGAACATTTATGTAAATACCTCCGTTACTATATACCTTAAGATAATATCCATATAACACTAGACGAAATGGATAACCCCATACCATTACCGCTTAATACACCGGTAGTTACTTTTAGCAAATTTGTGCTGCTTCTCCATTTCTACTTTTGGATGAATCCATCAATGAGTAACGGAATTTGAGCAGAAAATGATAGTATGATTGCCAAAAGAAATGAAGGGGTTATATAAAAATAAATTGGAAACATTAAAATACCGATAAGCATGCCTGTACAACGCGCACATAAAGGTATGTACTTTTGTAGTTTAAGGAAACTTCTCTCCGCTCTTCTATGACAAGGAATTTGCAAAATTAAAGTTCGGATCAATATGAATCACCCTCTCTAAAAAGATTTTAATTGATTTTGCAAAAGAATTATATATCTAATAAAAAAACAAACCAGGTTCATACTAAAACCGGTTTGTCAGTTTACTACTATGCTACATCTCCTCAGGAGCATCCACCCCAAGTAAACGTAATCCTTCTTTTAATACAACCGTCACAGCATACACTAATGCCAGTCTGCTATCTTTCTCTTCGCTCTCTTCCAATATACGCACATTTCCATAATATTTATTAAACGATTGTGCTACATCTAATACGTATTTCGAAATGATTGATGGCTCATTTTTGGTGAAGGCTGCTTCAATTATTTGCGGGAATTTGTTTAGTAATTTTACGACACTCCAACTATGATCATCTTTTAATACAAACGTACACGTTTCAAATTCTACACTTTCTTTTCTTAAAATAGAGCAAGCACGTGCATGTGTGTACTGGACATATGGGCCTGTTTCACCTTCAAATTTCAGCATGTTTTCTAATGAAAATTCGATATTGTGCATACGTTCGTTTTTTAAATCGTGGAAGATGACTGCACCAACACCGACTTGCTTTGCTACTTCTTCTTTTTGCTTTAAGTTTGGATTTTTCTCTTCAATATTTTGTTTTGCAAGTTCGATTGCTTCCTCAAGTACCTCTTCAAGTAAAATAACTCTCCCTTTACGTGTCGACATTTTCTTACCATCTTTTAAAATGAACCCAAACGGTACATGTTCCATTCCATCAACCCAAGTATATCCAAGCTTTTTTAATACAGTGAAAAATTGATTGAAGTGTAAACTTTGTTCCGGGCCAACTACATATAATGCTTTATCAAATGCGTATGTGTTTTGACGATATAACGCTGCTGTTAAGTCACGCGTTGCGTAAATAGTCGCACCATCTGATTTTCTAATTAAGCAAGGCGGCATTCCCTCTTCTTCTAAATTAACAACTAATGCACCTTCTGACTCTTCAAGCAAATCATGTTCCTCTAAAATCCCAATAAAGTCTTCCATTAAATTATTATAAAAAGCTTCTCCTTGATAATTAGTAAATTCAACACCGAGAAGTTCATAAATACGAGAAAATTCTTTTAAGGATTCGTGGCGGAACCAATTCCAAAGCTCAACTGCTTCTTCATCACCTTCTTCTAATTTCTTAAACCAAGCGCGTCCATCTTCTTCTAGTTCTTCGTCGTCTTTTACCTCTTCATGGAATTGAACATATAACTTAAATAGTTCACGTATTGGATCCTCTTTAACTACTGCTTCATTTCCCCATTTTTTATAGGCGGTAATTAACTTTCCAAACTGTGTTCCCCAATCCCCAATATAATTAATTCCTACAACTTCATAGCCACATTTTTCAGCGATATGTTTCAGGGAATTTCCAATCATTGTAGAACGTAAATGCCCCATCGAAAAAGGTTTCGCGATATTTGGAGAGGAATAATCGATAACGACCGTTTTTTCACAGCCAATGTGATTTTGGCCGTACTCTTCTTTCTCCGCTAAAACCGTTTTTAATACTGCATCACTTACAGTTTCACGATTAAAAAATACATTTACGTAAGGACCAACAGCCTCTGTTTTCGTAAAGAACGGGTCACTTAATTTCTCCGTAACTTCCTTTGCGATTAAAGCTGGTGATTTTTTATATTGCTTCGCAAGTGAAAAACATGGGAACGCTGCATCTCCAAAATCATCTTGTTTTGGTGTTTCAATTAAGTCTAAAATTTGGTTTTGCGTTAATTCATCCTTTAAAATACTGGATAAACTTTTCGCAAAATGCGTGTTATAATCCATGAAATAACCTCCTTATTTTTTAAAACACAAAAAACTCGTCTCTAAAAAAGAGACGAGTTTTAACCCGTGGTACCACCCTTGTTGTTCATTACGAACCACTTTCCCGTTTATAACGAGGACAGGGGGCCTCGGCTTACTCTACTATTCGTTCAAGAAGCATCTCCGAAGTGCGCTTCATCTTTTTCTTCCGCACTAGGCTCACACCATCCCTAGCTCGCTTTCCGTCTAAAAAAGACTACTCTCTTCATCACAGACAGTATATTTAATTAATTATTGCTTATTATACATCTTTTCAAACAATTAGCAAAGGTCAATTACACCAAAGTGAAACTTAGCACTTTTTCTTTTGTATACGTGAAAATTATGTTTTTCAAATCTAGAACTACGGAAATGATCTTTCAGAACGACACGCTTTCTCGCCACACGCTTCGCTTCCGCAATTGTTTCGTCAGTAATATCATGATACAAAGCGAAGTGTTTTAACCCTTTTATTCCATCTGATTCTATGACAGTTTCTTCAAACATTGGATCCAGATAAACAACATCATAACTATTATCCTCACATTGTTTTAAAAACTGAAAATGCTCCGTTTGCTTTACATTAATTCGTTGCATTGCTTCATCAATTTCAGAAACGGATGAAGACCATGTTTGCAAACCATTTCCCATGATGTAAGCCATATATTCATTGCCTTCAAGTCCTGTTACTTTTCCGCTTTCACCAACAATATAACTAGCTACAATACTATCTGATGCCATACCGAGCGTACAATCTAACACTGTCATTCCGCTCTCTAATTTAGCAGCTTGTACAAATGGATCGTGTTCTCCGCGCATTAACCTTTTCACACGAAACATCGCTGAGTTTGGATGAAAGAAAAACGACTCTTCCGTACCTTTTGGATAAATAGCTAATCGGTTTTTGCCCACAACAAGTATATCTTGTTCATACTGCTCATGCAGTGTATGTACTGGTATGTCATTACGTTTAACGAAAGAACTATTTAATTCTGCTGCTACCTTATTTGCATAATCTGTCATTTCTTTGTTTGTTCTCCCTGCTGTTGTTACTATCATTGTTTCACCTCTATATAAAGAAAAGAGGGAGATTTACTCTCCCCCTTCTTTAGCAATTCTTTTCGAAAGCTTGTTCTAAGTTCGTAATAATTTCGTCCATAGTTGCACCTTCAATTTCATGACGGTGAATGAAGTGAACAACTTCTTTTCCTTTTAATAATGCCATTGATGGTGAAGATGGAGGAATTTCTCCGAAGTATTCACGCATTTTTGCAGTAGCATCTTTATCTTGACCTGCGAATACAGTTACAAGATGATCAGGTTGTTTTTCAGCACGAACAACTGCTTGACCTGCTGATGGACGTGCTAAACCAGCTGCACAACCACAAACAGAGTTTACAACTACTAAAGTTGTGCCTGCCGTGTTTTCCATAAATTCTGTTACAGCTTCTTCTGTAGTTAACTCTTCAAATCCAGAACGTACTAATTCTTGGCGCATTGGAATTACCATTTGGCGCATGTATTCTTCATAAGCATTTGACATCTTGTAATCTCTCCTTCAACTTTCATTCCAAGTTCATCATATCACGCTCTATTAATAGGTGCAAAAGAAACATAACGATGATTTCATTTTTTTGAAGGGATTTCACAAACCCCTTCACGGCAATGTCCAACTGGGACAAGTTTTCTATTGTTAGCGATATAATCGTATACTTTACTTCCAAATCCAAGTACGATAGATAGCTTTATAAAAGGCACTGCAAACCAATAAGATGGAACAGCCTTTGCTAATACATGTATGCTATGAATTCCGTCATACCACTTACTATTTTTTAAAATATACAATCTTTGTTCCATCTTACTTTGTAGTTCTTGAGAAATTTCATACCTCTCAACTATATCTTCATCTCGAAATGAAACAAATTTCATCTTACCCTTTTTATCTAGTTTTTTCGTACGATCTGCAACCGCCGTACACATCGGACACCAACTATCATAGAAAACAATCATACATTATTCCCCTTTACGAGACTCCGTCATTTGTTTCCATACAGAACCTTTTGCTTCTTCTCCGCCCTCAATACGCTCTAATGCTAGACGCGCTTGCATTGCTACTTCAAACTCTGGATCATCTTGCGCTGCTTTTAATGCTGGAATCGCACTTTCATCTCCAAGTTCAAATAAGAACATCGCTGCACGCCAGCGTACTAATTTACTTGGATCTTTCAGAGATTTAATCATAACGAACATCGCTGCTGGGTCACCTACGTCTGATAAGCAATCGCCCGCTGTACGGCGTACACTTACTGAACGATCTAATAGTGCTTTATATAATAACGGTAATACTTCATCACCTTTTACCATACCTAAATATGCTGTTGCTAAACGACGGATTGAAACTTTTTCATCATCTAACGCCATCTTCAACACTGGAATATCGTCTTCTGTAGGATCCATTTGTTCTAATGCTGCAAAACGGTTTTTCCAGTCAGCATCTTTCATCATCTCTTCTGTTACTTTATATGGCTCACGCTTTTGAATCGTTACTTCAACAGCCCCTGCCTGATTTAATAATTCTGTAACCGTTTCATTTACACGTGCTTCTGAATAAGCAGCAACAATTTCTTCTACTACTTCTTTCCCGATTTCTTCAAAATTACCGTAACGTGTACTTTGTTCCACCCATTTACGTTCTTTTACAACGTTTGGTGCAGACATTTGAACTTTCATAATTGATTCTTTAAAACGATCTGGTAAACCAACACGTTCTTCCGTCGTTCCATCTGTTAACTTTACTTGCATGGGAATTGTAAAGAACATTTGAACAAACACTTTCACTTCTCCAAAATGAGCAAGTTGTTGTTCTTCACTTTCTTCTACTACTTCTTCGCCGAAAACAGCACGAACTTGTTGTAATAAAACTTTCCAGTCATACTTTGCATTTCGCTCCACCGCTAAAAAGTCGGCTACATGATATACACCTTTAATGCCTTCAATTTTCAAAATTTCTTGCACTTGCATTGGCGCTTGTTCTTTATTTTCATTTGTATAATTATTACGCGCTCCCGATGGTAATACTTCATTCAAAATAACTTTCATTGTATTTGGACTTGGCGTCGGTTCAATTGCTTTAATCTTCACGTAAAAAACTCTCCTTTATTGCGTGTTCTTAGGTGTATTGTAACATGTTCCACCTCTCTAAACCTACTCGGATGCTTTATCTTGCTGATTTCTTTCCATCATCATACTTTTTCATTCTTTCTCTTTCCACCTAATTCCCCCAAACCATTGTTTAAAGTCCTCTCTTATTGCGATGCGCCCTCCCGTCTTCTCTCCAAAAAGGTAATACTCTCAATCATAACTTCCGTTCTATATATTCTCTTTCCTTGTTCATCGTCGTAATTACTCGTATGAATACGCCCTGTAATCCCAACAAGAGACCCCTTCGTACAATATTCAGTTACATTCTCAGCCGATTTTCGCCAAACGACACAATTAATAAAATCTACTTGTTGCTCACCTAAACTATTTCGAAAACCTCTATTCACCGCAACACATACTCGTGCATAAGCGACGCCTTGCTTTGTGTAGTATAATTCTGGCTCCTTTGTCAATATACCGATTAATACAACTCGATTCATCATAAGTTATACCACCTCACATATTTTTCTTCATTGTAAAGAAAAATGTGTGGAGGGTAAAAAGTGTAAAATAATATATTTTATAGTAAAAAAAATTATTTCATATCTTATAAAAACAAAAAAGAAACCTAACATATTATAAACATGTAAGGTTTCAAAAAATTATACTTCACTGCAGGATATGTAATATCCTCCGTGAGCCATCTTTATTTCAACACGGTACAATACACTTCCTAAATAAAAAGTAATCGGTTTTACTTTACTCTCAAATTTAAGTTGTTCATTACATTCAGCTGCATACCCTACGATAGCTGAAGTAATAACTTCCGATGATGGATACGTTAAAGCTTCATCTAGTTCTATGAAAAAACTTTTAGAAAATAGTTTTTTCATAATCCCTTTTTTCTCTTTCATCATATTCCATCCCCTTCAATTTAAAGTTATTAACATCCATATTATACCACATCATCAATTTATCTTTGAAAATAAAAAAATCCTGCATTTTTCATGCAGGATTTTTTTATTAGTCATTTTTCGTAAAGTATGAAACGAAACGAAGAATTTCTAAGTATAACCAAACTAATGTAAGCATTAGTCCCATCGCAGTGTACCACTCCATATATTTCGGAGCTTGACTACGTACACCATTTTCGATTAAATCGAAATCTAGTAATAAGTTTAATGCAGCAACTACGATAACAACTGCACTAATAATAATACCGATTGTACCGCCTTGGTGAATGTACGGAACAGTCACACCAAACATGTTTAGTAGAAATACGACTAAATACATAACCATAATTCCAAGTGTTGCTGCCATTACGCCTGTACGGAATTTATCCGTTACCTTTACTACGCGTGTTGCATATAACACTAACATTGCAAATAGAATTGAGATTGTTAGTAATACAGCATTTAAAACGATAGAATCGCCAAATTTCATTGTATAAACTGCTGAAATACTACCTAATACAACCCCTTCTACTGCTGCATAGATCGGTGCACCAAAAGGTGAAATACGCGGGAAGAACATAGATGCAAATGCGATGATTGCTGCAACTACTAATGCACCAATTAACACCGGCATTTTCATCGTCCCCTGCATCATCTGTATGTATGAATAGACAGACGTTGCAAGTAGCAAGATAAGCATAATGAACGTTTTGCCTACTGTTCCGCCAATCGTCATCGCAGAAGCGCTTGCTCCCTCTTTACGAAATGCCTCTTTTTTCAACATTGGATTAGATGTTCTCATTTTTTCCCTCCTAAAATAGGTTCTACCAATAGTGTAAAGTTTTTCTCTTTACTTTTCAATATATGCAGCTTGTTTTTATTTTAATCCTTCAACAATATCCGATAGTTCACTCCATCTTTCCATCGTTTTTTCCAGCTCTTCTTCTGTTTTTTGCTGCGTTTCAGACAATTCTTGAGCTTTCGTAAAATCAGAACCAACATTCGCAAGCTCTTCTCCAATAGATTCCAGTTTTTCTTCAAGTCCTGCAATTGTATCTTCAATTGTATCCCATTCGCGTTGCTCGTTATATGAAAGTTTACGCTTACGTTGTTGTTTCGGTGCTTCTTCTACTACTTTTCTCTCTTTTTGCACTTCCGCTTTCTCAATGAGCTCTCTCGTTTTTTCCATTTCTAAGTAATCAGTATAGCTACCTAAAAATTCACGTACTTCGCCTCCGCCAGCAAAGATGAACAATTCATCAACTACTTTATCTAAGAAGTAACGATCATGCGATACAGTTAAAACGACGCCTGGGAAATCTTCTAAATAATCTTCTAACACTGTTAATGTTTGTGTATCTAAATCATTCGTAGGCTCATCCAGTAATAGTACGTTCGGTTCTCCCATTAATATACGTAATAAGTATAAACGTCTTCTCTCGCCACCAGATAGTTTACCAAGCGGTGTACCATGTGAATGTGGCGGGAATAAGAAACGTTCTAACATTTGAGACGCACCAATTACTTTTCCATCTGTCGTATGAATAACTTCCGCAATTTCTTTAATGTATTCAATCATACGTTGATTTAAATTCATCTCTTCATTTTCTTGCGTATAATAAGCAACTTTTACAGTTTGCCCAACTTCAATTTCACCACTATCAGGAGATAACTTACCTGCAAGCATATTTAATAGCGAAGATTTCCCGCTTCCATTCGCTCCAATAACTCCGATACGATCGCCTGGTTTCACAATATGATTAAAATTGTTCAATACCGTTTTATCACCGAATTTTTTTGTTACATCTTTTAGCTCAAGTACTTTTTTCCCAAGGCGGCTACCGCTAAGTGCAATATCAACAGACTGTTTTGCAGCTGGTCCTTCTTGACCTTTTATCTCTTCAAAACGTTGAATACGTGCTTTTTGCTTTGTCGAACGAGCTTTTGCACCACGGCGAATCCACGCTAGTTCACGGCGATATAAGTTTTGACGCTTTGATTCTTGCGCAAGTTCTTGCTCTTCACGAAGTGCTTTCGCTTCTAAAAACGTACTGTAGTTTCCTTCATAACTATACAGTTTTCCATTATCTAATTCGAAAATACGATTCGTCACACGATCTAAGAAATAACGATCATGGGTTACAAGTAATACCGCACCTGTATATCGCGCTAAATATTCCTCTAACCACTCAACTGTCTCATGGTCAAGATGGTTCGTAGGCTCATCTAAAATTAATAGGTCCGGTGTTTCAATAAAACACTGCGCCATCGCAATACGTTTTTTCTGCCCACCAGATAAATTTCCAACAGTTGCTGTGAAATCCGTAATTCCTAGTTTCGTTAATAATGATTTGGCATTCGCATTTGCTTCCCACGCACTCATCGCATCCATACGTTGTTGCACTGCAAATAATTGTTCCTGTACTTTTTCATTACTTGGATCTTTTTCGATATGTAATAGCGCCTTTTCATAATCACGAAGAAGACGAATTAAAGGTGTATCACCATGGAAGACTTGTTCTAATACTGTTAATTTCTCATCAAACTCAGGTTGCTGTGATAAATAACTAATTGTATACCCACGTGAATGAGTCATATCACCTGTGTCAGGAATTTCTGCCCCTGCAATAATTTTTAATAACGTTGATTTACCAGTACCATTTACACCGATAATTCCGGCACGTTGTCCTTCTGCAATACTAAATGATAATCCATCAAATAACGGTTTTTCTCCATATGATTTTGATAAGTTTTCCACAGTTAACATTTTCATATTTGTGCATTCCACTCTTTCATAAATTGTTCAATAAACTGTTCCATATAACGATGACGAACTTCAGCCTCTTGTTTTGCTGCGTTCGTATTCATTAAGTCTTTTAGTTTTAAAAGTTTTTCATAAAAATGATTTAGAGATGGGTCATTATTTTTTCTATATTCATCTTTCGTCATCACTTCACGCGGAGGAATAGTTGGATCATACATTAATCGCCCTTTCGCTCCACCATATGCAAATGTGCGAGCTATTCCAATTGCACCAAGAGCGTCTAAGCGATCTGCATCTTGAACAATCTTCCCTTCAAGTGACTCAACTTTACCGCCATGACCACCTTTATAAGACATATTGGCGATGATATGAAGAACATGTTTACTTTCCTCTTCTTCAACATGTAACTCTTCTAACCAATCAGAAACCTTTTTCATTCCTGCTTCTTCACTTTCATTTAACTTCTCATCTGCCACATCGTGAAGTAATGCTGCCATTTCAATTATAAAACGATTTCCTCCTTCTTGCTCGGATAAAGAAATCGCCAGTTTATGTACGCGCTCAATATGATACCAATCATGCCCACTCGCATCTTTTTCTAAAATATGTTTTACAAAAGTAATTGTTTTTTGAACCTTTTCTTGTTTTGTCATTTTATCTTCACCCAGTTACTTATTGTAACACGCCCGCATTTTTTCATCACATATTTTCTTGTCCGCCCATACACTGGGTGGTAGGCATCATCATGAAGGAGGAATAAATATGTTCTATAATAATCAACCGCCTTACCCACAACAACCATTTTACCCTCAGCAACAAGAACAAAGATATACAGAACAATATGAAGAACAAGAGTTACAACAGCAAGAGCAACAATATGAACAAAATCCATTTGCAACGCCGCAAACTCAAGAAACTAATTATCAACAAAACTCATACGACACACGTCCAAATTATGAATATCCCCAAAATCCATATACAGCACCACAAAATCAAGAACAACAATTTCAGCAAAATCCATTTGCAACACCGCAAAATCAAGAAACTGAATATCAACAAAATCCATATGACACACGTCCGAATTATGAGTACCCTCAAAATCCATATACAGCACCACAAAATCAAGAACAACAATTTCAACAAAACCCATACCCAACTCAGTCTAAACAACCGCAATACCAACAACAAATGTATCAACCAAACTACGACGCACGTGTCTCACCACCTAAACCACCAACAATTGATCCGACTCAACCACAAATTTTACCGCCTGGACCTACATTCGATATTACACAGCCTCAAATCTTACCACCTGGACCAATTACAGAACCAACACAACAACAAATTCAACAAGTTGTCGGTACACAGTTTTTACCTTTAAAGAAACCTGTACTAGATTTCGTAAAACCTTGGGTAGATTACGGTTTAAATGAAGCAAAACATACATCACACAAACACGCTTTAACAGAAGTTGCTGCAATTATGTTTTTAGTTGGTAAAGGCTTTAATCCGACGATTGCGCATTATATTGTAGAATCTTGGGAGAAGAATGAGCAGTTTTAGGGTTGTTTATTTGATAAAATATAAAAAACACAAAAGTGCCAAAACCCTTATACCACAAGGGTTTTGGCACTTTTTAATATCTAGAACAAATTTTATTGAAATAATTATTTTTATAGATTTTCATACTTTTTCATATGGTATGTGAACAAAATGTGAGCAAATATGTGAACATATATAGTACAAAATCACACCTTTGTATACACATTTTTAGAAACATCTTACGTTTATCAAACAATAACCTAAAGACGTACCTGCAACCTCATCATATAAATAATAGATATTAAAAAGAGGACACTATAAGCGCCCTCTTCCTTAGGTTTTAAATATGTTCTCCATGATCCATAAATACTTGAATTGGTTCGTTTTGTGGTGCGTCTTTTACATTATTAATCCCTAAAGTAAAAACAGCGGATAACATCATCATTAATAAGATTGCTTTTTTCATTTTAGCGCCCTTCTTTCTATGCTCTTTTTGTCTGCATCTAAAGCGATGTGCAAATACTTGCTAGCTTTTTCATGATTTTCTGAACCATAGAATCTTTCACCTAAAAGAGAAACATATTCTTTTACCCAATCATATAATTCTTCTTTTTCAAAATACGAAATACCTTCCATGACCACATTTTCTAGTTCTTCTTGTGGCGCATAGTTATGTAATGCTCTTAAAATTTGAAAATGATGTCGATAACATAAGTCACTTATTTTATAGCCGTTCTCAATGTATTCATTGGCGATATGATTGTAACCTAACTTAAAGTGTTCTCTTGCTAAAAGAAACATAGTTTTAGCGTTATTTTCTAATGAATCCTCTAAGTGTTTAATTGCTAACTCTGGCATGTTTTGACTTGCATATAAAAGTCCTAAATTATGCTTAACTCGTTTAATAAGAAGTTCATCATTAGATTTTTGGAAAGTACCTAGTGCTGAAAGTAAATATTCCTCTGCACTTTCGAATTCATTTAGTCGAATGTGTGCCATCCCTAAAGTATTTAAGCATGCTGCAGTTTTTAATTCATACCCTGGGCTAATTGAAAATATTTCATTCGCCTTCACAGCAAATTGAACTGCTAGGATTGGTTTTAATATGTGATAGTAATAAACTGCAAGCCAATAATTAAATTCAGCTTTTTCAATTTCATCATGCATGTACTCTAAAAATATTTCAGCTTTTTCAAATTGCATTCTTGCTTCACTATGGTTTGCTGTATTAATAGCATAAATCGCTTTAAATAAATGATAATAGTACTCTAAAAATGTTTCCGTAGGCTCTTGTAATGGTTCAATCTTGTCCAAAATATCTTTCGAACTATCCATATCACGTATTAGCAGGTTATACCGCCCATTCAATAAAGCATAGTAGACTAATATTGTTTGGTCTTCCTTAATATTATTGATTTTATTTGCAATCTCTTCTTTTATTTTCTTAGACTGTAATACACGTTGTGAAATCATAGCTTGATACCAGTCGTTTAATAATTTTGTGATTTCTTCTTTAGAAATACTGTCAACACTCATCTACTTCTACCTCCCCTTTGTTAAATATTACCACGACATACTTGTTTATATAAATATTTTTTTGAATATTCTAACTTGATAAACTTATTTTTGAATATTCATATTAAAAATCGTTAATTTTGAATTAATATAGCTCTGAATAAAAGTACGCTATAATATTTTTTGCGTATATCGTGTCATCAACTTGATAATGATGGCACTTTTTTATGTCCAAAAAAAGAACATACCTTCGTTTATAATGGAGTTAAAAAAACAAAAGTGAGGGATTACGTCAACAACAAGAAGGAATACATGATATAAAAAAATAAAAAAAATACATCTGAAGCATGCAAAGATGTAATTATAGAAACGTTAAAAAATAGGATCAATCGATTAAATGAAAAGGTATATTTATTAGAGAGTGAAAATCAAAAATTAAAGACACAAATCAAGAAAGATTTAGGTAAAGTTTATGACAGTTTGTAAATCAAATATCTTTTTACTTATAAAGTTATAAAATGCCTTTTGAGAAAAGCGCTATCCTTTCTGTATATTTCTACAAAAAGAATAGCGTTTTCTTCGTTCTATAGATACAAATTTATCTTAGCTTGATAGCGATGTGTTGTGATCAATCATCGTCATCATTATCACAGTCGAAACACTGAGAAAACGAATCATCTGGACATTCTCCAAGGATCGGTTCACACGGGTTAAAATTCTGATTATTAAGAACTTCATATGGTCTCATCATATCATGGTCCTCGTGTTCAAGGATGTGGCAGTGCCACGGGTAGATTCCTGTAAAAGGACCAAAACGTGCAATGATACGAGTAACCTCCCCAGGATTGGCACGAACAGTATCTTTCCAGCCCATCTCGCTTGGATCAGGTGGTTGTGGTGGCCCAACTATAAGGTCAGGACCATTTGGATCCCCAGTAAACGTAGCACGATTCAAAATTTGAAAAGTAACAAGGTGCAAATGAATAGGGTGAGTGTCCGGTGTAGTATTGTAAAGCTCCCAAATCTCTATCGTCCCATTATATGGGGTTTCTGTAAGGGGCATTTGATCCCAATCTAGGTTATTTAATAAAAGTTTTAAACGCCCGAATTCATCGGTAGTTTCAACTAAGAGGTTTTTTCGTACGATTACAGTATCGTTAGGATCAAGATGTTCCAAGCAACTCAATTCTTTTGGAATTTTACTATTGTCAGGTTTATGCAATTTTCGTTTGACACGAAATTCCATAATCTGCGTAAGGTTTGAATCAGGTGGTTCGCCGTTAGGGAATGGGGCTGGTGCGTCATTTGTTAAGATGATACTTTGACCTTTATGGTTCGAAAAATCAATAATAACATCGACACGTTCAGCTGGTGCAAGTATGATTTGGGATACGGTGATTGGTGTTTCTAAAAGCCCTCCTTCTGTGCCAATTTGGACAAAATTTTGGCCAGAACTCAACCGTATACGATAAAAACGAGCATTGGAACCATTAAGGATGCGGAATCGGTATTTCCGTGGTTCGACCTCAAGATAAGGCCATGCTTTTCCATTGACTAAGATGGTGTTTCCGAAAAATTCAGGTACAACTGATGGATTTGGTAATGTTGGATCTATTGGTGGAGGTGGCTGCGGTGCTGGAGGCGGCTCATGGCCTGGCTGGGTTGGATAGAACAGTTCACCATTAGGATAGAACGATCGATCTTGGATGACGATTGGAATTTCAAATTTCCCACTCGGAAGGTTCAATTTTTCCTCTGCTCTATCTCTAAGGATATAGAAACCTGCAAGTCCTGCATAAACGTTCAAACGAGTGATTCCAAGGGCGTGGTCATGATACCACAACGTTGCAGGACGTTGACAGTTTGGATAATAGTAGACTTCATGCACAAATTTTGGACCAACATTTTCAAAATCTCGCGTAAACCATGCCTCTGGATATCCATCATTTTCGGGTCTAACCCGCCCTTCATGTAAATGAACAACCGTTCTGACAGAAGGTTTATCTGGTTCTGCTCCATGAATAGTTCGATCCACAGGCAGTAGATGTTCGAAGGGTAATTTATTTTTCCATTTAACTAAAATAGGTTGATTTCTTCGTACTTCAAATGTAGGACCAGGATACATACCGTTGTAACCCCAGACAGTAGTTGGTGGCAAATCTCTATGCAATTTTTGTTGTACTTGCTTCATGGTTACCTCATAGTATGGGATATCATCAATTTCATCTTTTGCTTTTAAGACAGGTGGAATAGGTAATGCATCTACAAACTTCTCTAAAGACATATGTCTGCCTCCTTTTTAAATAATCAGAATATCACTTCACCTCACATTTTTATGTAAAAAGAAACTTGAACAGAACTCACACTAAAAAATGTAATGAATCGTTCTTTATATAATGAAAAAAGTGAACTTAATTCTCATAAATAAATGTAGAGAGAAGTAACTACCAAATTAAGATATCGATGAAGATATATATATAATGATAGAATCGTTAATATTAAAAATTTATTTAAAAAATATCTTGATAAAATGGTCAAATGGAACCCGTTTGCTTCAATGCCGGAGCAATACGAGGAAATACATAGAATGTTTGAGGAACAATATAAAGTACCTAAACCTTTTTTAACACAAGATACTATGGAACGAATAGAAAGAGCGTTAATGCAATCCCTTCATGAAACAAAAGAAATATTTATTTCATACTATCTTGATGGATTTATCCATGATGAATACATTACTGTTATAGATATTGATAAGCAAAGCAATACGGTACATTACACGGATGCATTTGGATTACAGACACGATTAAAATTTGAAGAATTTGTTGATATAAAATAAAAAGGGTCTACTCAAGTATGAGCAGACCCTTTTTTTACTTCACATATACATATGATTCATTTGCTGTAATATAGAATGTTGTCCCTCTGCTATTGTGTACTTTATATTGTGCAGATCCATTCACGGATACCTTAGCATCAATAGTAAATCCAAGCCCTTCATCTACTGTTCCTGCTACATCTTTATCAGCCCAGGAAGCAGCGTCATAGAAGCGAAGGTTGTCCACTTTAGAAACAACGCGTTTACCTACTACAGAACTTGCAGCAGAAGTTTGTTCCCCTTGATATTTAATGTAGGATGGATTGTTATAAATCCATTGATTACCACCAAGATTTAACCAATCACCTTGTTTTCCCCATACTTGATATGATTCATATTTACTTAATTGACGGATAATACCGTAATTTGTTGATGGCCCACTTCTAAGGTTTATATTATACCCATCGATATAAGCAACTCCTGTTGTCCATGTAACGTTTTGAGAAGGTTCTTGTGGTTTTGGTTTAACTGTAACAGTTGCGCCATCATATGCCTTTTGTACGTCTGCTCTGAATTGTGATTCTGATACACCGTGACTGCGAAAATAATCAAGCGGATCTTCGTGGTCGGTTCCACCTAATTTGTAGGAAATATCTTTATGTGTCCATAATCCTTTGCTTGGATGAATTCCTCTATCTTTTAAAATCTTAGCTAATAGTTTTACATAACGTTCGTAAGAAGATTTAAATTTAGCTGGATTACTAGTTTCAGAAAGTTCTACGTGAACAAATCGTTTGTTAGCAGCTGGTCCAGCACCATAAGCGATATATTTTGTATCGGCAATTTGGATTGTTTCATCCCAATCTACTGCATAATGAACAAAAGCAGAACGCCATGTACGAGACTCATACTTTTGAATATTAATTGCTGGTGCTTCTGGTGTTGCAGTACTATGTGCGACAACGCCCTCATAAGCGCCCACACCGTAGCGATATGCTTGTTTCGGTAAGTCTTGGATAATTAGTACTCTATCGGCAAAAGAAGCCGTAGTGAACGAAAATAAGAGCAATAGAGTCATAAATAATGAACTAAATAGTTTCAATGGTTTTTTCATTGTGTATTTTCCCCTTTTTAGCCAAACAAAAAGAGCACCGTCTTTTGACAATGCTCTCCTTATGTAAGGCGTGTATTTTTATTGTTTGTTCTGTTTTTCTTTTCTTGCATCTGACCTTTGAATTTTTGCTTGAATTTCGGATGCTACACTTTCTAATAACCATGCAGGAATCCATTTATCCCAGCCGATTCTCGCGCAGTTTGCAGCGAAACTATTAAAGATATGATAGATTAATCCACCGGTTACCATGAAGAAAAAGAAGTCCGGTAGTTTAAGAGCCATATCAAAGAAGTGTGCAAGAGCAGGTAATGATAAAAGCACCACGGTTCTCGTGATGCCTTCAATTCCGTATTGAGATGAATAGGTTCCATCTAGTTTAGAAGCCCTACTGCCAGTAATCCAATCTAGCATGATAATCCATCCGAAAATCACTATCCAAATTAAATTCGTCTTTCCATACAGGAAATTAAATAGCGTTCCTAATCCGCCACTTATTGCTGCACCTGCCTTGAATTGAGTACTTGTAATGACATCACTTATATTTAACGACTTGATGAGTTCTTGAATTCTTTCCAAGTTCTCACCTCCTTTCAAATTTTGGCCAAAATAAAAAAGCCTGCTGCTGCACGCTTGGATTCTCTTGTTTACGTATTTAATTTTTTCCATGAATGTTCTAATGGCTCTTGTCTTGGCCGTTTCATGTCATGATTTTGTTGATTATTAGGTGTTTCTATTTTAGGTAAAAATGCTCCCTTCCGTGTATGTGCGTTCCTATTGGCTACAGTTAGATAATTACGTAATATCATTCCTTTAAAAGTAGCCATAATCAAGAAACCCTTATTACAATATCTGATGGTAACGAAAAGGTGTTGGCCACATTACTAACACAGGCTAAATATCTATATTTTTGTATCCCTTCATCGGTTGGAATTTCAATGAAGTCTCCTTGTGATAAATTCGTTGTTCCGCTTAAATAAAATATTCCATCTAATCGTCCTCGGACACCCTCATCCTTAGTCTCTACAAAAATAGGAGACAAAATATATGATTTATCAATTGTCGGGTTCTTCAAAGGCGTAAAATAACTTGTGGTGGATCTATATGGTTTAGTTGAAGAAGGAAATGATTCAGGACCCGCAAACATCCAACCTTGATTTTGCTGCGCCGCAGAATTAGTAGTTACTCCAGAGAAAGCTGTTGATGCTGCATATATTGCCCTTGTAAATGGTTCATGTGATTCTTTTAAATACAGGTCATCCGGAACACCTATATATGATACAACGTTGTAACCGGATAGATATTCTGGTGCGATTGTAGCAACAATGACACGTTCTTTATCTGCAAAAACGTATAATTCAAAAATTGCATCCTTATCATAAGTTGGTCCTTTTCCCTTTGTAAAACCAGTGTTATATCTTCTACCAAAAAACCAGCCTAAAGGATTGGAGTCAGTTATATTTATCCGGCTATTTGAGTTTTCGTCGTAACCTTCAAAAAAGCGAAAGAATGGATCTGCGTAGTCTGATTTTCTAATATCATAACTAGAGTTTGTTGACGGGGCAGATTCAGAATTTCTTCCATCAAACGGGATAAGTGCTAAGAATATATTTTTCTTATTATCATTACCATCTGAATACATATCAAAAGAGTTATTTTCAGAAGATGCTCCTTTATTTTTTTGTACCCATCCAACTCTAAGCATCTCATCAATAACTGTTTGGAATATGTCTTTTCGTGCAACTTCAAAGCGATTGAAAATTTTATTTGTCATTTTACATCTTCCTCCTTAATTTAAACGTATTGCTTTCATAGAAACATTAAAAGTAGAGGGTGTTCCGCCCCGATTTTCTATATAAAGATGTACCTTGTTTGTATGATCTTTATCCTCACAAGGGATGGTTAAAATATCATACGTTCTTTTTTCTAATAAACTTTTATAAATTTGATTCCCGTTCTCTTTTTGGTCGTACATAAATAGCATTGCTTCAACGTTTGAGTCATTTGTAACTTGAATTGTACGAATATCGTATTTGTTACAACCTACATCCAATGGAGCATATAGAACTTTTCCAGGTTCAATTGTAATTTGTACATTCCTCTCAATAAGGATTGATGGTGTAATCTCACTTTCAGATGTATATCTATATAATTTCATTACAGTTCCCATATTGTATTCACCTCAATTATGTTTTAGATGAATATTAAAATAAATAGGTTCGGATGTTAGGAAATTTGTATCCTTCACAACTTTCACCCAAAAATCACGTGTATCTTGTGCAGCAACTGAATCAATCTGTATTTCATTCGAATAGTTAGTACCATCTAATGAAATGAGTGCCCAGGTATAACCGACTTTCTCCATGTACTGCTCTATTGATAGTTTTATATCTGTAGCGGCACCAATGTTATCATTTACGATAGTCATTTTTACAATCCGCTCATTATTCAACATGTAACCTAAATTCGTTGGATCCGTTGTATTTAATTCTTCGCTATTCATTTTGATTTGTAGGGATGAACCCATACAATACATATCTCCACCATAGAAGGTAGCTTGTTTATTTGCTATCAGTTCGTTTTCCTCGTCATATATTTCTATGATTCCCTCAAATTCTAAAGAAGGAAGTAGAATATCAATGCCTGTATGAGCTGCAGCTACGATGTTAGTAGAAAGGATATTACCTGCAGTATCTTTTAATACAACCTTATAATTTTCATATAGTTGGCGCAGAGGTAACATATTACTTGTTGTCATAATAATTTTATTGATGTCTAGTGGTGCAAATCCCTCTGCCGTTCCTCTTTTTAGAACAACACCAATTCTTTTTGCTGCTAACGAATCGTTATCCGTATAATCAAAGAATGTATCAGTCTTTGTGTAAAAGTCCCATTGATCTTCTGTACAAATCGCCATCCACTCTTTATTGCTTTGTGAACTATTAGCAGAATAGGATTCAAGAAACTCGACTTTATTCTTTTCATTTTGATAGATTAGTAAGCCACCTTCATCTCCTTCTTTTGTAGGAGCATAATCCGCAATAACCTGGATTGCAAAGTTACTTTGTGGTTTATCGATTAAAAGCATAACATCTTTATCTGCAGAATGATTCATACGTAAGAATCCTTTTTTGATAGCGTTGTTAAATGAATTTGATGGTGAAATAAGCCATTTTGGATTTACAGAATCAAAATCATCTACAAATATTTTTCCGCTTTCTTTTTCGTATAAGGATACTTTTGTTTTTTCTTGTTTAAAAGGAACTAACTTTCCGTTTAGAATGTCAATTGCGTCAAAATTTATGTTAAGACCAGACAGTTTGACTGTATGAAAATCTTCTTTTAAATCCATTTTCTCATAAACTAGTGCTTGAGGTTTTAAAGGGTTATACGTATAAATAATGTTTTCGGATGGCATGTCATCAATTGAAATTTGACCTACATCATACGCAGAAGATAATAAACCTATAATTCGTAAAGCTTTCCCATAGAATTTGAATTGTACAGTTGCTAGCTTGTTTTTTTCTGGACAAAAGTGTATAGAACCTCCATAGTGTTCAACTGATTTAGATATGTCCCATGCTCCAGAATATTGAAAATTACTATCCGTATCATCAAACCGTGACCAACCAAGTTGAGGTTCTTTTAGAACATCACTAACTTTAATAGGAGTGACAAGCCCTCCTGGTGCGTCAAAATCTAGAGCATCTAAAGTACTTACCTCATCTGCATGCAAGATAACGTTATGAATTGCATACTGTAGATCGTTCTTTTCATATAGAAGGACAGAATATTCCCCATCTGAATCGGGGTCACCAATATTATAGGAACCATATTTTTCACCATCAATCTCGACGTCAACAGTGCCAGGCCAAAGTTTATAAGTAGCACCTATTATACGAAGTTTACTACCCACAAATGAAAATCGTATTTTTAATTTACCACCACAAATATGATATTTACCATAAGCAGCGGAAGACGAACCCCTTATTTCCCACGCGCCTTCATACGTAATAAGAGCACTATCTTCGGCATCATCATAACGTCTCCAACCTGTTTCTGGTTTTTTGAGTACTTGTCCTATATAAGCCATACCATCACCTTCTCTTTATCTTGTTTTCTTCCAATTTGAATTTGTCCACCAAGATTGACGGCTATGTCGTAGCCATAACTTCGGATCATCATTTTCTTTTTCGATAACTATTAATTCATCTGGTTTTTCTGTATCAAATACTCTCTCCAGTTTGAATTGTTCGGTATCCTCTAGAACCGATTCTCGTTCTGGTTTGCGTTCAAAACGTTCATATTCCTCCGTAACGCTTTCTAATTCATGTTCCCTATCAAATGTATCTGTTTCGTTAGTCACAGCTTCTACAAAGACCTGTCGCTCTAATAATTCTTGTTCACTAACGATTGCATATTGTTCAAATTCTCTTACTGCATCTACATTTTTAATTACTTCTGTATCTGTTGTTATAACTTCTTTATCAGCTGGTGTACTATCAGAGATAACTCCGCCTTCAAATTCACGTATACCGATAAAGGTTTCTTGCTCTGTAATAAGAGCTTGTTGTGTATTTTGTTTATAAGAAGTCACTTCTTGAATTACTGCAGTTGTATGTTCTTTCATTACTTTTTTTGATTCAATTGTTTGGTCCATTTGCATTTGTATTATTTGTAATGTTTTAGAATTATCTTCGAAAAGTGTAATTCGTGTTTCTAGTTCTTTTCGGATACGTCCAAACAAATCAAACTCTGGAAGATATACAGGAATCCCCATACCTTCAAATAAATCAAATTCTTCTATGGAAGCTTGTAATTCATGTTCTGTTGTAAATGTTTCGTAATCATCCAGCACACGGGTTTCTAGTTCTTTTCGTTTTGTTTCACTAATATCTTCTGTGTTAATTAATGCATCGATGGCTGGGGAAACGATATTTGATATAGTGCCCTCGTTATACTCTCCGTGCATTTCCCTAGTTACAATTTGACTTACCTCTTCATAAAATTCTTCGCCATATAGCACACGAGCGACTTTTACCCATTCTGGTAATTCATCCACACCAGCCGCTACGAACTCACGTAATGTATTTTTTAATATATCCTGCTCTATGATTTGAGCTGATTCGTATTCTCTGGTTATAAGTTGTAATTCATCTGTATGATGCACAACTGCAGTTCTTTCATTTGGTCTTTCGCTCTCTACCCCTTCGATATGGTCTATATCGAAAATTCGTTCATGTTGTATGGATTCATCCGCAGAAATAAGTTGCACTGGAATACTATCAATACGTTGAGACTGCTGCGTTTCCAAATTGGCCACATCAATAATTCGAGTTAATTCAAAATCAGTTGTGTTAGAAATAGAAACATCAATTTCATTTTGTCTAATCGCTTCCTCAAGAGCACTAGATAAGACTCCCTTCGCTCGTACTTTCGTCGCAGTGACTATTGCATTATTCTCTGTAACCGCCTTATGCCTTGCGTAAGGAGCGATACAAAGCAGATACTCAACATCATTCTTATTTTCTGTGTTTGCCGGAGTAATAGAAATAGAATAGGTTCTCTCATTTCTATTGGGTCCAGAACCAATTGTGACAACATGACTTTTTTCTTTGGTACATATAGAAGGGGAAGCAATAGAATAAACTTTTTCACTCATTCTTCTGCTACCCCCTTATTTTTAGATATCTTCTTTGTAGATCGCTAAGCCAATTGGATTGAAAGGCGTTGCTTTTTCTTGTGTCATTGGCGAGACAGGTGTTGTGGGCAATGTATAACGGTATAATTGCGCCATTTCATAATAGGCTAAAATTTCAGCATCGTTTATTGGTGGTTCCTTAAATGTAATTGTCTTATCATCTGGATTGTACACATATTCATCCTTAGGTACTTCTATACAAGAGCGTAGTAATTTTAAGGTATCGCCTTTAGGTTTATGCTCTAAGTGGAATATTTTACGTGCTCCATCACCTTTCCCTAGAACTTCATTAGAAACTGTTTTTTCAATTTCTAATTCATCGGCTTGTTGGATGTTTTTCGGATGGACTGCATAGACATCATCTAATTTCCCTACATACCCATCATTAGGATGAACAATGTACACTTGAGATAAATGGTATTTACCACTATAAACAGACGGATTGAAGTGTCCCTGACTATTATCAACATCCATATTATGAGTAATGAAAGAAAGGTAATGGTGTTGATACATGGAACCTGTATAAGATTGTGCCAATTGTACCGTTTCATTACCGTTACTTGTATTTTCCCCATAATCTATCGTTGAATTTCCGACTTTTTTATTTGCGGAATATACAAATTGGTCACCTGTACGGCAACCTGCTGCGATTATCATATTTCTTCGTGGAGCATTATCAAATGTATACATCCGTCCAATATAAACAGGAACGAATAAAGCACGAACAGGAGCAGGTGTTGGATCTACACGCATAAACATGGCTATACGATCTCTATTGGCATTTCCATACATATAAACAACAGAATCTCGTTTCCAGTCTTTTGTAAACCGTTTTTCCGGAGTGAAACTAATCGGTGTATATGGTGAAGGATTAGCGAAATTCAACGCTGAATACACTTCACTCATAATGCCTAACATATCTTCTGTATCAAAAGATTTAGTTGCTGTTAGTGTATCGATGGTTCCATCTGCTTTAGGTTCAACCGTATAGAAGCCAGCCATTTTAATATTATCCGTACTTGCAGGTGCCTTTTTAAGCACAACTTTTGATTCGGTAAATGTGTACTCTTCTGGTGAGATAATGGCATCATTTTTATAAAAAATGGTGCGAGACTCATCAAAATTAGGGAATGGATATTGGAACTCTGTTTTTGTTCCATTCCCATTCCCTAAATTACTTGCTTGATCTGATAGTTTTACTTCTTTTTCAATAAAGTATTGGCTGTAAGTGAAGAAAATCATATCGTTTGAAGGCTCGTAGGCATCACTAGCAAGTCTACATTCATATGTAATTTTATCGGTTTTTGTAGGTGCTTCTGTAAACTTGATTTCTCCCGTCCGTGCATTCACTGTGTAACTTTTTTTATCTTTCACGAGATTATTTATATAAATAATAAGGGAGCTTTCTATTACTGGAAATACGGGTATTTGGAAGTCTTTCTTCGTACCGTCACCCATACCTAATTTTCCTAATGGGGAGTCGGTTGTAATATATCGGCTATCGGTAAAGTCTGATACATTTGTATCATAGGCAGTTGCTACTCCTAGTTTTCTACGTTCTCCATCACTTCCAGCCGCTTCAAATAAACGAACATCGATAAACTTACTAATTCCACTACGAATCCTAAAAAATAGTTTTCTACTCCATCCGCTTGTAGTAAACATTTTTTCTAAGTCATTTGGTAATGTTTGCAAATACGTTATTTTATCAAACCACATTTATATTCATCCACCTTTATCTTGTTTTTTCGTAAATTCCTAATCCAGCTGGTCGATAAGCAGTAGCGGGTAACTTTGTAATTGGTGAAATTGCATCGACTGTAAAGAAACGATAAATATCATGGGTATCTGGACAAGTATTTTGTCTTACTTTCAATTTATCTCCATTTAATAAACCTAAAGGTGATAGTAGAACGATATAAGGCATATAACCGCGAACACCTTCCTCTGGATGAACAATATACGCTCGTGACGTATGGACTTTATTGCTGTAAACAGAAGGGTTAAATTGATATTTGTATTCATCATTTTCATGATTCTGCCATGCGTTTGGATACTGGCCACCAGTTGTACTTTTTCTATCTGGTGGCATCATGTTAGATGGAACATTCCACGCTAGATAATGAGCTTGATATCTTGCTCCAAAACGTGAACGTTTAATTATGATGTTATCAATACCGTTACCTGGGCTTTTTGGATATGCCTTCGTTCTCGGCATATATTTTTTTACATCCCTAAATGGAGTTTTACTTTCAAAGTTATAATTATGGGAAGACGCTTCTGAACCTTCATCGTAAGCGGTGCCTGCCCATAGAGCGTCGGCAATTGTGTCATCTGCTGCATAACTTTCTAATTTCCCCATATAAACAGGAATTACAGGAACAGAGTTATTATCGAAAGCAGGCGTTCTATCAGCTTGTATTAGAAGAACCACACGGGATTTATCTACTTGTCCCGTAATACGAACCATTGAATCCGGCCACCAATTCGAATCGACATTTATATTTGTTAGTTTAGGGTTTCTAAATGAACATTTTACCCAAGGGGACATCATCAATTGAGGTGAATCTGCATATTCGTAGGAATTTGTGTAATAAACTTCCCCAGTACTAGGATTTACGTTTCTTTCCGAAGTCACCTTTACTTCAGCTAATTCAACATCCATAATAGATTGAAATTCACTACCGTCTTGAGCGCCCATTTGAATCATGCTATTGTCTTGATAGTTTGGAACTTGTTCTATCATGTATAGATACATACAAGAACGATCTTTATATCTTGGATTATCTTCAACATAAGACTGAAATTCTGTTCTACCTTTATCTGTAGATAAATCAATATTTAGTTTTGTTTTAGTTTCCCAAGCCCAAGTTTGAACGATTCCGTACATGCCACCATCTGAATTTTGTAAGACAACATGTTTTGCACACCAATATTTATACAGCTTAGTAATGTTATCTTTGCTTCCTTGCTCTTTGACCTTATCAATGTATTTATAAAAGGTTTTGACTTTCTTCCAACCGTTTTCAGTCATTAAATTTATGAGTGAATTATGAAAATCTGCTTCTGTAACTATTTTTTCAACGTATGCCATCTATTTCACGCTCCTAATCTCTTAATAGTTGGTAATTCAGCCATATAGTTTTTTTATCTGCGGATGCATTGTGGTATTCGAACTTTACTTCAGCATTAGCAGGTATAGCTTTTACAACGGAGAAATTAAAACCCTCCGGCACATCTTTTACATAAACTTCTTTAAATACTTGCTGGCCATTAATAAATAAATTCCAATAGTCCCTATCACTGTAATGAGAAGCAGCAACAGAGAAGGCAATCATTTCTGTTTCAAAGGCTAATGAAAACTTATCTACATGGATTTGATCATAAATACCAATTCTCCGACCCTGGATAAATGGCTCTGTCTTTGTAGGGAAGTAAGGTGCGTCAAATCGCCCGCCAGCCATATAGTTAACAGCAAAGCTCATAAAGTACTCTCCTTTATCTTAAAAAGTGAAGTTCAAACCATACCGTTTTATCAAGAATTCCTTGATTATGGAATCGGAATGTAATTGTACTTCCTGCTTTTACAGATTTGTAAACCATAAAGTGTATACCTTCGGGAATACGCTTCGTATAGATATCCTGGCAAACAGTTTGTCCGTTCACGATTAAATCCCATTTATCATCTAATTCATACATGGAGGAACTAACACTAATCGCGTAAATCTCCATATCTGCAGGTAATATATATTTCACTTCATCCGTTTTATATGATGTGGAATCCATAATGAATCCAGGTACGAATGGTTCCGTTTTTGTTGGATGAAACGGTGGATCTAATCGGCCACCAGCTAAATAGGTTGTTTCAAACAAGAGCATTCACCCTTTTCCATGTATTAAAAAATTCCCGTGCATCATTACGACACATCGGGAATTGCTAAATCAGATAGCATACCGTTACCTTTATTAAGGAGTCGCGGCTGCACACGTTCTAATTGTTTCTTTGCATTATATATTAATTGAGTTTCCATCATCTTTCCTGTTATCTTGTGGGATAAAATAACCTTATCTAACATACCGTGGTCGTTAAAAATTAAATCGTAATAAAGATATTTATCTCCATCAACAGCAGATAAACGAGCACCATCACGAATGAGGGTATAGCCCTCTGTCATACCTTCTTTAAATACGTTATTTGGGTCATCGCCAGGCATTGGTTTTCCGCCGCTGTAAAATTCTCTATCAATTAATCCTTTCATCAAATACATAATCGGATCATATAAGTTCTTTTGCATTATCATCATATCACCCCTAATTTACCCTTGTGACAGACCATGTTTTTGCAGGACGTTGAATATAATATCCATCTGGACCTATGTTTTTTCTATCAAACGTTAAATCTGGAATATCACCATAATCAAATAGAATATTATTCTGTGTATCTAACACTTGCATTCGTCCTGTAAGCCACCTTAAAGGATTTCGTACAGCTTCAAATACAACTACATTTACCCCGTATTCGAGCGGGATATCAACATATGTAGGGTTGTTTCGGATAAGGTAATTTTCTTCTATTAACCTATCATTGGCGTAAATATTTATTACGTCACCATCTTCATAGTCATAATCCCAAAGTTTTAATCGTAAAGTATCTACGTTTACTGTGATTCCGCTTATGTCTGTATAAGGAGTAGGTTCGTACCCATAGTTAACTGTTAAATCTAAAGTTTGATAGAAACCATCATCTGCTGAAATCATAGTATTAATCCCTTTTACGAAATAATTCCATTGTTGGCCAGAATCTCTGTTATAAACAGAAATTACATCGAACAATTGAATCCTTGGATCACCAACTACTGCAACCGTTAATGTTCTAAACTTTTGTATTGCCTTTAAATGATAAGCTGCAGCGACTGCTCTTCTTGCAAAGAATGTTGTAGCCCAAGGGACTTCTATCATTTCCTCTCGTAAATCACCCTGCGATACATTTTTTAAAAGAAATGAATTAAGAAATCCGTTTGCGTAATCTCCACATTTAACAACAATACTATTACTAATATCCTGGTCTGTTAGCTGCATATCTAATGAAATGAGATTCTCACCTTCATTAAAGTTAAATTTAGCAGGCTCGTTAATGGCATAGTCCGGCATTTTCATAAACGTACAACTTCCATCCGGTTCATGTTTAATATAGTGGAATGTTGTATCTATAATATCTCGAACAATTTCATCCCATTTTTGAAACCTCTTACCAGTAGCGCCTTCTACGAGCCAACTTTGATTGGTGCCAGGTATGTTTACGGGACTACCATGTAAGACGACCCCTGCTTTTTGAAAGAAGAATTTCACAACATTATAAACATTGCCAGTGGGTGCTACAATTTCATCCGATCCAGGTGTTGGTATTACTGATTTATGTAGAAGTTTCTTATAAGATGTTGTACAAGTGACTGAAATAGTACCACTTTCGGCATTTACCTTCACATCAGATACAAAACCATGTATATAAGGTAAAACCTCTTCACCATAGCCAATAGACACCTTAAATTCAGTCTGTGGATACAGTTGATTTGTATTTGTTACCTCACTGTTATAAAACCATTCTTGAATGGAAGAAAACTTACCATACCAATTATCAGGGGCCATTTGACCGTATTCATTTGCAAAGGTAATAGTAAATGTACTAGCAAACTGGTCTGCGTTCTCCTGGACTTCTAAACCCGTTACACGGTGTTGAATTTGGACGTAAGAAGAAGAAGAGTCCCTTTTTTTCATAAAAACAATTAAATTAGGGGAGTTATTTCCTAATTGGAAATGACTCCCCAACATTCTAATTAAAGATACAGAACCTTCCCTCATATGCCATCAACTCCAACGCCTGCTTGTGCTGTAGATATTAATTTGCATTTTGCTATTACTAATGTACCTTTTCGTATTGTATCCACTTCATTAGGTGGTATAATACCCCCGTAAGTACCGTAATCACCAGTGATAATATGAGTACGATATATTTCCCTCATGAAATCACGCCAATATTTCATATCTCTAAATAGCAGAGTGAATTCTACTTCGCATCCTTTATTACCAGCACTTTGAAAACGCGGATATCCATGCATAACATTGTAAGTTTTTAAGCTGTCTAATGACTTTGGCATCTTTGTTTGCTCAATCATTGCAATGTTAGGAACCTCTCCAAATGAATGATAATAAGCTTGACTCACATACGCTCTGTCAGAAGAACCGTAACCGATTGTTGTAAATTCAATTGTTTGTGGGCCTGCACCAACAAATATTTCTCTTGCTTCCCAGGCATAAGGTCCTCTTGCTCTAAACCTTTCAATACCATTTACCCGGACAATAAAGTATTTGTAGGGTAGCATCCCATCAGAACCAATAGGAACTTGGGACATAAATGAAAAGTTATATGTCCCTGGCCATGTGAAATTAATGGTATATTGTATTGTGTTTTTTAATTCGACTATATCTTCAAAGAGGTAATATGAACCTGCTTTTCTATGCAATGTTTTTAATATACTCATACATTTCGCACCGCCATTCCCATTAGATCATCAGCAACTACGTTTTGTAGCAGCTTTCTCATTTTTACAAAGTTGTCTGCAGACTGTAGTTTTTCAACATCGACTTTAAATGTAGCATTTTGAATCGTTACACCTTTATTCGTTTTCTTCTCAACATGGGTTTGGCCAGCGAATGGATGTGCAGTCTTACCAATTAAGTCAGCAGAGCGCGCTCCCATTTGTCCAATTTGAGTAGATACGTCCGTTACTAGTTTCATTGGTTTAGGTGGTACAACGGCTTTATTTAGTAATTCAGAAGCTTTATCTACCGCGGGAATCATTTGTTCCATCCCTACACCTAAACCTTCCGTAATATAGCCCCCGTATTCCATCATTAAACGGGACGGACTTCGGATACCGAAGAATTTTAATACAGCTTTAGGTATTCCTGAAACTACGCCTTTAGCTTTTTTTACAAGCCAACCAGCCATTCCAGCCATCCCTTCACCGATTCCGGCAATGATATCTTTTCCCCAGCTAACTGCTTCTTTTGCTACATTTTTTACAATAGAGCCTACTTTGCTAAATACATCTTTTACGATATCTACAATACCTGTAAAAGCTCCTGTAATAGCTTTCTTAATTGCAGAAAAGCTACTTACTATGAAATCTTTAATAGCTCCAACAACACTAAAAATAGTATTTTTAAGTCTATTAAAATTATCAACTACGAAATTAACAAAGGCTCGAACCGCTGCAATGATTGTATCTTTAATAAAATTCCAGGCTGCTTGAATGAAATTTTTCAAAAAGTTCATTACATTAATAATTATATTTTTAATAAAATTGAATGCAGATTGAACAGTATTTTTAATGAAATTTAAAACCGTAACAAATACCGTTTTTATAAAATTCCAGGCTGCAGAAATTATAGTTTTTATAACATTCATCGCTGTTGAAATCACATTTTTTATAAATTCGAAAGCAGCACGAATAAACGATTTCAAAAAGTTAAGGACAGTTGTAAATATCGTTTTAATGATATTCCACCCAACTCTAAAAATCGTTTGGTATGCTTTTATATAAAATGAGATTACATTTTTAATAACTTCTAAGGCGAATTTAACAACGCTTTTTAAGATATTTAAAGCGGCATTAAAAATGAATTTTATAGCAATCCACCCAAGTTCGAATGCTTTTTTCCAGAAATTAATGTAAAACTTTATAACTGCAGCTATACCGCGCCAGGCTGCTTCGAGTATTTTTCCTATAAATGATACAGAGGCATGGAAGACCTTTTTCGTTCCCTCACAAAATCCAGAAAAGAACTTAGATAAACCGGACCAAGCTGATTTCGCACCTTTTACGGTTGCATCCCATCCCTTAGAACATACATCACCTATCCATTTCACTGCTTGTTTCGTATATTTAACAACATCATCCCAATTTTTATAAATTAAATATACTAATCCAACGATAGCTAATATTGCAATCGTCCAGGGATTCATGAGTAATGTCATTGCAGATCTTCCGAGTATAGCGAGCGCTCTACCTATTGCACCAAACATTCCAATAAGTTTAGGCCCTACTTTTAAAAGTCCTGCAAATGCAGTGCTACCTAAGAAAGCTACTGCTCTCCCTATCATTCCGAACATACCAATTAATCTAGGACCAAGTTTTAATATACCCGTAAATAACAATGGAACCTTAGATAATACGGGTACTAGGAATCTGAATGAACCGACAAATGCACCTACTCCACTTGTCATAAAGCCCATCATAGCGACTAATGGCCCTAATACTGCAACCATACCTAAAATTGCTACGATACCAATTTGGATTGGTTTTGGAATAGAACTAAACGCCTTTGCAACTAATTCTACAGCTTTGATAATAGGAGGAAGGGCAACTTCTGCAATATCAATTATTGCCTGGCCTAACGGTTCTAATGATGCCATTGTAGTACGAGTGAGTTTTTGCCATCGAACACCAAATGCCTCTTGCTGCGTCTTCTGCATTTTGCCCATTGCGCCCTCAACATCACCTAATGCACCACTTGCATTATTAAGCCCTAAGACGGCTTGTGCGCCCATGTCTTCCCATTTTGTCAACTTTGTTATCGTAAAGGCTTTTTATCCTCTACTTCTTGCACTTCATATTAATGCAAGTTCGGCATACGTTTTCACTAATAAGTGTCGCGGTCTCGTGGAGGAATTATATCTTTTCATCCTCTATGCTCTGCCCCTGACTATATTTTATATAGCCTTCGGTTCAAGTTAGGAATCTCACCCTTCTTGCTTAATACCGCAATTTTACTTCGGCACAATTTATCATCTACCGAATACAGCAACACCAAGTTGATTGGCTTTTACTTTGTCGTCCATTTTACCTAAATCGCCAAGTACTGCATTAAATACATCTGCAGAAGTTCCTTTACCTTTATTGAAGTTATCCCATACTTTTTGTGTTTCGGGAGACATTTCAGCAAAGGCATCAGATACACCTTTAGAACCATCCTGTACACGAATACCGAACTCTTTTACAAGATCGTTAATGTAATCGAGATTATAACTGCCATCACGAGTCCCGTTTGCCATAATGGTAAACATCTCGTTAGCAGAGAAACCGGCTTGTTTATAAAGCGGCGCATATTCGGCCACATTATCAAACATTTCATTCGAATAGTTCAATCCCTCTTGTCCACCGGCTGCAAATAAATCAAATGCTTCTTTTGATTCAATACCAAACTGGTTCATCAATTGTCCTGCACCACGAGTTACCTCATTTATATCAGAATCAAATGTTTTTCCCAGTGTCATAGCACTCTTTGTAGCTTCTTCTAATTCTTCGTGAGGGACATCTTTCATATTTTGATACACTTTTATGAGCGATTGATCTACTTCTTCAATACTCTGGCCAAATCCATCTTTCCAAGTTTCCTTTGCGACTTTGCCAAGGTTTTCAGCACCTTTTTCAGTAAGACCTAAAGAAGATTGGATGTTTCTTTGAGAAGCGTCGAAATCAGATGCTACTTTAACAGCTGCCGCACCAATACCAGCCAAAGGTAATGAGACACCAGCAGTCATGTTAGTACCAACATCTTTCATTTTGTTACCTACATGACTAATCGACTCACCTGCTTTTTGGAATTTATCATGCATTCCATTTGCAGTTTGTTGCACGCGGTCTTCAAATTGTTGTAAATCTTTATAAGCACCTTCTGCTTTAATACCAATTGTTCCGAACAACTGGAACATTTCAGCGAGCATTTACGCACCCCCTTCGCTGGGGTTTATTACCCATTTATTCCTCATCGTCGTCTTGGAATTGAGCCATGATTTGCTCAACGTGTGCTTCACATTCTTCTTTCGTCCATACTTCACCCATCTTATAAGCGGCATCAGTATCTTCTTGAGAACCAGCAAGCCCAAACGCTTGAAGGTAATCATTAAACGTAGTCCCTTCTTCTAGCTGACGGGTTTGAAATCCAATGAACGCCATCTTCTTCCACTCATTTAATTCTTCTTGCTGCTCTTCTTGTGCAATGAAAGAAAATAAATCCATCAAACGCGAATAAGGTATGGATAAGACATATTCATCTGTCCATCCATACCGCTTTTGGATCTTATCGAAAGCACGTAACATATTTTGTTCTGCTTCCTCTAAATATTCATTTGTATTCTCGTTTACGCTTGGATCTGAGTCGCTGCTGGTTTGCTCCATTTCCCGCTCTGAACTTTCACTAGTCCCTTGACCTGGTTGAAAAAAGTCATTAAGTCCTCACTTTCTAATAACCCTTGTATAACAGCAACCATTGCTTCCGGAGGGAACTGGCGAAACTCTTCTGCTTTTACTTTTAATAGACTAGCAAAGAACTCTGTAAAGTCATCCTCACAAGCAGGAATCATTGTTAAAACACGGAAAGCAAATTCCAATCCTTTTTGTTGCTGCTTCTCTTTAAGTGCAGCTAATTGCGCTTGTTTTTCCTCTTCTGGAAGAGATTCGGCTACTTTAGTTAATTCATCCATTTCTTGCTTATCCTTACCGAAATCAGCAAAGTTAGCTATCGCACTGCGTCCAACCTTCGAAATAATCTTAGCGAATCGCCAAACGTCCGTTACGTTTAATCGTCGCATTGCTACTGTCTCACCCATGATTGTAATGTCTGTACCATTGTTCATCATTTTTTCTAAAATAGAAGCCATTTCGTTCTCTCCTTTTAGCATTTAGCTAGTTTTATGTAATAGAAAACCGACTACCATTTATGCGGTAGTCGGCGCTTTAAGTGCTGCTGCTTTCTTCTTTGGTAAATAGATTTCATAAGGCGGTGTATTTGGTGCAGATTCACTGTAATGGCCGATGAATTTACATTTCAAACCAACCGTTCCCTTTCCATCTTTCAAATCCACTTCAATAGATGAAACTACTAATGCATTTCGAACAACGAAAATAATCGGCAAGGTGCTTCCTGAAACCATCCCAATCAAAGCAATATCGTGATAACTTGAGTCAGGAATTTCATTTGAAGGCTTCATAATATCGTAATCAGTTTCTGTTGTAGAATCTACTGTCATTCCAGGTAAAGCTAACTGCAGGTTTTCTTTTGTAAATTCTACTAATGTAAGTTCAATATGCGGTTCATCTTTTAATAACCATTTACCGCGCACCATTTTACCTAGCACACCATCAATATCTGCATCATAGTACTCACGATCAAAGCCCACTTTCGTACCACCAGTAGTTGCTCCAACCATTTCCCCGAGTTCTTTTACACTTTTAAATCCTTTGTACATAACACCAGGGCCAATAACGAAATTATCAGTAGTTCCTTCCCGAACACCGTTAATTAATTTCCAGCTCATTTGTTCTACCCCCTAATACAAGTCCGTTCGTATGGTTCGGACAAGAAATTTTACATTTATATGAATGATAGATGGGTCTTCATCTGGTACAGGAAGACTACCTGCACGATGGATAGAAAGTATCCCGTCATCTTTTAAACCAACTTCTCTATCTAGCAATTTTTCAATACGTGTAGCGACCAAATTCGCCTTATCATAATCACCGTTATCACAATACACATCGAAATTAAGAATCATACGATCTATAATTTCAACGTCATCCGGATTATTTGCTTCAATTCTTATAACCACATAAGGCATTTCCATATCATCTTGCGCAGTTTGAAATGTAAGAGCGGGACCTTTGTCCTCGCCTTCACCATATTCCGATAGATTAGCTTTTATTATTTCGTCGCCCTCTACAAGCGTTCTAATAGTTGCAATAGCAGTAGACATACATTATCCTCCCATCATTCTTTTAAGGTCTCTGCGTTGTCTTTCGAATGACTTTAATAAGAATGGACGGGCTTCCATGTTACTTGTACCATTTTCAAGCCATATTGCTTTTTGCAAGTCACTTCCTACTGCACCCAATACTTCTGATTGTGATCGTTTAATATTGTATTTAATCGAATTTAGCAAATCTCCTGTACGAACAGCAGGAGCTTCCCCTGGTTTAGAAGCAGTATATTTACGACTTGTATGTGGTATTTTGTATTGTTTACCGCTACGGCTACCTGTGAGATTTTTTTTAACTTCATTTTGTAAATGAATAGATGCTGCTGTGACTTTTTCAACACACATAGCGTTAATATGCGTCTTTACTTGCTCCATATTGCTTGAGAATTCAATTTCTACTGAATTAGCCATATAGAATCACACCTTTTCGCAGTAAATCTCAATGTGATGATTTAAAAATGCAGGATTACGAGGTTCTCCTTTTACTTCAAACGTATAATCAACGCCTATTTCTTCATTTTTAAAATGAATACGATCATTAGGCTTAATTTTGTAAGAAGCAGGTGCATATATCTTAAAGGTTGTATCGAAATTTTGTTTATCACGCTTAAACCTCTCATTATCTGCAGCTGAATTAGTAGTTACACGACAGATTATATTCTCGTAAATGTCCTCTTCTATTTCTGCATAATTACCAGAGGATTGTTTCTTTCTCTCTTTTCGTTTTACAACTACTTCATGAATATATAAATCATCCATACCACCATCATCAAAGTACATATTCATGTTGCCATCACCGGCTTAACTCTTGCTCTAAACCCTTTTAAGCCATTGAGTATCTTATTGTTTGTAGCAGGTTCGTCTAACGTTTCTGGGCTAATCTGGTACGAATAATCGCCAATACTTTCCGATGTCTTCATTCCCTTTCGCTGCAAGTTAGCACGAACTACTGCAGAAACAACCAAATCAATAATACATTTCTTCATAAGTACCTGCAGATCATCATAATCTTGTATCTTATATTCGAATTCATACAATTGATTTTCGGATAAACCATAAACAATACGCCCGTTTACAGTAATAGAATCGGACATATCTTGTTTCGAACTAACATGAGTTACTTTTGCTATAGATTCAGTAGGAAAAGTAAGCCAAGCTAGTTTACTTGTCTGGATGATTTCTTTCATCGGATTCTCCGGCTTGATTCTTAAATACCTTCTAGTAATAACCGTATAGTAATCTATTAGTTCTTGAATAACTGTATCAGGCATTTTCTGCACATTTACGCGGTCTTTAATGTCCTGCACGGTAATATTCATTATGTTTCTTTCTCCTTCTTATCGACTTCTTTTACAAGTTCAAAATGTCCAGTACTTACAAGGTAATCAGCTTTATCATTTGCAACTGTTTCTCCTTGACCATTCTTAAACGTTTGTCCATAAGCGGTGTAAGTGCCACCTAATCGCAGCGTAACTAATTTCATAATTAACACCCCTTTCACGAAAGTAAAATAATCATTATTAGTTTACTTTCGTTTTATTATAAGGAAAACAAAAGACGACTTTACATAAGTCGTCTTTTAATCTAAAAAATCTATACAAAATCAATAAAATAATTAAGCATTTATTTTATTTAAAATTGAAACCTTATTAGTAGTAAATAGTACATAGTCTTGTTTTCTAGTTTTAATTAAGATTCGATCAGTTGTAGCATAAGGTGTCCCAATTCGAATTGCATCTACTTTTTCAACACCAGCATAAGTATCATCTTCAGTAACTTCAATAATTTCATTTAATGGAATACTAACTTTTGCTAATTGCCATTTAATAATTAATTCCTCTGTTGTTTTTATAACATCAATACCCAACATATTATCAAGACCTTTCCATTCTATTTTCTAAATATAATTATAAATCAAATAAATGAATTTGTAATTAAATATCTTTATTGGATATTTATGTTTTCTAGTGATGTGAATAACAAATTATTTTATCTATTTTTAAAAGTAAACTTTTCGATGAAAGTTTACTTTCGTATTGTTGATTTTATTGGTTCTATCTCGTTTTCCATTAAAAATAAGAAAATATTAAAAAAGTATACATTCAAAACCCTAATAACAAAGAGTTTGTTCCCATAAAAAATACGTCTGGATATTAAGCTCCAAACGCATCCGGAATATTTGTTAAGATTGCTACTGCATCCATTTCTTGAATTACAGCATCATCATCAAAGTGAATTACATAGAATCGTTTATCTTCCATTACTGCAGCTTTACCTTCTGTTGTTTTACGAATACGTGTTTCATATGTGTTAACAGCAATAAAGTTACGTGGATCTGCAAGAATAATTACATCATCCGTTAAAGAAGGAACTGTACAAATTCCGTAGCCCATTGGTTTATTAACTTGATCGCCTGCTCCAAGTAATGCAGCGTCACCAGCACCAGTAGGACGGTTTGTTAAATATTCAATCCATTTTTCTCTACGATTTGGCGACATAATCCAGCGTAGATTACTATTCTTATATTTGTTTGGCATAACACCAGATAATGCAAAGATTGAACCTTTACCAAATCCATTTACTTTTGCTTCTTCTCCTGTACCAGTTACTAGTTTAGCGTGGTCAATAATATGCGATTCTTTCGATTTTAAAATCTTCTTTAACCAACCGTCGTTAATTGATAAGAATGGATCCGATGATTCACTATCCCCATTCCAGTGTAAATCCTCTAAATCGACTCCAGTTTGAGATGCCATAAGAGTCATTACAGTATCTTCAAAACCTTCACCTTCAATGTTTTCGCGAAGAGTTTCTTCTGTAATTTCCCAAGGTAGGCGAAGTGCTTTTGTATTGTATGGAATAGTTGATGTAGTAACACCTGCGCGGTACTCATCATCTTTATTCTCTGTTTTCTTACGTAGAATACGACCGCCAATACCGACTTTATCAAGTACGCCTTGTTTCGCTTTACGCATTTCTTTTCGATGTAACTGAGAGAATGGTGTTGCATCAAATGCCATTCTAAAGAACTCTTTACTTTGCTCCGGGTTTAATAAACCAGAAGAAACTGATCCTGTAGTAATTGTCTTTTCAATTCTAGATACACGTTTTAATAAATCTTGATTGTTGTACGTTGTTCCCATGTTAATATTTCCCACTTATATTACAGGTTAATCCCTGTCCATACAGATTTTTTAATTGGTTGTTGCCCTGGCGTGAATTCTTCGTCTGGATCTAAGCCTTTACGAATAGAAGCAGCATTTTCGATATTTTCAAGACGTTCAACAAATGGTTCTAGCGCTTTATTGATAACTGCTGCAACTTGCTCTTCCGCTGTTTGCTCTTCTGGTGTCGATTCTACTTCCTCACCATTCACTTGTTTTTCAATCTTATCTAGCTTAGTAGCTAGTGGCTCTACCGCTTGTTTAACAATCTCTGCAATATCTTCTACTTTCATTTCTTCTTCCTCCTCTGGTGAAGCAGCTTCTTTTATTTCACTAATTAAAGCTAATGCTTCATCTAATTTTGCATGATTCTTTTGGGATAAAACTTTCCCAGCTTTTTTTATGTTTTCTAATACAATGTTTTCTGCTTTTATACTATCTTCTGATTTCGCAATGGTATAACCGCCTTTAATAGAAGAAAGGATTTCCTTCATATCATCAAGAGCAGCTGTCATTCGGTCGATATCGGGATTATTCTCCCAAATCTCCCAATAGAACACATCTTCGAACAAATTAAAAACGGCACGTAAATCACGATTCTGTCTTTCGTCTACAAAGCGATCTTTTACTTCGCCCTTTTTAATCTCGTGTTTCTCACCTTTGAAGAAACCGACCATTTTACGAATAATGCCTTTCTCTTCACGAGTAAGATCATCTGCTTTTGCGATTTCTACACGTTCACCAAATCCACCCATAGAAAAACCAGTGACTTCACCTTTTTTAATTTCTTCCCAGGTATCTACATCATCAACACGAACTGTCATGAGCCATGTTCCTGCTTTTACTTCTTGTTCGCCTACTGTCATATCACTTTTAGCAATCCAGTTTTCAACTACTGTCCCTTTACCAGCGATTTCATCGTGTTGTTTATCGATGTGTTGGTAATTATCCATAAAGGTATATGCAGCCTTTTCAATTTCCTCTGCGGTCATTGTATCCCCATGTGAATCTTCTACATTTGGTTCATATACCACACCTGTAACAAGCTGCTTCTCTTCCTCTGTTTTAAGGATTGGAACTTGCTTTGATATATTTGGTTGTTTAGCAGATGCACTCTTCATAATGGCGAATTGACGACCATTTGCACCTTTTGTAACCAATGAAATATAACTAATTTCGGCGTTTTTTAGTTCGTATGCCATTGTTTTACCTCCTTCCCTATAAATATTGGGGTTCCACTGTCAAAACGCATAGCAGCCAATTTAAAGCCGTATACGTTTTGACGATGAAACCCCAATTAAATAGGTGTATTTTATTACTCTTCTGAAATCATAGTGCAGCGACAATGCGGATGAGCTGGCGGACACATCTTTCCATTACTAAATAGATCATCAATATCTACCGTTTCCCCGTGTAAACCACCACATTCTTTACAAACACGTTCATCATTACCTGTAAGCCATGTTTTCTTGTTTCTATTTGCGCCCTTATAAGCAATTAAATTGCCGTAATTCATTGCATATGTTGTTTCTGTACGTGCAATCATCATTGCTCTATAGTTACTTGCTTCTGACATCACATCTGCAATAGAAACACTTAATGCATTGACACCCATTCCCTCACTAAGATTCTTTAACATTGTCTCTCTTAATCTATCTTTAGTCGTTTCATGGATTCCTTTTGCTAATTCAAATGCATAAGCAGCAACCCATTTTGCAGCAACGTCACCAATTGGATCTAATACCATCCAGGTTAAACCATTTGATGCAATAGTACTCTGTACAAATTCTGTTACATCATCCTGTAGCGTAGCAGTGACTTCATCGACAAACATTTGTCGTTCCTCATCCCAATCAACATTATCCAGAAATTCATCAACTTCTGCTTCTGCAATTACAAGATCAATCTCTTCATCTGCTTTATTAATACGAATTACGGGAAGCAGGTTTAAGAGCCGTTTTCCCTGCTCGGAAAAAAATAAGCTACCTTCTTTTGCATAGCTTTCTCTATTTCTTCATGCTTTTCCCTAAATGCATTAATAGCAATTAAGTTATCTTGCTCGTTATCTGCAGCTTTTGCAATTGGTTCAGGCGGAGAAGATTCTGTTTTACCATCAAAGAATTTATCCCCTTCCGGTACAGGTTCATAACCTACCACTTTACGGGACTCATTCAGTTTTAATATTCCACCCTCATAACTGTCTTTTGCATATTTCAAATCTGCTTCACGATCATCCGTATCGATTTCATTTAATTTAAAATGCCAATCTAAACCGCCTAGCATTTCAGAAAATACACGGAACAATTGATTGTTTAATCGATGTTCTAATATTTCTTGGCCAGGTTCAATAATAGAACGCTTGTACATCTCATTCATTTCTTTAGCAGTTGTTTGTCCTAATGAACCTGTCATAGCCCAACCGATACGATAAGGTGGTACACGATGGGCCACACATATCTCCATTGCGCTATCCTGCTTATACAAACGGAAACTACCTTCTTTTACATCAGGGCTGACTTTTTCCAATCTAGCTTTTGCTCCTGGTGGAACAGGAACTACGGCCAACTTATGATGTTCGCCCTTAGTTTCTGCAGAGAAGAACGCTTTTAATTCATTTTCCGTTCCCTCATCTATTTCATCGATTCCCTCAATAAATAGCAAAGCATCCGGAATAGTCTTACCCGTAAAAAAGTTAATATTGTAATCTCGCACTGCTTGAGAGCCAACTATTGAACCAATAGAACTAACGTAATTAGGTATCCCATAATAAGAAGAACGAGAACCGAATTTGCGAATAACAATTACTTCTCCGGCTTTTTCTGTCCCGTTTTCTGCAATATCTTCTGCCCCTAAAGGTTGACCATCAACAAGACGAAACTCATCAGGATAACCGAACTTTTTAAACCATCGTTCTTTGTTACTTACGATTTGAGCAAAGCGAATTTTATCTTTATGAGCACGAACTGTATGAGCTGGAATGTGGTATAGTTCTGACGGTTCACCTTTGTTATTACGAACAACTTCAATAATTCCCCAGCCAACTGTCTCATAATCATCCCATACGGCTCTTATGATTTCTGAGCTTGTCATTTCCGGATTACAATTACGCATGAATTCTTTTAATCTTTTATACTGCTCCTGGCTCGCTGCTTCTTTTACTTCTTCAAAAGGGGCAAAGTCAAAACCAACACCAGCAATATCATCGACTTTTGCGCTAATACAAGCAGAATGAATAGGATTACTTTCCTTTATATCCAGTAGCACTGACATTTCATATGGAGGTTTAATTAATCCTTTATCACTATATGATTGAGCGAATGGATCAACTGCCATTTGCTTGCTGTTGTCTTCCTTATTCTTTGGTTCATCTGCAGCTTTATTAATACCAAATACTTTTACATTCTTAATTGTCTTTTTATCGCTCATATCGTTTGTATGTCCTCCTTTCTTCTATAAATAAAGAGCAAAAGAAATAGCCGAACAATTAATGTCCGACTACACTCTTTTAACTTTCCCACCCATAACTACTTTCGGTTTATAGAAGGCTAGAACTATAGCATCTGCTCTATCGGGTGATTGCAATCCGCGTTTCTTCATTTCTTCTTTTCGCTCTAATGCAATCTTACCTCTACTTGTTATTCTGTATTTACGGCTAGAAAATTGAGAAATCATTTTTTCATCATTTGGAATCTCCATTGTAGGTTCTTCCCCCTGTATAAATGCTTTCATATTCTCTTCAAGTAAATCTCTTACAACGGCCCAACCTTCTGCACCTGCATTATCATAATGCTCATCATCAAGCGGCTTCCCGTTATTCACAACCGGATATACTTTGAATGGTAATCGTTCAGATTTAATAACTTCTTTCAATCTGTCCGTAACACCACCACCAACACCACTATCATCGACTTTTATATCAACTCTTTTTAACTGCTTGTACTTTACCATGTATTCCTTAGCTAATTTCAATACGTGGCCAGCAGTTTCCATAGTATCTTGTTTATAGTGGTTTTATATTTTAAAGACTTTATTTCCTATCCTTGGAGCAATTACAGTTTCATCATCACCAAATCGGGCAACGTCAACACCTAAGTCAAGTGTTTCACCAGTCGGCTCTACTTTACAAGATGCTGCTTGCTCTACAATTTCTAGTGGAATAAAAGCGTCTGCTTCTGCTTTAGGAAATTCACCAAGTACACGTACACGCCAAACGTCTGAACCCTCGCCGTATTTCTTTTTCAATACTTCTATATTGTCTTTACTGGTTCGAGGGCTATCTAAGCTAGATACTTTATGTATTTTATATAAATCTCTGTCACGATTATGAGAATCATAAAATACACCACTTGTTCTTGTTGGGTTTCCGCATAAAAACAATTTATTTTCTGCACCAGATAAAGTACCAAGTATGGCTTCCATAATAGGATCTGCTATACCAGAAGCTTCATCACATACAAATAACATATAGTCTTCGTGAAATCCTTGCATGTTCTCCGGCTTCGTTGCCGTTCTAGCAGTAGCAAACCAACGTTCCTCACTGCCAATCATGTATACTCGTGTTTTAGTCCATTTAAGTAGATTTTTAACCACACTGCCTTCTAACCATTTCGCTATTTCAGCCCAAAGTACAGTAAATAACTGTTCCTTTGTAGGAGCTGTACAAATAACTTTTGGATTTGGCCTACAGCAAAGGAACCAGATAACAACAACTGACTCAAGACCTGTTTTACCAACACCCTGGCCAGAACGAACTGAAACCTTTGGACTTTGTGCTAAATCCATAAGAACTTTTCTCTGCCATTCATCCGGATAAAAACCAAGCATATCCTCAGCAAACGCAACTGGATCATCCCAATAAACATCGATAATCTCCATAAATTCACTAAAGGACGTATTACTCATTAGCTTCAGCTTCCTTTTGTTTACGTCTGCGCGCTGCTATCTTCATAAGTGACTCTTTCCAGTCTTCTGTATTCTGATTAGTGTCACCATCAACTTTAATAGAAGCAATTTCTTTCTTAAGTTTCTCAATTCGTAGTTTTTGTTCCTCGGTATTAGCTAACCTATCGTATTTTTCAATAAGGGTTACTAGCGTTGACATTGCTTTCGATTGAGCATTTAAGAAACTAGCTTGCTTATCCCAGGCGAATTGAATTTCCCATTCTTCCTCCAATCCGCTTTCGGTGAGCTTTTTCTTTCGAAGTTCCTTTGTCATGTCCTCTTTATCTCTAATAAACATGATACGTTGAGCATGAATGATTTGAGTGTACTGCAGCATAATGCTTTCCCAGATGATTGCTAAAGGGTCATTATTAATTGCTTCTATTAATTCTTCTTTTAAATCAAATATTTCTTGCGGTAAGTACTTTCTATATAAACCATGAGTAGCTGCATTACCATTACGCAATGGAGCAGAACCTCCAGGATTACCAACAGCATTTTTATTGCCCTTTTTGGCTCCACCACGATTATTTACAGCATTCTTATTACCTTTGGGTGCTCCTGGTTTCTTTTTGGAGTACTCCGTATTTTTCTTTGGAGTACTCCGTTCATTTTTATGGAGTACTCCATTTAATTGCTGCACCCATTTATCTTTTGTTTTCCATCCTCCTACTGTCTTTTCATTAACAGTTCGTTCGGATGTAGACAATAATTCGGCAATTTTACGATTCGTAATATCACCGTTATGTTCTTTAAATATTTCATATGCCTTGTTACGGTCTGGACTTCGTTGTCTCGCCATAATTACATAACACCTGCCCCCTTATCCAATTGTTTGCACTTCCTTCTCTAAACACTCAATGCATATATGAGAATCATCCGTGTTTGCTTCACGGATATAAGTTTTATCAAAATGAGTTATAGTTAATGGCATTTTTAATGTCCACATGCAGGGTTCATTACAAACAGAGCATGTAGGAACGTTTATATTTTCTTCTTCCATTTACACCACCTCATGGTAAGTCCTTTATATTTCACTTTAAATCCATTAATTTTGATGTATAATTATATAAAAAGTTCCAAATTTTAGAATCGAGGTGAACATCATGAAAAGTTTTGGAATGTTAGTACTCTCTACTGTATTTTCAGTGCTCCTAGTATATTATAATGTCAATTCCTTTTATAATAAATTTACATCAGGGAATACATATTATTGGCTAAACGGTATCCTAGCTGTTGGATTCCTTATATCCTTAATTATCAACATAAGAGATATCATCAAGAAAAACTACACAACTTCTGAATCGAATTAAGGAACCATGTCAGGTTCCTTTTTTTCTATTCAAAATAAAAAAGCAGCAGATTCGCTACTTGAAGTTAATCATTTACGTCCGAAACGAATTCTCGCGAAACATCTTCCGCTTCACAGTAAGCTTCTAAATCAGTCCAATAACTTTCATCGTAACGATATTCTTCTAAGTGATCTGTGGACCAACCGTATTTTTTATGATAAGCAAGTCTCTCATCATAACTTTCATTTCTTGCATCTTCTTTAAATTTTTCAGAAGCTAATTCTATTGCTCTATCTATATTTTCTGCAATGACATATACATGGATTTGTGAACCACCCATATATCCATTCGTCACATAATAAAGATTCATTTTCTTTCTTTTCTTCATGTATCTTTTCTTTTTCATAAAAACTACTCCAAAAAGAATCTTATTTTTAAAATAGTGGTAGGAAATTTGTTGTATGCATGGGAAATGAATAGATATTCAAAATGACTACCGATAAGGTTACTTATGTAAACAAGGTTTTCGGGAAATATGCCGTCACATCAACGTTTGTAGCCCTTTAGAGAACTTCCAATTACAACATGTTTTATACATCGTTGATTTTACGCTGTTTTTACCCTAAAACATCCGCTTTCCCTTGCATAAACTTCACTTAGTTAACTATCTCTATTTTTATCGAAATTTACGTAACAAAATATATGATGTGTTACATTAGACTATATTTTTAATTAATTACCATTAAATGGGTTGAGTTGAGTTTGTTTTGTTAATCCTTATCTTTCCTTAACAACAAACAAGGCGCCACCCAGATCACGGCAGCGCCTACGATAATTGCTATACACATGTTTGTTCTATCTACATAGTAAAATAAAACACCCATAATGGACACATCATAAGATTAGTAACCCTATTTTCTGTCCGTTGATTATTATGTTTATAGACCTAGATTGTGCACATCCATATTCAGTAAGCGCATACCCTATTACATGAATACTACTTTAGGAGTGATTATATTATGAATCCTTTCCCGATGAGGATTGTTGTAGCTCCAGCTGCGACTTGGCAACATTTACTTCAATATCATTCATATGGTCAATATGGTATGCAACCTGGGCACATTCCCTTTACTCCTACAATTCCGCCTTCTCCCGTAATATACCAATATCATTATAATTTCCCATCATTGTATTTCCAAGAGTTTCACGGTACATTTAACATCTAATATCTGTACCATTGATGTCAATTCATGTTATACCTAAAACAGTATTTAAATACGTTTAATGTGTAATTTCTATATAACAAAGAAAAAAGCACCCGTTTTGGATGCTCTGATATCAATTATTTATTTGTATTTCAATTACGGTAAATGAAGTTTTCTCCTTCTTCCAATCACCTAATATTGCTGCATCAATTTGTTTGCACTTTATTAAGTAACTGGAAGAAGAGCAAAAGCTCTCCTTAATAACGTTATCATTCAACCACTACCATCTGCTGGTTTCGGATTTTATGTGCCATCATTACGAACCGTTTAGAATTTTAAAAACAACATAATGAGTTGTGTTTCCCGCCACTTCCCACAATACAAATATAACACGTTAATTCCAAAATAACCGGCACATTTCCTGCCAAAAAGCGGTCACGACTCTGCCAACTTTTTCATAGTTCAAATTTTTCCACTGCATCTGTTAATTCCACTGATACACCGAAAATACTTTTTTTCATTTCTGTCATTTTCTTTTTTATAATCCACTGTGGATAATTCAATTCTTCTAGAATATTTCTAAAATAAGTTGGATTTAGCTTTAACACATCAGGATTTCTTCCAGTATTCCTTTTGTATCTAATTATTACTTCTAATAGTTCTTCATTTAACATGAATCACAATTACCTCCCCCTTACATTTTATATTTATGTATATACACCATTCAATTCCTTGATACTACCACTTACCCATATCTTATATTTTGTGTAACTAATCTAAACGCTACAGCCCTTGATATCAATAGCTTCATAGCACTTTCTCTTTTGAGTTACACAACACAATAAAAATGAGTAACCGTATAGAATAGGGTAGCACCACACATCCATCAACTTAAGGAGAATAAACGCTACCAAAACAAAAAAAGCCCCAAATTTTTCTTGAAAATAAGTTGGGGCTTTTGAACCAGAAAAGTATATTTTCAACTATGAAAACTATGATAAATTTTTCCTTTTTTCCTACTTGCTAAATTCAGCAAGTAAAATATTTTTAAAAGGATTAGGACTGCCAGTTCTACCCAAACTATTCCAATTGACGACCAACGTATGCTTGCCTCCAAGTTTACCTCCAACTAGAGTTGTAAACCCTAGAATGCCACCTGAGTGTCCCCATATCGAGACACCGCTTGGAAGCTTAGTTTCATAGATTCCAAGACCATATCCATCGATTCCTTCTTTTCCTGTAGGAACTGTAGTAAGCATTTGTTTTAGTTGCTGTTCTTTCAGTAATTTGCCACCGAGCAAGTAAGAGAAGAATTTGTTTAAGTCGTCAGCAGTAGAAATCATATCTCCAGCAGAGCTAGCTGCACTTGGGTTATAATAAGTAACGTCTTTTAGCTCACTTGCTCCGTCTGGTTGGAAATATCCACGGGCATGGTTAGTGCCTGGAATAACACTTGAGTTGCCTGGTAGGAATGTATTCGACAATTCAAGTGGTTCAATAATTCGATTTTCAACCTCTTCCGCATAGCTGTTTCCAGTTACTTTTTCAATAAGGATACCCAGTAATACGTATCCTGTGTTTGAATAAGACCAGCCCTTTCCTGGAGCAAAGTCTGGGGGAAGAGAAATCCCAATCTTCACTAACTCTTCAGCCGTATACGATTTTTTTGTATCCGTAAAATCAACGTCTTTTGACCTTGAGTATTCAGCGATACCACTTGTATGGTTCAATATCTCCCGGATAGTAATCTTGTTACCATCATATCCATTTCCTTGAATGACACCAGGCAACCAGTCTTCGATGTAGTCGTCTAGCTTCAGGCGATTCTCTCCAACTAATTGAAGTACAACTGTTGCGGTGAACGTCTTCGTCACACTCCCAATGCGAAAGCGAAAATCTGTTTTCATTGGTTTCTTGGTTCTCAGATCCGCTATTCCAGCGGCATACCCCCACGTTTTTCCACCCTCAGAAGTTTTAGCAAGTATCCCCGGGTATCCAAGTTGCAATGTATCTCGCATTGCTTGCTTGACGGAAGTACGATCTCGTTGCGTATTTGTTTGTAACGAACTAGATACATTTTGAGCGGGCTCTGCTTTTACAATTGAGGTTGATGTTGTATATAACAGGGAACTTCCAGCTATTAAAAGGGCCAGACTTGCACATGTAATTTGACTACGTATTTTCATATGGCATTCCTCTCCTCTATTCATATTGTATAAGTGTTTGCTTACTGTTCCTTACTTCCTGACAAGACTTAGGGAAAGGCCCTCACGCATATAGATTAAAGCCCTAGTACAAAGGTATCTATTAATACCAACAATTTGAGCCAGTTAAATCTCCATCCCTTCTATAACAAAATTATTCAAAGGTATGAAAGCATATTATGTACCCTTAGTTATTGTTAGGATTAACACAACATGAGACATAGCCCCAACCCATATTTTACTTTATTTTTCCATGATATGTATTGAGAAAGAATGTAAATTCAAATCCTTTCCGTACCCCAACTATTGATCGTTTTTTTCACCTATTATAATTAATTATTTTGAATTGCATAATAAAAAACTGTAAAAAAATAACGAGTCCCTTAACGTACAGGAAGCGGTTGAAAAATATGTCTAAACGCACAATTTTCTTTTTTGATATGGTGACCCCATCGCAATCAAGCTAAGGTTTTGAAGTACCCACTAAATGAAATTTCTCTTTCTCTATATTTAGTTATTTTGAGAAGTCAACTCATTTTTTGTTTTTGAGGTGTTTACTTTTCTTAAGTTGATGGATGTGGGGGAGCACCACATGGTCATCAACTTAAGGTTTTAATATACCAGAAATTAGGAAGATTTTATTCTGTTAGCTTGATAGTGATAGGGTACAGCCAACATTTCGGGAGCTTTGTATGTTAGACGAATTTCAACCTAAAAAAGTCGAATTCTTGTACGTGAAGTGCAGTGATATTTCATTCATATAATCCGTATTATCTGAAGTTAATAAAGTCTGTTACACTCTCTTCTTTAGGAACGTTTCCATAATATCCTTCTTGAACCATTCATAATCAAACTGAAAAGCTACATTATGCGTTTTATAGCCTGGATTAGTAACAAAACGAAAGTCTGCAATGCTTTGACCAAATCCTTCCCCTTGATCAGGAATCACTTTAATAGGTACCCTTGAAAGACTAACAGCCTCTTGATTCAGCAAATACCACACCGTTACAAAATCATGCATAGGACTTCCACTTATACCAGGAGTAGACTTGGAGTAGAAATTATAATAATAATCTAACATAGGTTTGATGATGAGTCCTGCAAGATCCTGTGTATTCCGATGAAATGCATCGATTTGCTGGACCATCTCAGGTGTAACAATCGCATGTTGAGTCACATTTAAAGGAATAATCGTCAAGTTCTTTGCATGCTGCAGAATTAAGTTTGCTGCATAAGGGTCTGCGTAAAAATTAGCTTCAGCCACAGCAGTTACGTTACCTGGATAGAAAAAAGCTCCCCCCATGCAAATGCATTCTCTTACATTTCGCATTGTTTCTAAATTCAATACAAAAGTCGTAGCTAGCGAAGAAAGTCTTCCTAAATTGATAATTGTAAGATCTTCTAAATTTGATTCTATAATTTGATAAATATCATTTAAAGGATAAACTGGATATGAAATTTCAGGTGGAATAATAGGTCCTAATCCAACTTTTCCATGTACCTCAGGGAAATACTGAATTAATATACCTGTCAACGGTACAGAAGCACCAAGGAATACAGGTATTTCTTCTCTTCCCGCAATATACTTTAAATAGTTAATATTTTTTATTACATTTTCTCTTGATACATTTCCATAATCGGCCACAATTCCTAAAAGTTGTATATCTTTACGAAAAAAGGTGTACAGTATAGCAAACGCATCATCAATCCCTAAATCTGTAAACAGGAGAACCCTTTTTTGCATATCTCTTCCTCCAAAATTTATAGAATTCTACTTTCACCAATGATGTAGTGATTAGACTACGCTTGTATATATATTTTTTATGTATTCTTAAAGAGTGGATTTTATTCACTTGAAATAGCTTTTCTCATCTAAATTTGATTTTATGTTCAAGCGTAAGTTTCTGTTCTTAAGTCGATAAGCATATGTTGCTATCCTCGAACAAAAAAGCAATGATTAGATTTTAAATCTAGTCATTGCTTTATCCATTGCATCTTGGTTTACTCCTATATATCTTAATGTTACTCGTTCACTTGAATGATTGAATATCTCCATCAGCAAAGCTATGTTCTTTGTCTGCATGTACATATGATATCCAAATGTCTTACGTAATGTATGTGTCCCAATCTCTTCTAAACCAAACTTTGCTGCTATAGTACTAAGTATTTTATATGCCATGCTTCTTCCGATTGGTCGATTCTTTCCTTGTCTGCTCTTAATTAGATACTCATGATCTTCCATATCTTCAATGTACCATTTTAACTCTCTTCTTAATGCTGCAGTAATCTGAATACGTTTCTGCTTACCTGTCTTCATTTCACGCATTGAGATATGGCTTCCCTTTAAATCTCCAACCTTCAATTTTAAAATGTCACTAATACGTAGACCTGTATTAATCCCCATTACAAACAAGATATAATTACGTTCGCTCTTTACTTTTAAATACTCTTTAATCTGTTGTATTTGCTCTGGATCACGTATTGGTTGAACAAAATTCACTATTCATTACCTCCAGTTTCTTCTGTCTCGTAAACTTCTAATCCAAGCGCAAAAGCAAGTTTATAAAACGCTTTAGACTTCCAACGTCGGTAAGTACGCTCTGACATTCCTATTTCGTTATAAACCATGTAATCACATACGTCCTCTTCTTCTAAATAACGTTTACAAATAATATCCCTTTGAATACTTCCAGCACGACCGTTTCCTAATCGATTTAGAAACTGATCAATACGTAATGACATTTTTTCAAGCCACTCTTCTCGTTTGCTTTGTTGAATATTCGCTATAGCTACAGCTTCTAGTGGTTTTCCAACTGCATGCGTAGGACCGTGCTCACGCATTTCATAAGAAGGAGTGACTTTCATTTCTTTGCGTATCATTCCAAATTGCCTATGTATACGTACGCTTTCCAGCAAGCCTTCTAATTCCTCTTGTGTTGCCGTTCTATCGATTTTTGGTAAGAAAGATAATTGTTTAGTCATGTAAGACCACTCCTTTTTATTTCTAAATTATTTTTGTCTTAAAGCTCCACGTTTCCGCTCATAACAATGTCTATGCATCCCCATCAAATCCTCAATTTCACGAGTGCTAAATTTCTCTTTTCCTTTTTTCTTATTTTTCTTTTTCAATTGGTTCGATTGCTTTTTCCATTCACGTAATTGATCTCTTAGCACCTTCATTTCCCCATCTCCCTTTTCAAAATAAAAAGGACACCTATCCCTAAAACAGCTTTCATTGCCGTTTTAATGAATTGGTGTCCTCTAGTTTTCTAGCCGGACTATATTCTGTTTGCTTTCACTTTAAAAGAATTATTGTTTTAACTGTTCTATTAAATTACTCTATTCATCGTTCCCTTCCAATTCCTCACTCTCTTCACGTATTTGTCCAATTAATGAAATTACAGAACCAACTGCTTGAACCCAACTTCCTATAATATCTATTAGCTTTCCTTCTTCATTTTCATTAGTTTCGTTGTTTACCTGAGTGTTTGTATCTTTCTCCACATCATTTACATTACCTTCTTTATTAGACTGGTCCTCATTTCTGATACTTTTTAATTCGTCAATACCCCCTATTGCCTGTAATGAATTCCCAATCGATTGTAATAAGTTTCCTATAATATTTAAGTGTTCATCTTTATCGGATGTATCCTCAAATTCATCTGCTAATGCTGTAAGTCCACCCAAAGCCTGTGTCCAATTCCCGGCAATCACTAATTTAATTTGTGTTTCTTCTTTAAAATCGATAATCAATCCAGATATTACAGTGACATTACCAATTGATTAGATTTCATTACCGATTTTTTCAAGAGACACTTCTCCTTGACCATCAGCCTCTAAAGCATTTCCAACAGCCTGTAATACGCTTCCATAAACATTTAAATCCTTTCTTACATTACTGCTTATAAAATCAAAAGGCGTACTTCCAATAGCGGAAGTAATTGTTCCTATTGCTGCAACCCATGCACCAAATATCTCTTTAAATTGTTTTTCCATTTAAAACATATCCCAGCATTAAGTAATTAATATAATCCTATTCAATTCCCCATCTCACTGTTAATAATTTTAAATTTCTCTTTACTTTCTCATTTTATAATAACGTCTTATAAAAGTATTTTTTAGGAATTATGCAAATTTGTTAAACGTACTTCTATATTGATTTTATACATATTTCTGAATCAACTTTATAAACCAACTACTTTAAATTTATTAAAGTACTTAAGAATCATTATCCGCTCCACACAATGTTAAATTTTCAAAAAGCTCATATTGATCAGCGAAACAATCTAAACATTTTGGACAGATATACATTTGTATCACCACTTTCTTTTAAAATAAATCTTTCATTAAGTTCTATTCCCATACAACTCTTCCAATTCTGTTTATACACTAACTGTAACTTTAAGTTACATACCACTTATATTAAAAGGATTATTTTGTTCAGTTTTGATCATTAATGCTCTTAATCGTGATTCCTAAGATTTCAAGTGCATCCTCTATTCCTACGTAATGACCTATATGCCAAGATGTATCAACGTCCTCATTATCTTTTGATGTCTGAGCTATACCTTTGCTCCATTGATAACGATTTAATAACTTATCTTCTTGAATCTCATACCCAAACTCAATAGCGGATGCTAGTTTAACAAGATTCCCTTCACCTTTTAACCATTCATAAGTCGAATTATTATTAATGTCACACATTTCAAGCATCATGTATGCTGCGCCTTCTCTCCCATACTTCTCCGCTTTTTTTGATAATTCTTCAGCAACCGCTCTAGGAATCATAATTTTCTTATCCATTTCCCTCTACCTCCTGAATAAAACTCAATATTCCGTCAATACTGTAGACACATGGTTATCTTTCTCCTTGTTCCCCCTTGGAGTACCGAGCAGTTAGCTTTTGCTAGCTGCTCTTTTATTTCGTTCTTGCTCTCGCTTCTTAAAGAATTCTTTAACTGCGCTTCCCCAATAAGTACACATTATCCATTCCTCCTTGAATAAATCCCTAAACCTTGTCCATACTATAAATGCACTTGAGTTCTGAACTTCCTTCTTAATGCTTTTCTAGAGAGCAGTTAGCTTTTGCTAGCTGCTCTTTTGTATTGAGTTGAAAATAAGTTTTAGGTTTTAGGTCTTATTTCTTTTCTGCGCCATATAATTTTAACCTAAACATCCAGCTCAAAGTGTTACCTCCTATCTTAAAGAGCACTTATGCATGGTGCTCTTTTTTATTTTATTTTCTTTCATTTCTGAATAACATTTTTAACCCTGTTCATACTATTTTTGTAACTTTAAGTTACAAACTATTTCTGTAAGCGTAGCGTTTCTTTTGTACAACAAGCAGTTAGTTTTATTAACTAGCTGCTTTGTTGCGCTAAAGAAAGATTTTTTAAACTGCACTTTTATTAAGAACATGCATAAAATATCATGTGGTATTCTTTTTTAATATTAGTTTTGGTCATGGAGCGCCTTAAAAGCGCTCTTCATATTTGTAAATAAAAATTTTTCTCAAACATACTCACCGCTTATAGTAGTTAAGAATATATTTACATAGACGAGACATAGCTTTTTATTGCACATGCGCAATTTTTGTGCATGTTTTTTCTTTAATAATATAACTATTTTGTTTTATTCCTTGCACACCTCATCGAAATAACCTACTTTAAGTAGTGGGTTATTTTATTTTTGGTCATAAAAAACTTTTACTTAACTTTCATTCATTTTTTTTGCTTATTTTGAATACATTACTATTAAGCCAAGAAATACACAGGTTTCCCTGGAGTGGTTTCCTTGTATTCCTTGAACTCCTTGTACACAGAACCTGTTATTACTAACAGGTTCTTTAATTTTTGTCATTATACAATAACTATTTTATTATGTTTCCTAACTTACAGTAATGTCCTTGAAAAACATTCATATATATTTATCGAATGCACTTTGAAATCCCTAGAGTATCAAATACTTTTAAGAATTGACTGAGCAATACTATTCGGCTAAATTTTACAAACTTATTCAAAATAACATAGATACACAAAAAAGCTACGTTTTATATGAGATAAAAAATTATCTTACACAAAGGAGTTTGATTATTTGTGAATTACCAAAATGATAATAACTCTAAAATTCACAAGCCTTGCACTTGTCCATCCCCCACGTCTAACAGTTTAAATGTTGTTCAAACTACCCCAACAATAGTTTCTGTAAATTCTGCAATTCCACTAGATACCGTGGTAAATTCTAATGGTACGGCAATCTCATTCACACCACCAACAACTGTTTTACTTGAAGGTGGAAGAACCTATTTGGCAATCTATGAAGTGCAAGTTATTATTCAACCAGGAGGTAATTCTGCAGGTATCACTATGTATCTTAATAATAATCCAATCATTGGCTCAGGTACTTCTCTAGGATATACTGCAGGATTCACTTCTGTATCAGCACCCGCAATTTTCACTACACCTTCAGGTATAACAAGTACTCTTACTGTTAATGTAGGACCATATTCTAATACATTAAATACGTTGGGCTTAACTCTTGCTGTTGTAGCATTAACATAATAAAATCTAATACTCTCTAAAATGATTTTCTTTGTCCTTTAACTGTGGTTTTTGAGCTAGCCTCTAGGAACTCAACATAAATACATATAGAAAAAGAACATTATTTGGATCGATAGTACCGGGTGACTCGGCTGGCACACTTGCTGAGTCACCTATTTTCCTATAATAAAATAACACTTTTATGAAAATTCCATTGTCTAATTCCTCACTTGTCCATTTCGCTTTTCTCTATCCCTGCATTTACTATTAGTAATACTAACTATCCAGAGATGAAAATATAATGGACGAGTTTTTATCTTCTGCTGCAATAAATCCTAATTTAGTTGGACCTACTTTACCACCTGTTCCACCATTCACAATACCGACTGGACCGACTGGGCCGACTGGGCCGACTGGGCCGACTGGATCACTATCAGTAGCTTACGGAACTTTTTGGCAAACGGAAATCATTACAGTCCCTTTCGAATCCCCTTTTTCTTTCGATCAGGCTGACCCTATGGTAGGGGGAATTTCTCTGTTAAATCCAACCACAATTAATATCACACAAGCTGGGGATTATCGAATTTCTTTCATTTCCTCGATTAACTTGACTGTAGCCCTTTCATTCCCTTATTCGCCTACCATTTCTATACTATTAAATAACAGTCTAATTCCCAATTTCAAAGCTACTTTTGGTCTTTCGATACTAGATTCAGAGGATGTAGATTGCACTCAACTCATTGGGGACACTATTTTATCAGTCCCGGCCAACTCAACACTTCAACTTATAAATAATAGCTTTGTAGGCGAAAAAGACATTCGTACATGCGATAATGGAATAAATGCTTTAGAATTAAACATTATCAAATTAAACTAGTATCAGTACTCCTTTAAAACTAGGTGCTATTATGGCATCTAGTTTTCAGTTTCCAATGAAATTTTTATACAAAGAATACACCAAATATCAAAAATAAATTCATAAAATATTTTATTTTCTTTTCTTTTTAGAATGGATAGTCTTTACAGAGCACTTCCCGAAGTGCTCTTACATTTACATATCAAATAATGTTTTTAATTAATTACAAGAGCAGATTTTCTTATTGTGTACAAGCAATCTATTCTTTTTTTAATAAAATATATAGATATCTCAAAGAAAGGAGAGCGACATAAGTATGGCTGATTATTTTTAAAAGATGGTAAAAAGTATTATAAAAAACAATTGTACACTCACCATCAAAAAGATAACTGTTTTATCGAAACCCATACAATAACTGGTTCGAATACAGCTTTAAATTTCAACGTACCAGCTAACACTACAAGAACTGCTTTTGAAGATTCCACCAATAACCACAATAAAACATTACTTGATCTTCGCATTCCCGGTACTTCCCAACCAATTGAAGTAACTATCCGAACAAGAAGTTCTCGTCTACCGATTAATGTAACAATAGTTGCAGGTGAAACCAGGGTATTCCAAGTAGAGGATTTCCATAGCCTCACTCTCACAAATAATACTAATATCAATAGCAATATTGGTATATTCATTCAAAAAACATTTTGTATCTGCTGCAATGATAGGCATGATTTTCATAAAAAGTATTATAAAGAACAATCATATTCTTACTTTCAAAAAGATAACTGTTTTATCGAAACTCATACCGTAGCTGGTCCAGATACCACTCCAACTGAAAATGTCCCTATAACCATCATCGTACCCCCTGACACTTCAAGAAGAGTTTTTGAAGATTTAACTAATAATCACAATAAAACATTACTTCAAATATCTGTACCCGAAGATGTCTTCCCCATCGAAGTAACTATTCAAACAAGAAAATCTCCCACACCAATTATGGCGACTCTTGCAACAAATGAAACAAGAGTATTTCAAGTAGAAGATTTTCAAAGCCTTACTCTCACAAATAATACCGAATTCCTTAATTTCATTGAAGTATTGATTAAAAAGACATTTTGTATCTGCTGCAATGATAGGCATGATTCGTGCGATGAATATTACCGTGATTACGAATGTGAATGTTAGATTGACTCCCCAAAAGAATCCTTATAAAGGGTTCTTTTTCTTTTACCTTAGTATCATCTGATCATTCACATTTGTTCAACATTTCATCTCTTAACAAAATTCAAATTTAATTAATATTCTACAAAATAATACTTTCAATAAAAAATCATTCATATTTCACTTTACGAATAATCTTTTTTATATCGTACATACTATCTGCAAGCCGATTTCCCACGGCTGTACTCTTTCCAAACGGAGCTCTCTCCTCCGTACCACTTGAGAACAGGCGGGTAACTTAATTAGTTGCCTGCCGTTTTTACGTATAATCGTAAAACTTCTTGTCCATACTTTTTAGAGAAAACATCTTACGCCATTTGGAGCGACCTCCAGCACATGATATTTGTACGGCCGTTCCTATAAAAGGAGCGGTCTTATTTTATCTTTTCTTGCCCCTTTTCTATTCAAATAACGCTTTTTTAAAATCCCATTGCCTAATTCCTCGTTTGTCCATTTCACTTTACTCTATCTTCACATTTACTATTAGTAATACGAATTTTTCAGAGTTGAAAATATAATGGACGATTTTTTATTTTCTTCTTCAATAAATCCTAATTTAGTTGGACCTACTTTACCACCTGTCCCACCATTCACACTACTACTGGACCAACTGGGCCGACTGGCATAGTTAATGTATTTTTTACAGGTGACAATGAACCTGTACCTCCTTTTACCATTCCTACTTTAAATATTCCCCTAATAACTGTATTACCTGGACAAATAGTCATACTTGATATTTTTGCTACAGGAGATTTCTTTCCTTTTGAAATTGGATCCGAGTTTGGCGCAGGTATTGAAATTAGATTATTGAGAGATAGGGATCCGATAACAACTGGAAATGAAAATATTTTTAATATAATTACAACAAGCCTATTCGCTCAAATAACCTTAAATCCATCTGTCATGTGGGTAGATACTCCACCTCCAGGAACCTATCAGTATAGCCTATTCATCACCACAAGTAGACTTAATACAGATGACACTAGAGATACTCTAGGACCTCGTGCTATTAGAGCAATAATTGTTAACACACTTTAATGCTTAAGCAAAATTGTATTAACCTAAAATCCCTTTTGATACTTACAGGGACTTTTATAATTTAATAAAATTCAAATTTGATTAAATTAACTGTGTTTTTCGTTCTTCCATACGAATTACTTTTCCACTTTGATATACAAATGATTGTTCACCAAATCCACCTTGGGGTGGTTCTATTAGTTGGACCTGACCATTTTTAACAACATATATTCCGTTTATTTTCAAATCTATTTCAGCTTTCATTTCTACAAGATTTTCTTTAATACTTCCCACTAAGACCATTCCCGTATGTTATGATTATTTTGTCGCAGCAAGTCGGGAGCAATCTCGACTTTTTTATTTTGTTATAGATATTCCACAACATTATCGGGAATAAATGATTGTTCTAATGATAAATAAAGTCGTATTGAAATCGGTTCTTTATTATCTCTCGCAGACTTGCAAAGCTCCTCCGCTTCTTCCCAATCGAACTGCTTATCTTCCATTCGCTTAAATCTCCAAATTCCAATTGTATATTCCTCAAATAATTCATACTGATCATTTGGCGCTGTTGTTGGTTTTAATTCATCAGTAGCTCTTACTTGCTTTGGCACTTGAACAACTATATCCGTAAAACGAACTTTAGAATTCAATCGATGAATGTGTGCTTTCTCAGTATCGAATGCTACTACAGGCTCAACATCAAATATCGTTAACTGTTTTGGCATTACAATCCTCCTAAGCCTCTTTTTTATATTTAGATAACACTTGTTCTAAACGTTTCCGTTCAGCTTCTAATTCGATTTCACTATTCTCTACTGACTGAGAATGTGTTTCCGTATCTTGAGTATGTAACCAATCAGGAACAATTTCTTTCCGAGCATTATTTCTTCCACCACGTGACTGATACTTCTTACGGAATTGAGCTTGTGCAGCTTCAACATCATTAATGCTTTTATACCCTTTAGCATGCCAATCTCTTAAAATACCTTGTACATAAGACATATTAGGTGCATTCTTTTCTAAAGCTATTTTCATTGCTTTAATAACAAGCTGTGCATTCAAATCTTCAATCCATGCATTAATACCCTCAGCCACAAATGGTTTAAGAACTCCAAAATTTTGCTCATAAAATGCTATTGGATTTTCTTCTGCAACTTTTTTATCACTTGAGCAGCTTGCTGCTTCTTTTTTTGTTTTTGTTTCTTCTTTTTCTTTTGTTTCTGTTTTTGTTTCTTCTTTTTCCTTCATAGGGTCTTCGAAGCCCCTTATAAGCCACTCAAAACGAGCTTGGAAGTATTCCTTAATACGAGGTATTTTAAAATCTTGCTGCTGTTCTAAATCTAAACATGTCTCATAAAAATCAATTAAAAAATCTTCACACTTAATATTCTGGATTTCTTTTAACACACACTTTTCAATATTCAAATTTGTAATAGCATTAAATTTAAGCCAATTAAGCAACATAATTTCTTTCGTCTTTTTGTTGTAATAAATTTTCCCATAATCAGCAAACCGCTCTAGCAGCTTCTCAACCGTTTCACGGTTATACCCTGTATCCATTTCTATCACTCGTAATGGAAGCTCATAGATACCACTCTGAGAAGTTTTGCTATTAGTCATTAAGTATAAGTAGAAGTATTTCTCCTCCGGTGTAAGATCTAAAACGAAAGCATCTTGCCAATATGAAACTTGAACAGGTCTATAAACTGCCATATTATTCATCCTCCATTGTTTTACTTGATTTGCTTTGATATACTTAATCCAATTCAATTTTTAGAAAGACTCTCTATAAGAGTCTAAAATCTATCACTCTGCCAAGTGATAGATTTTTTATTTTCTTCGACTAACTACTGATGCATTGATCCCCTGCCCTTGAAGGCTTTTCACAACTACACGATAACTCTTAGATACATCGTGATCCTCTTTTTCATTACGAAGGCTCTTGAATTCTTTTGCGCATCTATTTAATTCCTTCTCCCAATGATTCGCTTCATCTAATGAACCAGCATTGAACATGTTATGAATACATGTCACCATGCAATTATGTAATTCATTTGCAAAAGCAAAATCACCTGGTAGAACTAAATCAAACAGACTATTACATTCTGATTTCATGACTTACTCCTTATTTCTAGTAATTGATACTGTACGCATCGTTATGAACAGAAAGAAAAAGCAGAATCTATTAAAAGATAGGGGTACTCAGCCTTTCTGATCATAACGACAAGCACAATTGCTTATCGCATTAAATTGAAGTATGCTATAATTCATATGTTAATTTTCTTGGCTATCGCGGGCTATGCGGTAGTCTTTTCTTTTTTATTTTTGTTTTTCAAAACGAACGCTGCTTCTATAATTCGAATTCTTATCTCCATTAATTTCTTCTCTTGTTTTAGGTCCCTAGCTTTCATATAGTCTCCACAAACTGCTGCAATTCGAATATCACCATATAAATTTGCTTCCTTACGAATTAGCGTTTTATATTGATTTAAAGTTGGGCTTGCATAATCAATTGTCATGACTTAAACCTCCTCAATAAAATAATTAAATTAATCTTTTATATACTTCCTAGCTCGTAATGATACTTTCCAGTACATAAAGATCTCTTTCATTGAAAAACCATATTGATCACATAGGACCGCTACGAGGCTCATCATTGAACCTGTAGCATCCAGAACTTCATACATTACCTTTTTCAAATCCTCTTTCTCTCTTTCGGACCAAGTTTGTGAAGGCTTAGACCAACATACTGTATCAAGTTGTTCCAACGCTTCATTGGTCTCTTGTTGGACCATGTACCTCATACTTGCAGGATGTAGATCTATAAGCTCTCCATTAAAAAATGGGATACTAACATAACCAGTAGCTTCACTCCACATTTTGAAAAACAGTTGTGGATCATCAATTCCTTCAGTAATACATTTTCGTAAATCTTCTGGTAACCGTCGTTGTTCAGTTTCATATTTTGCTAGTGACTCACGACTCACGGGGATTTCTAAGGAGAGTTGCTCTTGGGTGATTCCCTTTCGTTTGCGTGCCATAGCAACTTCTTTTCCTATGGACATCGTTTACTTCCCCCATTCGTACCTAAAGCAATATTTATTTGTGACAACTTACTATGGTAATTTATTATTAGACGGATTCTTTAAATGGATTGTAATACTCTGTATTGTTTTCTACCCATTCAGTGTGATTCTCCATCCACTTAAAAAGAAGGTGTGTAGGAATAAGAACCCCGGCTTCACGACATACTGGAAAATCAGAACGGTTTAATAACTCAGATGCTTTGGTTCGTTTAATATGTAACAGGTCCATTAATTCTGTAATAGTTAAAAATGGCGGTAATTCTTTCATTGGCTGAAGATGTTCTGTTGCTCTTTGTACTTCTTCTCGGATGATTTGACGAAATGATTCGATATCGAAGTTAATCATATATACCACCTCTTCATGTAATTATTTGTTCCTTTAAGGAACATTGCTTCCCAAAAAAATATGTCCAATCAAAATTCAAACTTCCCCCTATTTTTTTAGCTATTTCTACAGAAGGTGTTTTTGTTCCATTTTCAATATGAGTATAATAACTTCTAGATATTTTGCATTTATTTGCAATATCTTCATGCGTATAACCTTTTACACATCTAAATTCTTTTAACCAATCTCTCAATATTATGACCTCCTTGTTTCTTAAAAGAACATCTTAACAAGATTATAAGTTACTTTAAGGAACAAATCAATAAAAATGTTACCTTTAGGAACAATTATTCAAGTTACTATTAGTAACACAAAAATTCGTTTATAATTAAAAGTAAGATTTAAATATAATGGTGGTGACTACTTTGAATACTTTTGGTGAAAAATTGAAGTGTTTACGAGAAGAGAAAAAGAAAGAAAACGCTAAATGGACACAAACACATGTAGCTAATCAACTAGGTGTTGCTCGTACTACATATACTGCATATGAAAATGACACTAAACAACCACCTATGGAGACTGTATTGAAGATAGCCAATCTTTTTTCAGTTTCTACTGATTTTTTATTAGGCAGAGTATCTAATTGTAAGCAAACTAAATCATCTGACATAGATGCCATAATAAATGATCCAGAACTAGGTCTCTGGTTTAAAAATATTAAAGAGGCTTCCCCTGAGAAACGCGAGGAATTAAAACGTTTTTGGGAGTTTTTGATGCAAGGAGAGAAAAATCAAAAATAAATATGAACGATGGGACATATAGCAAAGAAAAACATAACATTTTTACACTCTCCAGTTCTTATATAAACTGGAGAGTGTTTTGGGACTACCATTCTAAAATAGAATCAAAAATCAAATCTCAAATAAATTACACAAGTGGGAATCACCAAAGTCACCACTTCGTTTCATACTAAAAAAGAAGATGTACTAGCTAAGAAGGAAGTTAAAGCTCAAACAGCAGATTATTATTTTAAATGGGAATCAATTATTAAACAAGCAAAGTTCAAGAGAGATGCTTTCTTTGAGATTTATATAAAATAACCGTTAGAATCTGTAAAACAGTTCTAACGGTTATTTATTTGCAGTTACTTTAAAATGATTCCTATGCTATTGTTTCAAACTGCTCAATATAGCTTCTAATAGAGTTAATTAATAAAATTACATTCTCATTATCTACATTCTCTGATTTTGTAGGACCATACCCTAAAGATTCATTTCTTTTATGAATAATGTCATAGATTTTAAAACTTGCATCAACTAATCTCTTAATATCACTATCTATTAATACGTTTCTCTTGTCTAAATGCTCTAGAAACTCAATATGATGGCGATTGGTTAAACCACCCAAACGAACATTATATTCTTTACTTAGTACACTTTGAATAGATAAATATAACTCTCTTTCAAATAAACTTACTTTTTGTAAATCAAAAACTACAGTATTATCTGTTTTCAATTCTCCTAAGAACTTCTTCATTTCTGGTAATTTCTCTATCATTTTGTCCTCCTATTTCTAAAGCTTCTTTACAAATAGTAAATAAAGCCTCTATTTCATTCAAAATTTCTAAAAGCTTTACTTCTGTTGGAAAATCTAATTGGAATCCTACTGCTCTAGTATAATTTAACCTCCACTTTGATAAATAAATATAATTATCTCGACTAAGTGGTGTGGACCCTATTCTGCCTACTAAATTATCAAATACAGAAATCCGACCAAATGTAGGATTGGATAATTTAAAACATGTAAGAAGGCATATATTTCTACAAATAAAGAATAATTGTGAAAGATCGTATTCATTCAATCCGTTTTTTTGCAAACTCGATTTTGCACTTATAAAGAGATTTTCATATATTAGATAGTTCTTTTTAAAATTAGTAAAAGGTTCTAGGCCATTATATAAATTCAGATCGGATTTTGTGTAAAGGATTCTTCCTTCAAGTTTTAAATGCCATAAAAACATAGAACCTTCTAATAGTAACTGCCTATATGTACTTATCGTATAAAGAGAAATACCTATATTATTAAATGGTAATTTAGTTTTTATTAAATTAATAATCTCTGTTATTCGAACTTGCGGAACATCATCAACCAACAAAAATATATCTACATCTGAAAAATCATCTTCATCTTCTCTTGCTTTTGAACCAAAAAGAACAATACTTAATAGGCCCTTAATTTCCTCAAAATCATCCCTTTTATTCACTTAGCTATCCTCCTATATACGCCCGAAACTAAAAATCCAATAAAAATTAATCCTAATACATTTTCAACTGCAAACAATAGTATACTTGCCGTTCCAAGTGGTGTGTAATGACCATATCCAACAGTTGTAAAATTAGTATAGCTAGCATATAGAGATTCCCAAAAATTCAATTTGGTATGGATATTTCCACTTGCTGTTACAGCTAAATAATCCTTATCAGTAAAATAATAGATTAACATACCAAACATAAGAATCGTTAATATTGCTGTTCTAAACAATCGAGACAATTTCAATCCATATCCCCAAATGAAATCATTCATCTGCAGCATAATATAATTGAATAATGCACCAGCTCTCGAGACTAGATCTTCTCTGTTTCTATGATAACTTGTCCTACACATTACTCTTTCTAACAGTAATTCTTTTTCTGTATCATATATCTTTACTAATATTGCATCACTAGACTTGTTATCGCCTAAATCTAATTGGTTCTTTCTTAATTCTTTTAACAATGCTACCTTTAAATTTGGTTCTGTTGGTAAACACCCTAGAATTTCTTTAAGGTTCAACTTACAATTTCTAAATTTTACGTATCTTAAGTTACATGAATTAAAATTAGCATTTTCTAGATCACAATCTTCAAAGGTGGATCCAGTAAAGTCTACATTTACAAATTTCGCTTTACGTAAATAACACCTTTCCAGACGAGTCTGTGTAATTGCACATGTAGAAAACTCAGCATGTTTCATACCTAAATTCACCAGTTTACTTCTCATTAGTTTTATATTACTTAATCTTAAATTATCCTCTTCATCATCAGTTATTTCAATTCGATTTGAATGAGCATTAGATTGTACATTCTGTAAATCAATTAATCGACTTACCATTTTAATTCAACTCCTACTATAATTTACATCTCGAAATAAAAAGGCCCTACTTATTGCACCATTCTTTGATAAGGTTATATAATAAAGTATTTTAATAGTTAAATAAAAAGGATGAGCATACATACTTTATTACGATTTTCTTATACTTAACTTTTTTTCTTTATGTTTAATTATTTCCCTAACAACTTATTTTAGAGTTCTTTTATATTTAGGGGAATTTTCCAATATTTGATACTTATGGATGTACATAATTTTCATACCATATTGTTCTTCTAGTGTTCTCCTTAAATTCTCTGCTTTTACTGGAAATCTTTCAGCAACAATACAAACAACCTTATTTTTATTTGTATCTTCCAACACAGATACATTTTTTACTACTTTCCCTATTTCTTTATCTGCAATCATCCCTAATTTTACCTGAATATATAATTTTTCCTCTTCATTTTCAGCTAATATATCAATTTTAAAGTTTTGATCATAGTTAGGAGGTGCTTCTTCAGCTTGATAGTTCATACTTTTAAAAAAATCTATAGCTGCTCCCTCAGCTAATTGTCCTTTTGCTACCTGATATGTATTCAAAAACTTAGACAAATCCTTTTGTTTAGCTGCCATACCATCCGGATGAGGTGTATTGATTACCGAACCTTCAAAATTTCCAATGAATATATTAATTACAAAAAAATCTTCAGGATTACTTATAATTGTATTTATAATCTCTTCAATTAATTCTTCCTTGACAGTAATCGAAATATCTTTTGTAATAATTAAATTACATATTTCATCAGAATTATCTTTCATAAATTGTATGTGAATTTCACCTATATTTTCATTCATATAATAAATATCATATTGCTCACTAGATGCCGTTCTAATGCCTCTTCTAAATCTAAAATTATAACTATCCATTAAACACACCCTCTTATCTATAATCATTACATTATATAATACTACTATCCACTAGTTTACCACTGATTAAATAAACTTATCTATTCTGTTATTCCATAGACAATCTGAAAGTCTTATATATAAATCCGGCGACCTATCTCTATGGAATTTATATGTTTGTTTGTGCTTTATTCTTCACTTTTAATTTATTATATTATATATAATAAATTATTTATTAAGCAGAAAGGATATTATAATGAATTTTTTACAAAGACTCAAAACAAATTTTAAAGACGGATCAGCTGCCGATAAGTTAAGCATTATTAGTAGTATTGTTACCATTTTCGGAGCCTTTAGTATACCATCTCTTATCTACCTACAATACGCCCCTAATTTTTTCTTTGCTGGTTTTTTAATTTGTATGTTCTTTATGGTTTCTCTAACTATAATCTATTTTGGAATTGTATTAGTGCAAATTTGTTGGGGATGTTTTGAATCCACAATCCCTAAAATAATAATTTCTTTAGGGATTGTAGGTATTGGCTTATTCCTATTTTCCATTGTATTAAGCTTTTTACCCGCTGCTTATCGAGATGTATTTTCAAAGATTACACAACTTTAACACAGTGAACATAAAGAAAAGGTTGGCCATCTGCCTCCTCTCTTTATGTTAATTTAGATTATTAATTGCACAATTAGAATAATAAAGGATATGCCTTATATATATTTCACTGTAATTTCCAATGTATAGAAAGTTAATACCGTATATATTTTAGAAGGGCTTCCTACTCAATCTAACTTTTTAAAATCTTATAAGCAATAAATATAATATAAGTAACTGTCTATCATATTTTCATACTTTTTTACCCTCTCCTTTTCCTATCCTTCCAAGTTTATCATTTTTGTTATATTATAAGAACGTACGTTCTTATAATACGAATGGAGTGAAACTATGTTTCAATCGCAACCCTACTACACAACACAACTTGAAGACTATATCCAGCACTTGTACCAATCCTTATCTATTTTTGTTCCCGAGCAAATTGATATGATGGAGATTGCGAAAAAGCTAAACATTTTGCTGTACTTTGCTCCGTTTGGAAGTCATGCAATGCAACGAAATCAAATCTCTAACTTAGTTATTGATAATCGTATCTCTCAGCAAGAACAATGGGAGGATTTTGGCCATGAGACCTGTCACATTCTCTTTCATTCTGGTAATCAATTATTAATGCATCAAATGTTTCTAGATTATCAAGAAGCAAAGGCTAAAAACTTCGCACAACAGTTTTGTGTACCTACTTTTATGTTACGAAAGATTCCTCCCCTACAGTTAAAAGCATATATAATCTCAGAAAAATTCAATGTAACAACACAGTTTGCTGAAAAAAGGCTTTTACATTATGAAAATCAATTATTAGCAAGTAAATTACAGAACCAAATATCACAATACTGTAATTTTCAAAAATAACGATTCAGGAGGTATTGAATATGAAAGGAAGTTTCCGTAAACGTGGAAATACGTGGTCTTTTACAATAGATATCGGTATAGATCCGGCCACAGGAAAACGTCAGCAAAAAAGTAAGAGTGGATTTAGAACAAAAAAAGAAGCCCAAAATGCTGCTGCAACGATGATTACAGAGATAGAGAAAGGAATATATTTTGATGACAAACAATTAACTGTTTTAGATGTATGGGAAAAGTTAAAGCCTCTTCGTAAAGCTGAATTAAAAATTACATCTTATGAAAAAGACATGAGCTTAGTTAAGCTCTATATCCTTCCCCCATTTAGTTATAAAAAAATTAAAAGTATTAAGTCCGTAATGATTCAAAGCTACTATGCTGAACTTAAAGAAAAAGGCCTGTCAAATGGTACAATCAGCAATATCCATCGCTGCTTCAGATGCATATTCAAACATGCAGTAGAATGGGAGATCGTACATGATAATATAATGAATAAAGTAAAAAAACCACGTGAAGAGCAAGGTGAGATGAAAACATGGTCTAGCGAAGAATGTAATCGATTCCTCCATTATTTAAAAGAAAAAAATACCAAGTACCATATGTTCTTCTTACTCGCAATCTATACAGGTATGAGACGCGGAGAATTACTTGCACTAACATGGAAAGATATTGACTTTGATAATAAACGTATCCTGGTAAATAAATCGCTTGTAAAAACAGAAAAAGGACTTTTTAAAGCTGCTACAAAAACTAAGTCTTCAAATAGAAGCATTAGTATCTCTTCTTTTGTTATAGGGAAGTTACAATCCTACTACTCCTATAAAAAGAAAGAATTTTTCCGCTGGGGTATACACTTGAATGAAGAGGCCTATATTTTCACTGGCAATACGATACATTCGCCCTTACATATAGATGCTCCCCATCGCTTTTTGAATGATCACTATAAAAAAGCTGGTGTTCCCCGAATTCGTATACATGACTTACGACATACTCACGCTACACTCATGCTTCAGGCTGGAGAACACCCTAAAATCGTACAAGATCGCTTAAGACACTCATCTATTCAAATGACGTTAGACAAGTATAGCCACATCACACAGAACATGCAGCAACAAGCCGCAGAAAACTTCGAGAGCATAATAAAATCTAATGAAAACGTCTGATAAAAAATGAAATGATTTAATGTGAGCAAAATGTGAGCATCAAGGAAAATCAACACTTATAAACCTTGATATAATAAGGTTTTTTATACTATATCGTTGAATCTTGGGAGAAGAATGAACAGTTTTAGGGTTGTTTATTTTTTATTAAATAAAACTATAAAAGCGTCACAAATGCCTGTTATACAAGCATTTGCGACGCTTTTTATTTGTTATATGTTTTAAAACAGTAGTTTCATATTAATTGAGTGGAAAATATGAGCAAATAATCGCCTTTTAATTTAACTGTATTTGATAAATTTTCATTTTATAAACCATTCATTATTTCTCTGTTTATTTTTTCCTATTATCTTATAATTTAAATTAGGAAAGGGAGGAAAATATATATGTCTAAAAATGAAACTGTACTATTAAATCAAATTGAGATAGTAATTGAAATTTTAAAAAATATACAAAAAGAAGATCCCTTCTATAAAGATTTATTAAAACGATTAAACCGTTTAGCCACTTATCAGCAAAGTAAATCTCGTGGAATTAAAGGTGCAGTGAGAGCCTATACTGAAACTGGTCTCGTAAAAAGATTTGACGATTCTCTACTTATTGAATTAGATAAATTAGAGACTATGCTAAATGAAAATAAATAATATTAAACCGACTTCGAAAAATGACTCAGATATGTAGAAGAACAAACTGATAGAATCTTAAAGGAAACTTGCATGTATCCCCTTTTTAGAAAAACAAGTAAAACTTTAGTCAGTGGGGTTTTATTCACCCACGACGCGAGTAAAGGTGTGAAAAATTTTGAGTAATATGAATAACAGCCGAATTGAAATTCTAAAAATGAAAGCAAAAAGAAATGGTAGTAGAAAAGAACTGATAGACGAACTTTCTAATATTGTTACAGTTTCTATGGACTCATTTATGGATCCAGAATCTAATGATTTATTTTGTAAAGACTTATTTAATACGCTAGCACAAACTTCAAACATAAAAAATTTTGGTAGCACTAATTATGAAGAAAACAGAAGACTATCAATAGCATTGTTAAAAGAAATAGCTAAAACTATTAAATTTCCAGTTAATGAAGGGAGACTCTTTTTCTCTAAGGGTGGTAAATTTGAAGCAGTTAAACTGAACATTACTGAAGTATTTGAGAATTTAGAAGCGTTATCAACCATATCAAGATTTCTAACTGGATATGCAGATTTTGTATTAGTTGGGGACGATTTAGAATTCGGGATTGTTATTGAGCGCACTGAATACCACTACGAATTCAGTATGTGGGGCGTATCCACAATATGAAATACGAAAATACAAAAGACCACTTCAAAAATGAGAGTGGCCTTTTTATTACTTTATCTATCAACCTTTTCAAATTACTCATATCAAAACTTTCTTTTAAGATCTTCTCTTCCTAGGACCTATAATTAATTTAATCGCCGTTCTTTCTTGATCATTAATAGTAACTTCTTGAAATGCTGGAACAAAGGCCAAATCAATACCACTTGGAGCAACAAATCCTCTTGCGATTGCAATTGCTTTAATCGCTTGATTTAAAGAACCAGCCCCAATCGCTTGAATTTCCACATTACCACTTGTTCTTAGTACACCTGCTATTGCACCTGCAACTGAATTTGGTTTTGATTTTGAAGATACCTTTAATATATTTTCCATGTAAGTTGCTCCCTCTATTATTTAATTACTCTTTCGTTACCGTACTAAATATTTCAACGTATCTTTTACTACTATTCACACCAAAAGCAAACAATACTATATATGTACATTCATTCGATACTTTTTGTCTTCTTCCTGCCCTGCTACGTAAATAAAGTCCAAGGACTATAAACTCTAATATACAAAATTTTAAATATATGAATTCACTTAAACGATTACATCATTGAAACTGAGGATACTGGTTTTACTCTTGCAAGTGGAATTATTATAAGTATTCAGCCTTTATTTCAATCTTTCAAGAAATTCCTATGATATTTTTACCAAATCATTAACCTTTTCTTCTTCAAAAATTGTTACAGTAACTATTCTATTACTATATTTCTTCATTTGAGTACTTTATATAAGGCAAGCATAAACTATTATAAGTATAAATTTCATTAATAATAGGAGGTAATATATTGGGTTCATACTATCATTCTTCAAACTCAAATAAACAATGTTCATGCAACTCCTCTTCTAGTTCATATAAAAAATTTTCATGCGACCATTCACATAAAAAGAACTGTCCAGCATACGGCACTTTTTGGCAAACTGAGTTTATAAATGTTCCTTTTGGAGATCCTTTTCCATTTAATCACGTTGGCCCTATAGCAGGAGGCGTTTCCTTACTAAACCCTACCACTATACAATTTAGTCAAGCTAGTGATTATAGAGTTTCATTCATTTCAACTATTAACACGACCTCAAATCCTGTATTTCCACATATTCCAGTCATGACTATATTTTCAAATAACAATCCACTTGCAAATAGTCAAGGTGACTTTGCTTTTCAAGTGAATACGTCATCAAACAACGAATGCCTTCAACTAGTAGGCGAAACGATTGTTACAGTACCAGCTAATTCAACTCTTCAACTAAAAAATAATAGTGGTTTTAATCGTCAAAGTATTGTAACTTGTGATAATGGTATTAATTCAGTTGAATTAACAGTTATAAAACTAAGTTAATATTCATCTTCACATTCAGATGCTATTTCAGCATTTTTTTTATTGAATAATGTTCTTTTGATTTCTATCGTTTCCCTCATAAAACATACTTTTCTGTTAATCTAATAAACATGAAAAAAGTACCAAACTCTTCTACTACAAAAGTTCGGTACTTTTTTCTCATTCTTTCTTACTTCTCTACATAAACCGACTTAACAATTGTACGATTATATGGTTGTCCTTCTTTATTCATCCCTTTTATATCCATCGTAACGTTATATACTCCTGGTTGCTTTATGTTCTTCAAAGCACCAGTAAATGTATTGTTATTCACATTTTGTAATTCATTAAATTCAGAGACTAGTTTTCCTTCTTTATTAACTACTCTTACTGTTATGGAAAGATCCCCTTTCATTTCAGGTGCCACAGGTGATTTTTTCAGTTTATACTCAGATTTATTCGCTTTAACTTTAGTAGGCATTTGAAGTACAAATGGTGCGTCGCTCTTGTAATCGCTTACAACTAAGTATGCATCTTTCGACTGCTTCGCCATCATTTTAACTTTCCATTCTCCTACATCCATTTTATCAAATTTAAATGTTCTAATTGTCGCGCCACCAAAGAAAGATTCATCTTCACCAGTAGTTATAACGCTATCCTTATTTGTATACATTTTTCCTTTTGGAGATATCATTTGTACTTCTACATCCGAAGAAGCAGTTAATATAGAAACGATTCCTTCTGCCTTTTTATCAACCGTAACAGTTTGCTCTATCCACTGATTTTGTGGCAATTCCCCACCTAAAATGTTTTGATTGGAAGTTGTATTTAATTGTTCTATATTTTCATTTGTACTAGTGCTGGATGCTACTAAAGCTGGAACCGGTACATTTGCTGTACGTAAATATGGTTCAATTCGTGAGAAAACAGCTGATCCCTTCCGTATATTATCATGATCAAATCTGGAATCTGTAAATAAATGAGTTCCATACGGCAGCTTAGCACTCCACTCATTTACTAGTCCATCATTTGAACCGTATGATGACAAATATAATCCGCCCATTGATAACGCCGAAAATACAGGGCCCCAGCTAGTCCCAGTAACTGTATAATAACGGTTTAATTTAGCTGTTGGATTATTATCAATCGTTGAACGAAATTTTGCCATTTCACCCATTTGTAATGAATACGTACCATCATCTTTTTGACCTAATATAGAAGCAAGCCACCCTGCCCACCAACTGTATGATAAATCCGCTAAATTTGATCCATGATGTGGCGTCGCAAGCGTAATCACATTTCCGACAAATCGATTTGCACCATATCCTACTAATGCAGCTTGTGTATCGATACCGCCTTTACTATGTGCTACAATATTAATTTTTTTACCGAAATGGTTATATATTTCTTCTAATTTTTGTGCTAACAATTTTCCGTTATCCCACTGACTAGCTGATCCTTTCCCAGCAGCATCATATAATTGTATAAATACTGTTTGATAGCCTGCTTTCAAAGCATAGTCATACATATCATTCATATCGTGATACACTGTCTTTCCATACCAACTATCAGCATTCCCATTCCTTCCTTGCACAAAGAGAATTGGAGGTTTATTCTCATCATAATTAGCAGGTTTTTGACCTAAAAACCATTCTCCAGGTGTAAAGACTTCTTGATCTGGAAATCCTGTTTTAAGCTCTTTTACAACTTCTGCTCGCACATTTGTGCTAATCATTGGAACCATGATAAAAAATACAATTAGTAAGGCAACACATCTTCTCATCAATCGCATGTTACTCCCCCCACTTTTTTTGAAAGAAGGTGCTCTTTGTAATATTTTTTATCTTCTCTCTTAATACTAGATAATCTCTTTACTTAAACAAGATCTTGTCCCTATTCTCAAGAGATTACTAGTACCCCTTCTTCCTTTACACACGTTATTCTCTTTGATTCTATCTCTTCCTTTTGAGAGAACGCTACAAAAAAGTTTCTCAACAATTGTTAACTTTACTGAATCTAAATCTCCCTAAATTATTATTGTTTATATAAAGCATACAAATCTTGAAAAAACTTTAGTAAAAAAACACTTTATTACCAGCTAGTTATAAAAAAACTTAATGAAGATATGTACTTTTATTTAATTAAATACAAACTAAACGAATAGAAGCTTATATTGTAAGACTTCCCTATTATTAAGTATTAAACTGAAATTTCCGAATAGAAAATAATATTTTCAGAAACATATATTGTGATAATTTTTGTAGACTTGAATTAAATTTTTAGAAGTACTAACCTAGCGGTGAGCAGAAGAAAATTCTGTAAAAAGAAAGGAGAATGCTTTATGATGACCAATTTACAAAAGGAGTTTTTTAAACGACTAAAAATTCCTGCAAAAGAAATAACATTTAATGATTTAGATGAAATTCTCTTGAAAATGGGCTTGATTCTCCCCTATGAAAATCTCGATATTATGGCTGGTACTATTAAAAACATCTCAAAAAATAACTTAGTAGAAAAGTTACTTATTCAAAAACGAGGCGGTCTTTGTTATGAATTAAACTCCTTATTGTATTACTTTTTAATGGATTGTGGATTTCAAGTATATAAAGTAGCTGGTACTGTTTATGATCTTTACGATAATAAATGGAAACCCGATGATGGTCATGTCATTCTCATATTAAATCATAATCATAAAGATTATGTTATAGATGCAGGTTTTGCATCTCATCTACCTTTACATCCAGTCCCTTTTAATGGAGAAGTCATCTCTTCTCAAACGGGAGAATATCGAATTCGCAAACGAACTACCCGAAAAGGTACACACATTTTAGAAATGAGAAAAGGGGCTAACGGGGAATCTACAAATTTCTTGCAATCTGAACCTTCACATGAATGGAAAATAGGCTATGCTTTCACTTTAGATCCAATAGATGAGAAAAAAGTGAATAACATTCAAAAAGTAATTGTAGAGCATAAAGAATCTCCTTTTAATAAAGGGGCTATTACTTGTAAATTAACTGATTATGGTCACGTTTCATTAACAAATAAAAATTATACAGAAACCTTTAAAGGCACAAAAAATAAAAGTCCAATAGAATCAAAAGATTATGCTCGCATTCTTCGTGAATCTTTTGGAATAACGCAAGTGAAAAATGTAGGAAAAACACTAGAAAGAGGCTAGTTGACTAGAAGTATTCCATAATAAAGCAGATTCCATATTTAGAATCTGCTTTATTTTATATTTTGTTATAAAGAAATTTGTTTTGCTCTTACCCTTTAATTTTCAATAATATACTCATCATCATATTTATCGTATTGGAGCCCTGATCCTATTTTTGATTCCGTAACTTGATCTCTTAAAAACGGTGCAGCTTCCATTTTGCTAGTTGCAATTTCAATTCCATATTTTTTCGTTAAATGAGCCAACTCTATTAAAAACCACTCTCTTCGTAATGTAACTGGAATATCAAATGTTCTTCTTTTCATATATAATAGCACCTCTTTTATTTTCATAGCTTAAAAATATCAATAACTTCCAATGAAACATTATAGTATATGCATGTCCATTTTAAACGTGCTATTACAAAAAGAATACTTTAGTTTACATAAAATAATTATGTATTAGCAGAAAGAGGCTTGTCCTCCTCTTTCTACTCTAGAGATTTAAATTAAGAACATCTTGGTACACCTAAAGCTAAAAATAAACCAGCTACTCCTGCTGTAATCGGTACTTTCAACGTAATTACATCGTCTACTTTCGTTACTAAAAAGAACGCATTACCTTCTTGTAATATACAAGTTACCAATAATTGAAATTCCATTCAAATCTCCTCCTTTCAATCGACATACTATACTTTATGAATTCTCTTTAAAAACGTAATAGTAAATATATCTATTTTTCTGTATATAACAATAAATGTTTGTTAGTCTATTAAAATACTAATTTTCTAAATTTATATAAATCGTGTAATATCCAATAAGTTCCTATATAATCAATAGTGAAAATCTTACAAATGGAGGTATGAAAATGACGATTTTGAGTAATATTGGTGCAGCTTTATTTTTAATTGCTTTTATTCTTTTAATTCTATGTATCATTTCATTCTTTAAGAAAAATGGAAAAGCAAAACAGTATGGTCGTCCTGCCGTTATTCTTTTTATGATTTCAATTGTATTAATAATAACTAGTGCTGAGACCTCTAATAACCCAATTGTTGAATTCTTTTCTATTTTAAGTTTTGTTTTATTTGTTTTCTTCCTTGTTCTGGCAATTTTATCTGTAATTAAAAAGACAGGTGTAGCAAAAAAACAATTTATAATCACTGCTATTTTATTTGTCATTTTTGTTGCATTATTAAGTATTTCAGCTCCTTCTTCTGAAAAGACGGCAGCAACTAGTAAACAAGTTGCTTCTAACACTACAGAACACAAAGATAGCGACAAAAAAGAACTAGAAAAAAAAGAAGCGAACGAAAAAACTCAAAAGCAAGAAAATGAGAAGCTTCAAGCTGATGAACAAGCTCGTAAACAAGAAGAGCAAAAACGTCTGGCTGATGAACAAGCTCGCAAACAACAAGAGGAACAGAAAAAATCACAGCAAACTCAAACACAACCTGCTTCAGGAAATACTAGTAGTGCATATTACAAAAATTGTGCCGCAGTTAGATCTGCTGGGAAAGCTCCCCTATATAAAGGACAACCAGGTTATGACTCACATCTTGATCGTGATGGCGATGGAGTTGCATGCGAAAAATAGTAGTAAAAAAGAAGCTTCTAGTAAGCTTCTTTTTTATTATCAGAAACTATTACGACGAATTCCCCTCCCTCTTCCTTTTATAAAACTCATTTCATTATCCTTAAAACTGACACATTATAAGTGATTTCAATCACCACATTGTTTTTCATTTATCGCTATTCTTAATTTAGATATTACATTCAAACTTTATGGAGGCATTCATATGGAACATACATTTACTGAAACTTCTATTGTCGGTGAGATCGTTACACAATCTCCGAAAGCTAGTGATCTTTTCAAATCATATAGAATAGACTTTTGTTGTGGTGGTAATAAAACACTTATTGATGCAATTAATGAAAGAAATTTATCAGCAACAGAAGTACTTACAGAATTAAATACGCTTTATCATAATACGAAACTATTAAATGAATCTGAAATTGATTGGAAAAATGCTTCTTATCGTGAATTGATTGATTATGTAATTAATAAGCATCATCGTTATTTAAATGAAGAGTTGCCGCAGTTAAGCCCATATGTAACGAAAGTATTACGCGTTCATGGAGCGAATCAGCCTCATTTAGCTCAAATTCATAAGCTATTTCATGAACTTAAAATGGAATTAGAACAACATTTAATTAAAGAAGAAACGGAAGATTTCCCATTAATTTTAGAATTCGAACAAAATCCAACTGATGAAAACTATGCAAAGTTACGTAAAGTAGTAGATGAACTAGAAAATGAGCACAATCATGCCGGAAATATTATAAAAGAACTTCGTAAAGTAACAAATGACTTTACTCCTCCAGAAGGAGCTTGCGGCACTTATCGACTTGTTTATCAACGTCTTGAAGCGTTAGAGTCTGATTTATTTGAGCACATTCATTTAGAGAATAATATTTTATTTCCACGTGCAATTACGAGAGCATAAATAAAGTGCAGGACATGAGTATACATACTTATGTCCTGCTTTTTCATTTTGCGAAAAATATCCACATTCCCCTCACACAAATCCGAATTTTAACAAATTGTGAATCATTATAAAAATGTGATAAATATCACATCTCTCCCTTTTTTGATTTTCTATAATAAAAATATAATCCTTTGTTCAACATTTCACATAAAAAGGGGAAACGAAAATGAAAAAACGTTTAGTTATGATCGGAAATGGTATGGCTGGCATACGTTGTATGGAAGAAATATTAAAACATGATAGTGATTCATATGAGATTACTATTTTTGGAGATGAACCACATCCAAACTACAATCGCATTATGCTCTCTCATGTTTTACAAGGCAAAACAAATATGCAAGATATCATTATGAATGAATACAGTTGGTACGAAGAAAACGAAATAACTTTGTATACAAACGAAAGAGTTCAAAGTATTAACCGAGAAGAAAAAATCATTATCACAGAAAAGAATCGTACTCTTACATATGACAAACTCATTATCGCAACAGGTTCTAGTGCTTTTATTTTACCTATTGAAGGCTCCACCCTTCCTGGTGTAACAGGATTTCGAACAATTGAAGATACACAATTTATGATTGATACTGCTACAGAAAAGAAAAAGGCCGTTGTCATTGGTGGTGGATTACTTGGTTTAGAAGCCGCAAGAGGTCTTATTGACTTAGGAATGGACGTACATGTTGTTCATTTAATGCCTAGCTTAATGGAGCAGCAACTAGATACGAAAGCCGCTTCTCTTCTGCGCGAAGATTTAGAAGCACAAGGCATGAAGTTTCTAATGGAAAAGAAAACTGTAAAAATTCTTGGCACAGAACATGTTGAGGGCATTCAATTTGAAGATGGTGAAGTTGTAGATTGTGATTTAATCGTAATGGCTGTCGGAATACGCCCGAATACGCAAATAGCAAAAGATGCTGGTTTAATTGTCAATCGCGGTATTGTAGTTAACGACTATATGCTAACAAATGATGAATCCATTTATGCAGTTGGCGAATGTGCAGAGCATGACGGTATCGCATATGGACTTGTTGCTCCTCTTTATGAACAAGGTGCAATATTAGCAAAACATATAACGAATTTACAAACTGATGGATATACGGGCAGTATCGTCGGTACGCAATTAAAAGTTGCTGGTTGTGATTTATTCTCTGCTGGTCAAATTTATGAAGATGATCAAACGAAAGCAATATCCATCTTTGATGAATGTAAACGTTCCTATAAGAAAGTATTAATTCGTGACAATAAAGTCGTCGGTATCGTTTTATATGGTGACACAGCTGATGGTACACGCCTCTTTAGTATGTTAAAGAAAGAAGAAGATATACAAGAATATACACCAGCTTCCATTCTTCACAAAGCTGGTGAAGAAAGTGAACTTGACGTTGCTACAATGAGTGCGGATGACACGATTTGTGGATGTAATGGTGTTACGAAAGGTACAATCGTTCATGCCATTTTAGAACAAGAGTTAACGACTTTTGAAGAAGTTAAAGGCTGTACGAAAGCCGCAGGGTCTTGTGGTAAATGTCGTCCGCTTGTCGAACAAGTTTTATCTTATACACTTGGAGATGCTTTTGATGCCTCAGCGCAATCTGCCGGTATGTGTGGATGTACACCTTTATCCCGTGATGAAGTCGTAGCGGCGATTCATGAGAAAGGCTTAAAATCACCAAAAGAAGTACGAAATGTTCTTGGTTTTGTACATGAAGATGGCTGTTCGAAATGTCGTCCTGCATTAAATTACTATTTACGTATGGCCATTCCAGAAGAATATGAAGATGATAAATCGTCTCGTTTCGTTAATGAAAGAATGAATGGTAACATCCAGCATGATGGTACATTCTCTGTTATTCCACGTATGTACGGAGGTGTTACAACAGCTGATGATTTAATGAAAATTGCTGAAGTTGCGAAAAAATATGACGTCCCTCTTGTGAAAATTACAGGTGCGAGCCGAATCGGCTTATATGGTGTAAAAAAACAAGATTTACCTAACGTATGGGCTGACTTAAATATGACTTCGGGATATGCGTATTCAAAATCACTTCGTAATGTAAAATCATGTGTTGGTTCTCGTTTCTGCCGTTTCGGTACGAAAGATTCATTAGGACTTGGTATGCTCCTTGAACAATCATTAGAAATGGTAGATACACCTCATAAAATGAAGATGGGTGTAACGGGCTGTCCGCGTAACTGTGCGGAAGTATTGACGAAAGATTTTGGCGTTGTTTGTGTCGAAAATGGATACCAACTTTATATTGGCGGAAATGGTGGTACGGAAGTACGCGAGGCTGATTTTGTAATGATTGTCCCTACTGAAGATGATGTCCTTCGCATCGCTACAGCTTACATGCAATATTATCGTGAAACTGGTATTTACGGAGAGCGTACTGCCTACTGGACTGAACGATTAGGCTTCGATCACATAAAAGAAATACTGCAAGATGTAAATATGGTCACTAAGTTAAATGAACGTTTCCAAACAGCTCGTGGCACATATAAAGAAGCTTGGGGACAAGCACTAGAAACGAAATCATTAAAAGCGATGTATGAAGTAGAAACTGTGAAATAAGGAGCTGTGATCTATATGATACAAACGAAAGAAAAAATAAAAGTTATGCGTGCAGAAGATCTTCCTATTCAAATCGGTAAAGAGGTACAAATGAAAGGTATGTCTATCGCACTATTCCGCCTTTCAAATGGCGATATTCGAGCTGTAGAAAATCGTTGTCCTCATAAAAACGGACCATTAGCCGAAGGAATTGTATCTGGTGAATTCGTATTTTGTCCACTACATGATTGGAAAATTTCATTACTAACAGGTGAAGTTCAAAAACCTGATGACGGTTGTATTCAAACATACGAAGTAGAAGTTATTGATGGTGATATTTATATATACATGTAATTTATAAAAGGAAGCCTTCCCCTGGCTTCCTTTCACATAAAAATAGATGAGGTGCGAATATGAACGGATATGTATATTTAGTTGGTGCAGGACCAGGTGATGAAGGACTTATTACAAAAAAAGCGATAGATTGTTTAAAGCGTGCAGATATTGTTTTATATGACCGCTTATTAAATCCTACCTTTCTTAACTATACAAAAGAAACATGTGAACTTATTTATTGCGGAAAAATGCCAAAGAATCATACTATGCGACAAGAAATGATTAACGCACACCTCCTTCAATTTGCGAAGGAAGGAAAAATCGTAGTCCGCTTAAAAGGCGGAGATCCATCTATTTTTGGCCGTGTTGGTGAAGAAGCAGAAACTCTAGCATCTGCGAATATTCCATATGAAATTGTACCAGGCATTACATCTAGCATCGCCGCTAGTAGCTATGCAGGTATCCCCCTCACCCACCGCAACCACAGTAATAGCGTCACATTACTAACTGGACATGCAAAAGGCCCTTTAACCGATCATGGAAAATATAATTCATCCCACAATAGCGACACAATCGCTTACTACATGGGTATAAAAAACTTACCTACAATTTGCGAAAACTTACTACAAGCAGGAAAAAAAGAAGATACACCAGTAGCAGTTATCGAATGGGGTACAACTGGTAAACAGCGCGTTGTCACAGGTACACTTTCAACCATTGTTCTTATCGTCAAAAACGAAAATATTTCTAACCCTTCTATGACAATTGTTGGTGATGTTGTTTCTTTACGTAATCAAATCGCTTGGAAAGAACGTAAACCATTGCATGGCAAGAAGGTTTTAGTTGCATCTGCAACAAATAAAAAAAGCGCAATCAAGCAAATGTTACAAGAGTCCGGTGCAGAAATATATCAAATTCCAACTTTCAAAAAGAAAGAATACACATTAACACCTAAACAAACCAATGAGATTTTTAGCGTTGATCGCCTAGTATTTTGTTCAGCTGAAAGTGTAGAAATCTTGATGCGATCATTCAGTAAACACCAGAAAGATATTCGTTCCTTACAGGCGAAACTGCAGTATATAAACGTTGCCACTCAAGAAAAACTTATGCAATATGGGCTACTAAGTAAACAAGCAGAGTTCTCTTCCGATACTACTGTTTATTTAGGCAGAAATATTAACCGAATTGCTTTTATTCAAGAAAAAATTGGTGCTGGTTCTTATATGATGACTCATGAATATACAATTGACCATCGCTTCGATGAAATTCATTCTCGTATGCTTTCTGAATTCTCATGGGATAGCATTGTGTTTGAAGGGCGTGCCTCAATTGATACATTTTTATCAGAAATAAAACGTCTTGGCTTTATCGATATTCTTACTCTCCCATTCTCGTATACTGATATTCCAACTTTACACTATGCGAATAAAGTCGGATTCCATAATGTAGATCATCAATTACAAGACTTTATTATGAAGAAAGATTTGGTGGTACGATGAAAGGAATTGTATATGTTGGACACGGTAGTCGCTTGCAAGAAGGCAATGAACAATTCATTCACTTTATTCATTCTGTTATGACAGAACGTAACGAAAGAATTCAAAAAATAGCTTTTCTAGAACTAACAACACCTACCATTTCGGATGCAGTTACAGAAGCAATACTAGAAGGAGCGACTGAAATAATGATTGTACCAGTATTATTATTTGCAGCAGCTCACTATAAACGTGATATTCCTTTGGAGATAGCGAAAATGAAAAAGCAATATCCACATATCTCATTTTCAGTTGTACAACCTTTTAGTACGCATCCGCATATGGTTGAACTTGTAGTAAAAAGAATACGTGAAACTATGCCAATGCAAGGTAGTAGTGTTTTACTCGTAGGGAGAGGTAGTAGTGACCCCCAGCCGATACATGAGTTACAACAAATCGGAGCAGCTGTCGAACAAAAACTCGGTATGCGAGTATGTTGTTCCTTTTTAACGAAAGGAACGCCCTCTTTTACTGCTGAGCTCAAGACTATAACATCGACTGCATCTCATGTATATGTCATGCCGTACCTTCTCTTTACTGGATTATTGCTTCAAAAAATTAAGTTGCATACAAAAAAATACGATCACGTTACAACTTGCAACTGTCTTCAGTTTGATACATATATGAAGTTAACATTATTAGAACGAATGGAGGAATGTGTGTATGTATAACATGTACCCTCTTATGCTTAATCTAAATAAAAAAGTGGTTGTTATCATTGGTGGAGGTAAAATTGCATATCGAAAAGCGTCTGGATTAAAAGATACAGGCGCTTTTGTCACCGTTGTCAGCCCAGAAATTTGCAAGGAAATGAAAGAACTTCCTTATATTAATTGGAAGCAAAAAACTTTTTCTAATGATGATATTAAAGATGCTCATCTTATTTATGCAGCTACAAATCAACATGCTATAAATATGATGGTTAAACAGGCCGCCCATGATTTCCAGTGGGTTAACGTTGTAAGTGATGGTACAGAATCATCGTTTCACACACCTGGTGTCATCCGACATGATGAATATGTTGTCACTATTTCAACTTCAGGTAAAGATCCAGCGTTTACAAAGCGTTTGAAGCAAGAACTAACATCTATTTTTCCTAAACTTATAAAAAAGCTTTCTCGTACTCACAAATAATAATCTATTTCTTAGCTAAAATAGTAATTACCTTTGGACAAACGTTTTTTAGAAACGTTTGTCCTTTTTGTTTTGGTTCCTTTTTTGAAATTCCACAGGTAATCTGTGCAGAAAATGAATGGTGTTGGCAACTTGTAAACAATTAAATTTTATGACAAGTGCAACATTACGCGCAACTCGTTCAATTCAGTTTTTATATTGGGTATTCATTCAACCAAATTAGCGCTTGTTCATAATCATCAAAAAATTTCACAGATTCTTTTGTATTGGATTGTTGCAAATAATTCAGTATCTCCCCTTCTTCAAGAAGAAATGCAATTGCCTTACTATGATTCAAAATAGTTTCATTGAAGAACTTATCTTTCCATACTTTTTGAACAGAAAAATGATTTGGCTTGTATCCTTTTCTATCTACCAATAATTTGTATTTCCGCCCCTCAGAAATAAATTGGTGACAAACCTGCTCAAAGCTATTAAACCATTCATACACATCGTCTGTTTTAATCTGGCCAATTAGATGGGTAACAATCAAATCTCCTGAAATCGTTGTTCTAATATTCTGTTTACTCAACTTAGAATCATCCCCTTAGTTACAATTATGCGGAAAAACCGCATAAAATCAATAAAGATAAAATTCTTACTTGACACTCCCACCCCATCGCTATCAACTAAGCTCATGTAACGTCAATTATAAGCGAGATTGTGTCTTTTTTCGCAAGTCTATATGTAGATGCTTTAAAGATTTGCATACGAAATAACCCCTAATGAGTTTCCTTTTTTGAATTAAGTCGCTTAATTATCAGACATCGTACAATTGGAAACGAAACCCAATATATTAAAGACTGTTTTCTTCTCATATCGATGGGATTTCCGTCTATCATTTACCGCCTCAAATCTATTCGTTTTTGCACGTATATTCAAAACAAGATATATGACAAATAAATAACGACAGTTACTGTAATAATGCTGAAAAGTGTTGAAAATAAAACGATTTGTGCATGTAATTCAGGCTCTATTTGATACTCCATAGCAATGGTTGATGTATTTCTTGAAGTAGGAAAAGAACTTGCAATAAATAATGATTGTGCAACAATACCATCAATGTTTAGTAGGTAGATCATGGCAAGTGCTAATAATGGCCCCATCAATAATCTTCCAATTAAAGCCCATGTTATGACTCGATGGAAAAAATTAAGCTTAATGTTGGATAATTGCGCTCCTAGCAATATGAGTGCTATTGCAACAAAACTATTCGCAAGCTGATTAAGAGGTAGAAAGATAGAATTAGGTATTTGAATTGTAAAAGATTGAAAGAGAACCCCTAATACGAGCGCATGAAATACAGGCAGTCTTAGAAATGATTGAATAATACTTCCGATTGTTTTTGTTGCTGATAGTAAGTTATATATCCCATATGAATAAGTTAGAAGATTCTGGAAGATCACAATGAAAATCTGAATGGAAACCCCCACTGGATTGTGACTGAAAATCAATTGACTTACTGGTAATCCATAATTACCGGAATTCATTAACGAAATGCTATTTTTTAGAGCTGCACTTTCTCCTTTTTCTAACTTTAATATTTTTGAAATGAAATGACTTACTATGATCAGACTCAGACTATAAAGCATTAAATAGTATATTATTTGGAGCAACAGATCTATTTCTATACGAATATCATATATATTCACAAATACAGCCGCTGGCATCAAGCAATAAGTAATAAGTGTAGATAGCTGCTTTAAGTTAAATTGAAACTTTCTTTGTAAGATTGCACCAATTAGCATCAATATTAATATTGGTAATATCACGTCTAATATAATAAAAACAAACATGTAAAACCTCATTCCAAATATATTATAGTTGGATTAAACTCTTTACTAAATATGGAATGGACAAATTTAATTCAAATGTAGCTCCTGACGCTACCTAAAATACCATTTGAAAGCATTCGTACACAGAATGTTTTCAGTAGCTTGTTCATCAAATAGCTGTTGAATTAATTTGACATCTCCATACTCAAAAGGTATTTTTGCTCTTGTAGATGGTAAATCTGTCCCAAACATAAGTGCATCTGGGTTAACTTCATAAATCGACTTTAAGGCATTCTCAACATCTAATTCGCCACGACCAAATCAATAGCTTTCACAATTTCCCTCCCCTCTCTTTTCTTTAACATATCAAATATGACTCATAAAGAAAATTATGGATTATTTATACAAATTCATAATTTTATCTTATCGACCTAAACTGTATTCTTTATTTTAAGTGTACTTTTTCACAATATCCATTAGCCTTACCAAAAAATCTGGCCCTAAAAAATATGATGTTTTTCTTGTTATAAATACAGGCATATGTTGTTAAAACTTTGTAATATTAATATATATTATATCTTTATATAGATTAATAGATAATCTTTAGAAAGGAGCGACTATTTATCGATTCGTTAGTGATCAATAGTCATCGTTTAATTCAAAAGTTAATATTTTCGTTCTCGATATATTCCGAATGTTTTATGAGGATTTTTCGTTTGTTCATTTCAGTCTTATAACAATCGTACTGTTGCTTTTACTTTGGAAACTTTCAATAAGCAAAAAACTGAGTTCTCGATTGTAGAATTAGATTTAAGTTCATACATTTATCTCTTAATTTCTTTATCTGTAGGCAAAACAAATGCAGCTATTATACAAATTAACACTGTTAATCCACTAGTAAAAAAGGCTGATAATGCAGTTACTATACGAAGGATACTTACATCAATTCCATACTTGTCGCTTAAGCCACCTAATACACCTGATACTTGTTTATCTTTAGTGGACTTATATAGTTTTTTCATCTAAACACCCCCGATCCAATTAAATGTTTATATTCTAAAAATTAGTTCGAACTTTGGAAGAATTTTAAGATTCCTTTAACTAACCAGCCCTTTAATTGAAGAACTTCTGACATCTATATTTTAACATAAAATCCCATAAGCCTTCTGTTTTTCATTTTAAAACCACATTCTTTTAGAAAACAAGCGTTTGTTGAGATAGCAATAAAAACATGTTGAAACCTATTACTAAAAGAACCATCCCAAAATACTTTGGGATGGCTCTTTTTCTTTATTAATGATTCTTTAACATCACTAACAGTTTCTCTTGGCTATACATCCATACTGTAATGATTAAACAAGCAAGTGCGACTTCTGATAATGCCATAAATCCAATTGCATAATGACCTGTTAGTTGGAATAGTAAAGTTAAAATTAGAGGCGGGAAGAACCCTCCTAGTCCGCCTAAAGCTGAAACGAGGCCATTTACAATACCAGCTTGTTCTGAGAAATACATTGGAACGAGTTTGAAGATTGTACCATTACCGATACCTGCACAAAATGCGACTAGTAGGCAACCAAATGTATACACGTTCATACTAGGCATAAATGATAAAATAATACCTGAAAGTGTTAAACCGATAAATACGAAGATTAATATTTTAAATGGATTAAACTTATCACCGAGCCAACCACCAATCGGACGCATAATTGTTGCTAATACGATGAATCCTGCTGTCCGCATACCTGCATCTACTTTATCTAAGCCGAAGTGAGATACTAAGAAGTTTGGTAAGTATACTGTAAATGCGACAAATGATCCGAATGTTAAAAAGTAAAAGATACATAAAAACCAAAGTTTTTCATTTTTATATACACCTTTTATTTGTTCCATTAATGGTGTATTCACCTTTTTCTCCTTACGATCACCTAATAAAAAGTTCATAAGTGCAAACGCTGCAAGTAAAACTAAATAACATTGTACTGTCGTTCTCCAGCCAACTGAAGTTGCGATAACTGGTGCTAAAAATGAAGTAATTGCTGTTCCGGCGTTACCGACACCGTAAATACCATTTACAAAACCGTGACTCTCTTTCGGAAAGTATTTTGGTAAAGAAGTTACTCCTACAGAGAATACAGCACCACCGATTCCTACAAATAATCCACCAATAATTAAATCCATCATAGAATTGGCAACACTAATATAAAAGACAGGAAATAATAATAGAATAAAACTAATAAAGAATAATTTTCTTGCTCCGAAACGATTTGTCCAATAACCAATTGGAATGCGAAGAACAGAACCTAAAATAACCGGTACTGCTGTTACCATAGAAATTTGTCCCGCAGTTAATGGGATATCCGCTTTAATATAGGGCATTAATGATGATAAAATAACCCACACCATAAAACCGATAACTAGATTGGAAGTTTGTAAACTTAATTGAAAATTAGGACTTTTCATCCTGTTCCCTCCTATGTATGCATAGTTATATTCATTCCCTCCAGCCTAATCACGTACTTACATGATTAGGCTGAAAAGAATCAACCACCACTTACTGGCGGAATCATTGCTACGACATCGCCAGTTTGAATGATGTCACCCTCATTTGCATACTCTTCATTTATAGCGACCATTATCTCACTTGAAATCACTACGTTGTATTTCTTTATGAGAACTTCCTTTAGTTCAGCAACCGTAATGTTTTCACAATCTATGTGCAAGGACGGCTTACTTGCTTCTTGCAAATGTGCAAATAATAGTACTTCAATCATATTCTCATCTCCTTTCCAGGCTCGCCATTACCATATGCTGTTTTCTCTAACTGATCGCCTATCCATGACTCACCATCTTCCCAAAACTCTTTTTTCCAAATCGGAACAATTTGTTTTATACGCTCCATAATATATTCATTTGCTTCATAGGCCGCTTTCCGATGTGGTGTAGCAACAGCAACGACAACAGCCAAATCAGAAATTTGTAATGTACCAATGCGATGTGTAATTGCCACATATGTTCCAGGCCATTTCTCCCCTACTTCGGTACCAATTCTCTCAAGCTGTTTCTCCGCCATTGTTTTATAAGCTACATACTCTAAATAAAGCGTACGACGGCCTTTCGTAAATTCTCTAACAGTGCCAATAAAAGTAGTAACCGCACCACACTCACGCCGAATTACTTTGTTTGTAACTACTTCAATTGAAATAGGTGTATCAATTACTTCATAATACGTATGTGTCATTTTGCACCTCTTATCTTCGTATAAGTTAGCAATCTATTTTTCTATTACTTGTATGATCGAAGTGGTTCTTTCCATGGCCACTCACTTTCCATGTTCGATTCCAATAATAATACCGAAACAGTTATCCCTGCTTCAAATCCTCTCGTCCCTCCCGGTAGAACGATAAATGTATTCGCTTCTGCAAGTGAAGAAATTGCGCTAGATTTATCTAAACCAACTGGTGTAACTTGTAATTGACCATCTACAATCTCTACTCTCCCTCTTACAAAACGAGTAAACGGATTTGCTTTCGGAAAGTCTTTCTGTAAAATTGCCTCTGCACGATATACGTGCGGATTTTTCCTATGCAAGTATGTTCCAATGACTGGTCGAACATATAATTCACATCCGACATAACAAGCTGAAGGATTACCAGATAGACCAAATAATAGTTTTCCTTCTAACTCAGCTACAGTTGTCACACTTCCTGGTCGCATTGCTATTTTATTGAAAAGTACATTAGCTTGTAATCTCTCATAAATAGCAGGTAAATAGTCATAGTCTCCTACCGAAACGCCACCAGTTGTAATTAAAATATCGACTTCTTTTATCGCTTTTTTCACAGTGTTATAACACGTCTCAAAATCGTCAGCGAATTGTCCATAATACCGTACAACTCCGCCCGCTCGTTCAATTTGTGCAGCTATCATATAGGAGTTACTATTTCGAATCTTCCCTGGCTTTAATTGTTCATGTACTTCAAGCAGTTCGCTTCCTGTCGTTACAATTCCAATAACCGGCTGTTTTACAACGTGTACGGTACTATAACCAAACGTAGCAAGAAGTGCTGCAACTCCCGGGTTAATAACAGTCCCTTTTTTCACAAGGATGCTATTTTGTTTTACATCTTCACCTTTAAAAGAAATGTTATCACCGGCGGCGAAGGAGCATTTTAATTTCATATACGTCTTTTCTTTTTCTTCAAATCCTTCCGTTAGCTCTAACATAACAACCGCATTACACCCTTTCGGAATTGCGGCTCCTGTCATAATACGGACAGCTTGAAATGCTTTCACTTCTTCTGTAAAAACAAAACCTGCTCCAATTTCACCAATCACTTCAAACAGAATGGGATTACTGCTACTTGCTTCTTTTGTATCTTCTGCTCGAATCGCAAACCCGTCGTATGGAGAGCGATTAAAATGAGGGACATCATGATCTGCAATAACATCTTCTCCAAGAATTCTTCCGTAACTTTCTATAAGAGAAACCTCTTCTATTTCACCTTGATGAGCGTATTTCATTACTCGTGCAACTGCTTCTGCCACTGAAACTGGTATACGTGTTTGTAACATTCCTTTTTCACCTCGTTTTAATAAGGGGACTCTTTCTCTATATTCATCCTATATATTTTGCATATAATCGTTTTGCTATTTTTACATCATTTGTTCCATGAATAAATGCCCTACCGTCTGCAAATAAAACGAAACGATATTCATCAATTAGAAACGTTAATAAGTACGGCGTTTTTTGGACATGTACACTTTTTTGTAATCGTTTTTGAATTTCGTTTAAATTTAGAACTCCCTTTATTCCTGGACGGATTTGAACTGTATTCCGTCCGCATAGCACTTCCGTTTTCATCTGTGATTCAAATGTTAAACTTGGGTACGTACGTGTATTTCCGCAAGATGGACATGTGCTTTTCTTCTGTCTATTTACTTTTAATGAGAGATATTGATTACTCCAAATATCAAATGATAACATTGTTCCTCGTAGCGCCTTATAATCGTCCACCAATATTTTCATCGCCTCTGTTACTTGGTGAGCAACAACCATTTGTACAGCTGGCTGAATGATCCCTGCTGTATCGCATGTTGCACCACCCATTGGATGATCCATTAAGCAGCGAAAACAAGGTGTTTTCCCTGGAAGAATTGTATACGTTACACCGTAACTTCCAATGCACCCACCGTATATCCAAGGTATACTTTCTTTATGTGAAATGTCATTTATAAGTAGACGCGTATCAAAATTGTCAGTCGCATCTAATATGAGATCCACTTCTTTTGTTAACTCTTCTATTTCTTGCATTGTGACATCCGTTACAATTGGTTCAATTTCCACTTCAGAATTAATCTTTCTTAAATGTTCTGCCGCTGCAATTGCTTTTGGTTTACACTGCTTTGCATCTTCTTCTGTATATAACTGTTGCCGCTGTAAATTACTCCATTCTACGTAGTCACGGTCAGCAATTGTCAATTTCCCAATTCCCATCCTAACGAGCGCTTCTGCATTTGCAGCCCCTAATGCCCCCGCACCAATTAGGAGCACATGTTTTTTTCTTATTTTTATTTGTCCCATTTCACCAATTCCAGAAAATAAAACTTGCCTTGAATAACGCTCCTTCATAAGGAATCCTCCTTTCATTATCCACCAATGTAGGACATTTCAACTTTTGGACGTTTATTTGTACTTTCAGCAGTTCTTTCATCTGAATATCGATTTGTTCTAAACTCCCATGTATGTTGGAGAATTTTTAGTAGTGAGGCATCCGAAATATTTTTTCGAAGAAGAGTTCGCAAATCCGTTCCTTTTTCTCCAAATAAGCACATATAAAACTTACCGTCTGCCGAAATACGAGCTCTCGTACAAGAAGAACAAAATGACTCAGATACTGAAGTAATAAATCCAACTTCGGCATTGCTTCCTACATATCGATACACTTTCGCTACTTCTCCAAAGTAACGAGGCTGGGCGGGCTCAATCGGATATACACGATTAATTTTCTCTATTAATTGTTCCTTCGTAATGACTTGTTCAAAGTTCCATCCGTTCGTACTGCCAACATCCATAAACTCAATGAAACGTAACTGTATTTCTTGTTCTTTAAAATACTGAGCCATAGGAAGAATTTGACTATCATTCATTCCTTTTTTTACGACCATATTTACTTTCACTTCTAATCCAGCTGCCTTCGCTGCTTCAATTCCTTTTAATATAGGTTTTGTGCTTACATTTCGGCCATTTATTTTTTTGAAAACATGATCCTCTATTGCATCTAAACTAATATTTACGCGTTTTAATCCCGCAACTTTTAGCGCCTTAGCTTGTTTTGCTAAATGAATTCCGTTTGTTGTGAGCCCAATATCTTTTAAGCCTTCTATCTTTGCAAGTCTTGCAATTAACTGCGGTAAATCTTTACGCAATAACGGTTCACCGCCAGTAAGCCTAATTTTATCGACTCCCATACTTATAAATAATCGTGCTAGTCTTTCTATTTCATCGAACGTTAATAAAAACTCTTCCTGTAAAAAAGCGTAATCAGGTCCAAACACTTCAGCAGGCATACAATATGTGCACCTAAAATTACAACGATCAATAACTGAAATACGTAAATCTTGAAGTGGCCGCTTTAATGAATCTTTCATTTTCTCGTGCATCTATATCCCTTCTTTTCTACCGCGATCCTTAGTAAGCTTTCAATTTTTTTTATTTGCCTTTATTATAAAAAAGAAGCTACATATTCAATGTGACATTTCTCACATCACTTTCCCCATTCAAAAAATCTTCACAAATCCGTTCGAATTTTGTTCACATCTTCAGTCTCTCCTCCTTACGGTCATTGAAATTTTACTTTATTTTTAAAATAGCTCTTGCATTTTCAGCATATTTACACTCAAAATAGGAAATGTATTGCTTATAAGAAGAAAGGTGATTGCTGTGGCAAACAGTATGACATTATCTCAAGATTTAAAGGAATTACTTGCATCTGTTGAATATAAAATGCAGATTAAAAAGGGGAGTTTTATTTTTCAAGAAGGTATGGAAGCAACAGAACTCTATATCATCCACTCAGGAAAAGTACAAATTAGTAAACTAAGTGCTGACGGGCAAGAATTAACACTCCGTATTTGTTCGGCATACGACATTATTGGAGAATTAACATTATTCACGGACAATGCGAAGTATTTATTAAATTCAAAATGCCTTGAAGATGTTGAAGTAGGAGTAATAAAGCGTGAAACCTTAGAAAAAGCATTACTCCAAAAACCCGCACTTGTATTTGAATTTATGAAATGGATTAGTGAACATCTAAGAAGAATGCAAACGAAGTTCCGAGATTTAGTATTACACGGCAAAAAAGGTGCCCTGTATTCTACTCTCATACGAATGACAAATAGTTATGGTGTGTTAAAGGAAAATGGTATTCTCATCGATTTACCATTAACGAATCAAGAACTTGCTAATTTCTGTGCAACTTCACGTGAAAGTGTAAATCGGATGTTAAATGAATTAAAAAAGCAAGGTACAATTTCTATTCATAAAGGAAAGATAACAATCCACGATTTACAATTTTTAAAATGTGAAATTGCATGTGAAGATTGCTCTGCCTCTGTTTGTAGTATTGATTAGCATCTTATTTAGATACTTATACCTATAAGGAAAGCCGAGGTCTCCAATTAGATCTCGGCTTTCCTTATAAATTACTAAACATATAAAACTAAATTATTTTTTCAATTCATTTGGAATACGTCTTCTGTAAATTACATAACTACGGCTTAAGTATTTAATTGGGGCACTAAATACATGTACCAATCTTGTAAATGGCCATACTGCGAAAAGCCCCATTCCTGCAATAATATGAATTTTAAACCACACCGGTACTTCCATCATATATTCAACTTTCGGTTGAAAAAGAAAGAGACTTCGGAACCAAGGACCGATCGTTGTACGATAATCAAATCCTTTTGAGTCGATATTTAAAAACGTTGAAGAAAGTCCTGCTAACATTACGATAAGTAATAAAATAAGCGCAATATAATCTCCTTTTGTACTCGTTGCAATGATACGTTTTACTGTTACACGGCGGTACGTTAGTATAATTAAACCGATGATAGAAGCAACACCTGCTGGAAGCCCGAAACTAATTGCTACTACATGGTACATATGCTCTGAAATACCTATTGAGCGGTATACAGCCTCTGGAATTAAAATCCCCATAACATGACCGCCAATTACGAACATGATCCCAAAGTGGAATAATAGACTTCCGATTCGGAGCATTTTCTTTTCTAATAGTTCACTAGATTTTGATGTCCATCCAAATTGATCATAGTTGTATCTAAAAATATGTCCACCGATAAAGATTGCAAAAATGATATAGGGAAACAATACCCATAGAAATTGATCCATCATTTTGACAACTCTCCTTTCTAATTTGTCTGTACACCCCATGTATCAATAGCGAGTAGAACAGCCGCAAGGATTGGTTCATACATACTACCTGCTTCTTTTAACTGAACGTGTAATGCTTGTATGTTCTCCTTGTATTTACTCATAATTGGTTCACTATCTTGCTCATTTGCATTTGCAAAAAACTCAAGCAAAAGTGGTAAATAGTCAGGTAGTTCTTTATCTGTTACGCTAAAACCTGATTTTTTATAATGTTGTTTTAACTCGAGTAATTCAATACCTCTTTCTCTTTGTTCACCAGTGTTCATATAAGTAAGATACATATTTGTCTTTTTACCAAAATCGAATGTATATACGTAACTATCAATGAGTTGATCATTCGTTTTATCCAGTGCTTGTTTTACAAATGCTGTAAGTGAAGATTTAACATCTACCTGTTCGATTACTGCAATCTCTTCTTGCAATTCATTTACAGCTTCTCTCCACCCGAGTTCCGGGTAAGAGAGAAGGAATGAAGAACATGAAAAAGCAGTTTGTAAACTTTGTTTCATATTTTTCTGCCCCCTTTATTTAAGAAATTGTCATACAAGAACCTGGACCACCTGCGAATGATAAACCACAGCTTCCTTGTTCACTATATAAATCTGCAACTTGTTCACGGTGAGACGTTGGGATGACGAAGCGATCTTTATATTTTGCGATGGCAAGAAGACGATACATATCTTCTACATCCTGTTTTGTTAAGCCAAGTTCTTTTAATACAGCTTCATTTGGTTCTTTATTAATCTGCAATGCTCTCATATGTGTTCGCATAACAGCCATTTTTTTCAATGTAAGTCGAATATGTGATTCATCTCCTGCAGTGAGTAAATTCGCTAAATATTGAATTGGAATACGCATATTATCAATAGCAGGGAAAATCTCTTCTGCTTGCCAGTTGCTTCCTTTCCCTTCCACCATGTTCATAATTGGACTAAGTGGCGGTATATACCAAACCATTGGCATTGTACGATACTCTGGATGAAGAGGTAGGGCAATTTTCCAATCGATAATCATTTTATAGATTGGCGACTGTTGTGCCGCTTTAATCCATTCTTCAGGAATGCCTTGTTTTTTCGCTTCAGCTGCTACTTCAGAATCATTTGGATCTAGGAAAACAGTAAGCTGAGATTCATATAAATCTTTTTCATCTTCAACAGAAGCTGCTTCTTTTACTTTATCAGCATCATATAGCATTACCCCCATATATCGAATACGTCCTACACATGTTTCCGAACAAATTGTTGGCATACCAGCTTCAATACGCGGGAAACACATTGTACATTTCTCAGCTTTATTCGTTTGCCAGTTAAAGTACACTTTTTTATATGGACAAGATGATACGCAGAATCTCCATGCCCGACATGCGTTTTGATCCACAAGAACAATCCCATCTTCTTCACGTTTATACATCGCACCAGATGGACAAGATGATACGCAAGATGGATTCATACAATGTTCGCATATGCGTGGTAAATACATCATAAAGACATTCTCAAAATCTGTTTTAATTTCTTCTTCCATTTTCTTTACGTTCGGATCTTGCAATCCTGTTATATGTCCACCAGCTAAATCATCTTCCCAGTTTGGACCCCATTCAATTTTGTCGATAAATTCTCCTGTAATTGCTGATTTCGGACGAGCAACTGGCTGATGCTTACGCTGCGGACTATTTGTTAACGTTTCATAATCATAGTTCCAAGGTTCAAAGTAATCATCGATTGTTGGTTGATCTGGATTATGGAAAATATTCATAAGGCGTTTCATTTTCGAACCGGATTTCAGCTGAATTTCACCATTTTTTAATTCCCAGCCGCCTTTATATTTCTCTTGATCTTCCCATTGCTTCGGATAACCAATACCAGGTTTCGTTTCTACGTTATTGAAGTACATATATTCAGCACCTGGACGATTTGTCCAGGTGTTTTTGCATGTTACGCTACAAGTATGGCAGCCGATGCATTTATCTAGGTTCATTACCATTCCGACTTGTGCTTTAATCTTCAAGCCAATCTACCTCCTTCAGTTTACGGATTACGACATTTAAGTCACGCTGGTTCCCAGTCGGACCATAGTAGTTAAATCCATAGCTTAATTGGCCATATCCACCAATCATATGTGTTGGTTTAACATGAATACGGGTTGGACTATTATGCGTTCCCCCGCGGGTGCTTGTTAATTTCGTACCAGGCACGTTAATGTGGCGATCTTGTGCGTGGTGCATAAATGCCATTCCTCTCGGTATACGGTGCGTTACGACAGCACGTGCTACAACAACACCGTTACGGTTAAAGCACTCGATCCAATCATTATCTGCAACGCCAGCTTCATTCGCATCATCTTTATTCATCCAAACAGTTGGACCACCTCTAAACAGCGTTAACATCGGTAATGAATCGAAATACATACTATGAATCGACCACTTATTATGCGGCGTTAAATAGTTTAGTGTAATTTCTTTTCCTTCTACTTCGGGACGTGATTTACGGAACGGTTTATGTTGCAGAATTGGTTTAAATGTTGCCATCGTTTCACCGAATTCTTTCATCATGTCATGATCTAAGTAGAAAGATTGTCGACCCGTTATCGTTCTCCAAGGGATAAGGCGTTCCACATTTGTTGTAAATGGTGAATAACGTCGTCCACCTTTTTCAGAACCTGTGAAGGCTGGAGAAGTGATTACTGTTTTCGGTTGTGCTGTAATTTGTTCAAAAGTGAAGCATTCTTCTTCACGTTCTTCTGCTAAATCACGTAGTTTTAAATCCGTTTGTTTTTCAAGGGCTTCCCATGCTTTTACAGCCATATGACCGTTTGTTGTAGAAGAAAGTGTTAATACCGCCTCAGCAGCATTGATTGCTTCTTTTATGTCTGGGCAACCTTTCGCAATAGAATCTGTTCGAACAACTCCTAATTTGCTCTTTAATTGCTCATACTCTTTTTCTGCTGACCAAGAGATCCCTTTTGTACCAATCGGTTGTTTCCCAGCATTCGGTCCAAGTGCTGTCATTTTGTCATAAATCGTTTTATAATCCCTTTCGACAACATGAATTTGTGGCATTGTTTTACCTGGTATTGGTTCACACTCACCTTTGCTCCAATCTTTAATCTTCCCAAGTGGTTGCGCTAATTCTTGCGGTGTATCGTGAAGAAGTGGTGTTGCAACAACTTCTTTCATTGGTTCAAGATTGATTTTCTCCGCTAAATCTGACACAGCTTTAGAAAGAGAAGTGAAAATATCCCAGTCAGAACGTGCTTCCCATGGTGAACCGATTGCCGGATTAAACGGATGTACAAATGGATGCATATCTGTACTGCTTAAATCGTGTTTTTCATACCAAGTTGAAGCTGGTAAAACGATATCAGAATAAAGTGCTGTTCCAGCCATGCGGAAATCTAAATTAATAAGTAGATCAAGCTTCCCTTCTGGTGCGTCCTCATGCCACTTAATTTCTTCTGGTCGTATTGAATCACTATCATCATTCATTAATCCGTTTGTTGTACCTAATAAATGTTTTAAGAAATATTCGTGTCCTTTACCGGAACTTGAAATTAAGTTTGCACGCCATACGAATAAGTTGCGAGGGAAGTTATTTTTGTTATCTGGATCTTCAATCGCAAATTTCAGTTCTTTTTCTTTTAATTTTTGTGCAACATATTTCCCGATTTCTTCTTGCGTTTTTGCACCAGCGGCAACAGCTTCTTTATATAATTCAATCCCATTTTTCTCGAATGTCGGATAAGAAGGTAACCAGCCGAGTCGTGCTGCTAATACGTTATAATCACCGTGATGTTGATAACGTGAGTTACCTTCAATTGGTGATGCTAAATGGCCAACAGGTGTATCTTCATAACGCCATTGGTCTGTTACGAAATAGAAGAAAGATGTACCATTTTGTAATTTTGGTGGCCCTTGCCAATCTTTTGCCATCGCAATCGTTTGCCATCCTTCTGATGGTCGTAACTTTTCTTGGCCAACATAATGTGCCCAACCGCCGCCGTTTACACCTTGTGCTCCCACGAGAAGAACAAGATTTAAAACGGCACGATAAATCGTATCAGAGTTAAACCAGTGGTTAATGCCAGCTCCCACAATAATCATCGAGCGACCATTTGTATCAACAGCATTTTGTGCGAACTCACGAGCGATTTGAATAATAAGCTCCCGTTTCACTCCTGTCATTTTCTCTTGCCATGCAGGTGTAAACGGCATATCATCATTGAAGTCTTTTGGCTCTTGTCCGCCAAGTCCTCGGTTCACGCCGTAATTTGCTAACGTTAAGTCGTATACAGTTGTAACGAACACTTCGCCTTCTTCTGTCATAACTTTTTTCACTGGAATCGTACGTTCTAATACTTTGTTTCCATCATCAGAGAAGTACGGAATTTGCACAGTTCCAACATTATCTTCCATTCCAAGTAAAGAAAGACGTGGATCAATCTTTTCGCCTGTTTCTTCATCCTCTAAACGTAAGTTCCATTTCTTTTCGTTATCCCAACGTGACCCCATTGTGCCGTGAGGTGTTGCAAAATCATTCGTGTTTTCGTTCCATAGTACAGGTTTCCATTCTCCTAACTTTGTTTCGCGTCCAATATCAGAAGCATTTAAGAATCGATCCGCAACGAATTGGTCTCCTTTTTGTTTCAATGTAACGAAGAAAGGAAAATCAGTATATTGCTTCGCATACTTTGTGAAGTATTCCACTTGATTATCTACGTAAAATTCTTGTAAGATCACGTGCCCCATTGCCATCGCAAGTGCACCGTCTGTACCTTGTTTCACACTAATCCAATCATCCGCAAACTTTGTTGACTCAGCGAAATCAGGACTTACTGAAACGACTTTCGTTCCTTTATATCGAACCTCCGCTAAAAAGTGTGCATCTGGTGTTCTCGTCATCGGTACATTTGAACCCCATGTCATAATGTATCCGGAGTTATACCAATCACTACTTTCTGGTACATCTGTTTGATCACCCCAAATTTGCGGAGAAGCTGGCGGTAAATCTGCGTACCAATCATAGAAGCTAAGCATCGGTCCACCCATAAGTTGCATAAAGCGGCTACCAGCAGCATGACTTAACATTGACATAGCTGGAATTGGTGAAAAACCAACATTTCGGTCTGGACCGTATTTAATTACTGTGTAAAGTAAAGAAGCTGAAACGAGTTGTAATACTTCATCCCAATTCGCACGAACGAATCCCCCTTTACCACGTGCCTGCTTATATTTGCGTGCTTTTTCAGGGTTTTCTACAATACTTTTCCAAGCGTCTAGTGGTGATTCGTTATTTTGTAGTTCTTCTTGCCACATACTCCAAAGAACACCACGTACATACGGATATTTCACACGAAGTGGACTATAAATGTACCAAGAAAAACTTGCTCCACGTGGACATCCTCGTGGTTCAAAATCAGGCATATCTGGACCTGTTGTTGGATAGTTAAGCTCCTGCCCTTCCCAAGTTACAATTCCATCTTTCACATAAATGTTCCAACTACATGAACCAGTACAGTTCACGCCATGTGTAGAACGGATTACTTTATCATGTTGCCAACGCTTTCTGTACACATTTTCCCATTCGCGATCTTCATATGTTTCTTGTGTATGATTATCGTTATAACGATCTATTGGCGAAAAATATTTTAAACGTCTCATTAGTGCTGAAGGTTTCTTCTTCATACTGTCCACTCCTTTAATACGTCTCTCTTACATACCCTTACTATAAGAGAGGTTGTAAAATACAGATGTGACATTTCGCACAGTTCAAGAGATTGTCAAAAATTCCGGAAAAAATATATAAAAGTGAAAATCTAATCATTGTGGAGGGTTCACATCCTTCACTGACTGTTAAATTACTTCCTTGCTTCTAGCAAAGTTTAAGATGAAGTACAGATATGCAAAATTTTTTCATATAATAGAGGAAGTAATTTGGGAGTTGTTAAATTTGATATGCCTAAATCGTTAGATGAATTAACAAATGAAAATACAATACTTTAAATTCACCATACCAAGGGCAACTATCCTGAAAATAGTTGAACAAAAAACGCCAGGAAATCCATATGAATTGTTAGCAACTTGGATTGAATGAATAGAAGAATGCACCAAAAATAACGGAATTTTAAGATAATAATAAAAGGAGGATATTATGCTATTAGAACCGCTTTATGCAGAAAACATTATAGTAGCCGTTATATATAAAAATGAGTTTAAATGGTATGTAACAGATAAAGAACTATGGTTTTTAGATTATATTAAATTAGGTAATGCATATAAAAATTTAGGTGTAAGTATTGAAGATAATGAGGAACCGGGAGAAAGAAATGGAATACAAGTATTAAATAATGAAAATGTAGAAGTATTTTTACTAAGAATCAATAAATATAATGTAACTAAAGAGGAATTAACTTATTTATTACTTGAAAATATTAAAAGTAAACATGCAGGAGAAGATCTATTAGATTTTAGTCCAGTCTTATTAATTAACTTTGATAATAAAATACTATATTCAATGTTTCCAGAACCGGCATCATACGAAAACTATGTACCAAAAGATTGGATTGGTACATATGAAGATTTCACTAAATTCATTCCTACAGCAGAGAAATATTGGATAGATAAGTTTAATAACAATCTACTTTTACTATAATTTAAGTAGGAAAAGAGTGATGATAGTATAAGAACTTATTACCTTAATAGAGCTTATGAGATTAATGGAGAAGTAAATAGAGTCACTCAAGCCAGAAATAAAGGAGTAAAATAGTCATGAAATATCCATATAGTTTTGAAGTACTTAACAGTAGAGATTTAGTTATGAGACTTCCTCAAGAAATTAAACTTGTTGAAACTTTTTTAGGAATTGAAGTTTCAGCTTTTGGAGATTGGATTTTAGAAGAAATACATAGTGTTTTGAACGGAGAAAAAAATTATGTAGTAGTAAATGGCAACATTTGCGGTTTAGAAATTCGGAACGATACAACTACTGTGTTAGACAATTTAGCCGAAGACGGTAAAGGAGAATATTGTGAGATTGAAACAATAGAATTAGTAGAATTAATTCATATTTGGTTAGATAAACGAAAAGTATTATAAAAGAGGAAAATAAAGTATTGTAATAATTTAAGTGGCTAGCCTCCACATGAAGTCAACTATATTTTTTATTCATATACATTTTAATCACAAGGCGTATTAATAGATTTTCAAAACTTTACGCGTAGGGTTTCCTACGCAATTTATTTTCCACATTGAGGTCACTCTTTCCTTCCCCTCCTCTATGTTTTACTGACAATACTAGTTTATATCAATACATATTTTACATAAAACTACAAATCATTATTTACCATATTGCCCTTAGTTACGGAAACAATTATACTAGATGTAATCGAAATAAATAATCTGAATATTCTCAGAATTAAAGGTAAAAGTTTACTACTCGCAAATAGAGGGACACGTTCTATTTTCCACTAAATAAATTAAAAACGATAATACAATTAGGAGGATTTCTATGCCACAGCTTGATTCATTACATCCCATTATAGAAAAAATAATTAACAATATTGAAAAGTTAATGGTCGGAAAACGAAAAGAAACGATCTTAGCTTTGACAGCTCTCTTAGCTGAAGGTCATGTACTATTAGAAGATGTTCCCGGTGTCGGGAAAACAATGCTAGCACGTACTCTTTCTAAATCCATTGATGCTGATTACAAGCGAATTCAATTCACACCTGATTTACTGCCGTCAGATGTCACAGGTGTTTCTATTTATAATCCAAAAGAGCTCCAATTTGAATTTAAGCCTGGACCAATTATGGGGAACTTTGTACTTGCTGATGAAATTAATCGTACATCTCCTAAGACACAATCTGCTTTACTTGAATGTATGGAAGAAGGCAATATCACAATCGATGGTATTACTAGAGCGTTACCAAAGCCGTTCTTTGTAATGGCTACACAAAATCCGGTCGAATATGAAGGAACATACTCTCTACCAGAAGCTCAGCTCGATCGATTCTTATTGAAACTAAAAATGGGATATCCTACACCAGAAGAAGAATTTGAAATTTTAAACCGGATGGAAAAAACAAATCCACTCTCTCAATTACAGGCCATTACTACAATAGAAGAATTACTTTATTTACAACAAAGCGTACGGGAAGTAAGTATGGACAAAGCAATCAAGCATTACATTGTAAAGCTTGTTAGTCAGACTCGTTCTTATAGTTCTATACAACTAGGCGCAAGTCCACGTGGCTCAATTGCTTTAATGAAAGCTTCACAGGCTTATGCATTCATCCATGGTAGAAATTATGTTATTCCAGACGATGTTAAATTTTTAGCTCCTTACGTGTTAGCTCACAGACTTATTCTAAAAATGGAAGCAAAATTTGAAGGAATTACAGGAGAACAAGTTATTTCAAAAATCGTTGCACGAACTGCCGTGCCGACTCAAAGGACGATGAACCTTTGATGAAACGCATGCTACGAGCACTATATCACGTTACGAAGTTATTACTAATCCCTTTATGCCTAGTCTTAACATTTATATACGCTATGCTTCAAGGAGGATTTGTAAGTTGGTTTCTGTTTTACAGTATGATTCCTATCGGCCTTTATTTACTATTACTTCCCTTCTACGCTTTACGGGGCGCTGAAGTAAAAAGAATAACAAATCAAAACGATTATGTAGCTGGAGAACCATTTGTAAGCACCATTACAATAAAAAGAAAATTTCCTTTCCCTTTACTTTATTTAGTTATAGAAGATGAACTGCCACCACACTTTACAAGTTGTAGACAAACAAAGTTGAATAAGGCAATACTTTTTCCGGGATTAAAACGAAATATTTCTTTTCAATATGTTATTGACACAATCCCTAGAGGAGAACACACTTTTTCAAGCGTACGTATCAAAACTGGCGATTTATTCGGCATGATGGAGAAAGAAGTAACTTTGTCAGTTCCAGATACATATTTAGTCTATCCGCAGTATGTAGATATAACATATCGACAATTGGAAAATCATTTCGAACAAGGAGCGCTTTCTGCAAATCTCAATTTAGCAAAAAACTCTACAGTCTCTGTCGGTGTCAGAGAATATAAACCTGGTGACCGCTTTTCATGGATTGATTGGAAAGCAACTGCACGAACGAACAACATTATGACGAAAGAATTTGAGCAACAGCGCAGCCATAATATTATGATATTCATGGACAGAACCGAGTCTCCTCTTTTTGAATCAGTCGTAACGTTTACTGCCTCTATTGTGAGGGCTGTCTTGAAGCAAAATTCACCAGCGTCATTCGTGTCTGTCGGAAAAGAACGTACTTTTTTCCCTTTAGACAATGGAGATAGCCAGTTGCAACAAATCTTTTGTCATTTAGCGAAAGTACAAGCAGACAGTGTATTCCCGCTCTCTCGGAGTGTAGAGATGGAATTAAAAAAAGTTTATGAGCCCGTAACGATACTACTTGTGACAAGCGATCTTTCTCCTGATATTCAAAAAACGGCTGACTATGCCGCTATACAAAATAGAAAATTACTAGTTTTTGTCGTGAAAGAAAAACCGAATCAACTCTCACATCGAGAACTAAGTATTTTAGAAACTCTACAAAAACGAAAAATATTTGTAAATGTGGTTTATGAAAACCGATATACAAATGTGGTTTTTGAGGTGAGCAAATGACAACATTACAAACAAAATACAAATGGGATATGAGTAGATTCTTCATGCATGTATGTGCATTTCTACTTTTACTAGAATGGCTAAGACCCCTTATAGGTATTACAAACGTAGGTAGATTAGATATTTTTGTAATATTTATAGGAATTTGCTTCACTCTCTCTTTTTTTCAAGCAAGATGGCAGATTCCAATAAAAATCGTTACGATGTTATTCATCACTCATTTCCTGTATTATAAAAATTCTTTTATAAATCCATCTTGGCTAACGAATTTTTTCACTGATATTTCTCGAAATTCCTCCCTGTTTTTCCAAGGGAATTTGCTAGATATTTCTCCTGTTTTTCCAACAGTTTTATTTTTTCTATCATTTTGGTTTTTGGGTGCTTTCATCTCTTTTTGGATAATTCATAAAAAGCGTGGATTGTTATTTCTTATATTGACTATTACTTATATCATAATTTTTCATAACTTACATTTATACAATGCAAACTACGCCATTATTCGTACTATTGTCAGCGGCTTTTTTATGCTTAGTCTTCTTCACATAGAACGAATAAAAGAGAGTGAACACTTACAAAATTATGCTAGAGAAATCTCAAAATTACTTAGACCTCTTACAATATTTATTGTATTGTCAGCAACCATCGCATACTTTGCTCCAAAATTTGGCCCTCAATGGCCAAACCCAATAGATTTTTTAAAATTCAACACATCTGAAGCAAGTAAAAAGCAAGAATTTTCTAAAATCGGATATGGTTTAGATGACTCAAAATTAGGTGGTCCTTTTAAGGCGGATCCTACAATTGTTTTCACAGCACAAGCGCAAAACAAACAATATTGGAGAGTAGAAACGAAAGATTTTTATACCGGAAAAGGCTGGGAAGTTTCTGAAAATCAAAAGAAGGTTTCTTTTAAAAATAAAAACGACGTCGTGAGCTGGTACGAACAAAATACAAAAAAGGAGACAACTAAGGCAACAATCACCATGCAAAAAAGTTACCCTCACCTTACCTATCCAGCAGGATTAGTATCAGTTGAAGCTTCTTCTGATGTATCATACAATGTTGACCCATTTTCAGAAAAAATCTATACGATGGACGGAGACTCTTCTACTACTTTGAATTCATATAAAGTAACATATGAAATCCCGGAGTTTTCCATAGAAAACTTGAAAGCTGTAAAAACAAATGAAGGTCATGAAACAAGTCCTTATTTTATGACAAAGTACACCCAACTTCCCGAATCATTACCAGAGCGAGTAAGGGACTTAGCTGTTAATCTAACAAATGATAAAGTCAATCGATATGATAAAGTATTAGCTATTGAAAACTATTTCACCGACCATTCTTTTGTATATGAAACAGCGAATGTCTCATTCCCTGCCAAAAACCAAGATTATGTTGATCAATTCCTTTTCGATACAAAAAGCGGCTACTGTAATAATTTTTCGACATCTATGATTGTGTTACTTCGTTCTGCCGGGATTCCTGCTCGCTGGGTAAAAGGTTATACAGAAGGAACTCTGGATAATACACTTGTTGGTGCAGAAGGTGAAGATGTTTATAAAATCGCGAACGATAACGCACACTCTTGGGTCGAAGTATATTTCCCAGGATACGGATGGATTCCATTCGAACCAACAAAAGGATTTACCAATCCCTATAATTTTACAAATAATACTCCTGCTCCTACTTTACAAAATAACGAAGCATATAATTCTAATAACGAACCAATACAACAACGAAACAATGAAGCAAAGCTCAAAAGTTTAATAGAAGATACAGAAGAATCTTCTACTAAAAAGATTCCAAATTCTAAAAATGGATTTTCTTGGTGGTACGTATTCATCTCTACGATACCGATTTGTATTATAGGATACACTCTCTTCACCACTAGAATGAAGTGGATTACATTTTTTATTATTCTTTTCTATAAATATCGAAAAGACGATGCCGTTTATACAAAAGCTTACGATGCACTTTTAAAACAATTTGCGAGAATTGGTATACGACGAGGAGAAAGTCAAACATTCCGAGAATATGCTCTCCATATCGATACACTTTACAACTCGACTGATATGCAACAACTTACTTTCAGTTATGAGAATGCTATGTATCAAAAAGGACAGGCCGCATCCGAATGGAAGAAATCCGTACACTTATGGGAAGTGCTTATGAAAAAAGCAGCTTCTCCGCCTAAATCAACTGAATTCAATACAGTGATTTAATCTTTATAATGTGAGTTTAAAGAAAACGCCTCAAAGAACTACATTGTTCTTTGAGGCGTTTTTTAAATAAAGTGAAAATCCTAGTTATTCCCCAAGTACCTTCTCAATCTCACCCTCTAAATCCACAGGCTTCGTTTGCGGTGCAAAACGTCCTATTACTTTTCCGTCTTTTCCAATTAGAAATTTTGTAAAGTTCCATTTTACTGATTTCATACCGAGTAAACCTGGTGCTTGTTCTGTCATGTATGTATACAAAGGATGAGCCTTATCACCTTTTACATCAATCTTTGCAAACATAGGGAAGTTTACACCGTAGTTTAATTCACAAAAGCTTGTAATGTCTGCTTCTGTTCCTGGTTCTTGTCCTCCGAATTGGTTACAAGGGAAACCGAGTATTTCTAATCCTCGGTCTTTATATTTATCATATACTTCTTGTAATCCTTTATATTGCGGTGTAAACCCGCATTTACTAGCCACATTTACAATAAGAAGCGCTTTTCCCTCGTAATCTTTTAACGATTTATCTTCTCCTGTTATCGTATTAGCAGAAAAATCATAAACTGTCATTGCTCCTACCCCTCTCTACACTATCATTCTATGTTTATACTATACTACATTCGTAAATATACAGCTCTTATTACGTACTTACACGCTAAAATGACAGCGCTTTATTTCTGTTCGAAAATTCGACACAAACTACTAGACTTTTATGATGGAAAGTTTTACAATTGAAATGTGAACAAAATGTGACAGTTTATATTCTATTATTATAGAAAAGGATGGTGTTCATTATGAAAACTGCACAACATGAAACGATTTCAAATCGCGAGTTTTATTTCGTACTATATATGATGTTATTGTATGTTATTGGCTGGGTAATCGATGTAAATGGTTTATTCTTAAGCTCCTACTTTAATTTAGCAGGAGAGATTATGCTTCCATTAGTTGGCGGCATTGTTGGACTGTTCGTTATGTCTATCAATAAAGAACAAACGAATTAACAACATTACAAAAAGGCAGAAGACGAAGCTTTCGTTTTCTGCCTTTTTGTATTTTTAGCGTATAATAGTTATATATCGTATATAAGGAGTGGTAAAGATGAAAAAAGTAGAGCAATTATCTTCTCACCTATATCTTATTGATGATTTTGATTTACAACATAATGAACGAACAGGTACGTACGTTTTATTAGGTGACGATATTACTTTAATTGAAACTTGTGCAGCCCCTTCTCTTCCCTATATTTTAGACGGCTTACAACAATTACATATTGATTTAAATGATGTTAAAAACATTATCGTTACACATGTTCATTTAGATCACGCCGGCGCAGCTGGGCTAATGATGGAAAAGTGTCCAAACGCTACTTTATATGTACATTCGCGCGGGGCTCGTCATATGATTGATCCAACAAAACTTATTTTAGGTGCAAAAGCTGTGTACAAAGAAGATTTCGATAAACTTTTTGACCCAATTCTTCCAATTGAAGAAGAACGTGTTCATATTGTACAACATGGTGATACGTTAAAAATTGCAGAAGACCGCATCCTTACATTTTATGATACACCGGGACATGCGAAGCACCATATTAGCATTCACGATTCATTAACAAACGGCATTTTTACTGGCGATACAATTGGAATTTATTATAGAGAACTTGCAGACCTTGGTGTAGAACTGTATCTACCATCAACGTCCCCTTCACAATTCCAACCAGATGCGATGATTGCTTCTAAAAATCATATTCAAAGTATGAATGTAGATACTATTTATTTCGGCCATTACGGCGCATCGTCCAATGTTACAGAAGTATATAACCAACTAGAACATTGGTTACCTATTTTCGTTCATACTGGTAAAGAGGTCTTTGAAAAATATAATGATTTCGATGAGGCTACTAAAGCATTACAAACATTATTGATGGATAAAATCTCTTCTCATCTTACAAAATTAAACGTCCCATCAGATCATTCCGTTTATAACATTTTACATCTAGATATAGAAATTAGCGCGATGGGCATTATTGATTATTTCACTAAGCTAGAAAAAACAAATTCCACTATTAATTAGCAGTAAAAAAAGAGATATACAACAGTCGTTATTGTATATCTCTTTTTTCTTTGAATATATTTTTAGTAAAGGATGGTGGAATATAGTGCAAAAAGTGATGCTATACCTCTGCTTCACATTATTTATCGTCTTATTATTATTTGTCGGAGTGAAAATTCAATTTTATTTAGATACAGATGCGCAGGTGAACTTTAACGTATATCCAAGATTATTCTACTTTACACTCTTCCCTCTTATCGTTGGCATTTTATTACGATTCCTTCAATCCATTAATCGCGAAACGAGTAAACAAATCTGGAACTTTCAACCGGATAAGTTTATCGCTATTACGTTGCCTACGCTATTCATTTCCTTTTCTCCAGCTCTACTCTTTTCACCAGTTGGTTCGTACTTACCTTATTTAGCTAATATTATTCTTATAAATACAACTTTTGTTACGATTATTAGTTTAATAGCTGGTTACTCACTATTAGATTGTTTTATACAAAAGGACAATGCAACTATTAAAAAATATAATTGATGACCAATACTTAAATGTCATTGGTTTCAGCGGTTTATTTATAAATGCAATATTACTTGTAAAAGTCGCTATACACGATAAAAGGAAATTTATGTTAAACTAAAGTAAATCTTGCACTAAGTCAAAAGACATTTCAATCAAGGGAGAATTATTATGTATAGATTTTTTGGATTCTCGTGTCTAATGTTTCTCGCAAGCATATGTTCTTTCTTTATTCTAAGAGGGCCTAATGCAAATTTAACTTTAGTTATTTCGATACTAGGTATTCTCTCATTACTCGGAATTATTTTTGCGATAGCGTCAAAGAATTGGTTATTCGCAATAGTTGGTACAGTATTAAATGGAATAATACTAGTAGTTGCATATTTCCTATTGCTAGCAAAAGGAATAGGTGGTTAATATGTTTCCGTTTCAATACAGAAAGCTCACAGCTATAGCTATGAGCTTTTTTACTTATCTCACCTTTTCATCTACATACTCCATAAACTGCTCCGCTTTAATAAATCTTTCTTTGTACGCCTCAGGTACTTCTTCTATTTTCATTCCACCAGTTGATTTTGTCTGCACTCGTACTATTTCATGTGTCATTAAAGCTTCCATATAGCGATCAAACTCTTCTTGTGTTAATATTTCTTTACTAGATTTATGACCATTTAATTTATCAAAGTATGGTTGAAGGCCCATACTTACCTTTTTCATTTCTTCTCTTTTTTCTGATGATAATTGATCATAATCAATATTACCGTTCGAATCTCCGTACTCAAGCTTTGCATTTGTTAATTTTTTTAATTCTTTTGTAAACTCTTCATATTCTTTCGCTCCCATTTCATCTTTCGCTTCTGATAATTTTGCACTAAAACGCATATACGCTTCTAATGTCATCGCTCCGGCATGTTTTTTTAAATTCTCAAAAGATCCGTATATACCATCCGCCATAATAGATTGATACGCAAAACCAGTCGTCGGGATTAAAAGAGCTGCTGCAAGTACTCCTGCGATAAGGCGTTTCTTCCTCTTACTTCCACCACGATTCATTTTTATTTGAACGATTACTTTTTCTTTCAACTCCGGCGGGGCAACAATCCTCTTGGCTTCTTCTTGTATAGATTCTCGAACTCTACAATCTAAACTCATTTCACATTCCCTACCTCTCCTAAAAAGATTTCCTCTATTTGCTCTTTTTGACGTAGTTTTTTTAATGCTGCGTGAATTCTAGATTTCACAGTACCAATTGGAATATGTAATATTTGTGCTACTTCTTCTTGAGAGTAATCGTGTAAGTATCTTAAAATAATAACTTGTTTCAATTTATACGGTAATTTATGAATAAGTTCGATTAGTTTTTGGTTTGATATTTTACTTATAAGATCATTAGAAAAATCAATTTGTACTGGTTTTCTTTGCTCTTCTGCTTTTTTTACAATTCGTAGTCGCATCCACCTCTTTCTTCTATAAGAGTGAATTTGTTTAATCGCAAGTCCAATTAGCCAAGGACGAAATGGCTTCTCGCTATCATACTTACGAAGCGATTCATATAGCTGTATGTATATTTCTTGAACGACATCATCTACATCCGTTTTATCTTCAATCAAAAAATGTGCTGTTTTATAAACTTCTTGAATCGTCACATCATACAACTCACTATACGCTTCTTTATTTCCTGATAAAGTTAATTGGATTAAATCTGTATACGTTGTTTCACCCTTCATATACCATCCCTCCTTTGTCTTACACTTTATATTGGCAAGTAATTCATAATTCGTTCGATTTTTTTAAAATTTTTATATAAATTAATATGATGATTCAATAAGTTCATAAGCTTCACTTATAACCTTGCATAACTATTATATAATTTTCCAATTTCTAATGACGCTTTAAAATGATTTATATAGTTAAATTTAGGAGGATACATGATGAAAGCTATCGTTGTAACGTCGTTCGGTAGTCCTGAAGTGATGCAATATACAGATGTGGATATGCCGGTTATTTCAGAAAATCAAGTTTTAATTCGTGTTGTTGCTACGAGTGTTAATTTCGCCGATGTTAAATCACGATATGGCAAAAAAGGAAATAAAGCATTTCCCTTTATTCCAGGGATAGATGCCGCTGGTATTGTAGAACGTGTCGGTTCTCATGTGAAAAAGATTTATCCTGGACAGCGTGTCATTGCATTTCCTCAAAATGGCTCTTACGCAGAATACGTTGTCGCAAACGAAAACCTTACTTTTGCTTTACCTGATGAAGTCGATTTTCAAACTGCAGCATCATGCCCTATCGTATCTTTCACAAGCTATAATTTACTCGCAAATGTAGCAAGGCTTCAACAAGGTGAATCTGTACTCATTCATGCGGCTGCTGGCGGAATTGGTACTACAGCTATTCAACTTGCAAAACTATTAGGGGCTGGAACAGTTATAGGTACTGTCGGAAGTGAAGCAAAAAAAGAAATTGCTTTAGATGCTGGAGCTGATTATGTTATTTATCATCAAGATGAAGATTTTGTAGAGAAAGTCAATGAGCTGACAAATGGAGAAGGCGTAAATATCATTTTAGACTCTATTTCTGGAACTGTTTCGGAAAGAAGTTTAAAATGTCTTGCTTATTACGGTCGCCTCGTTCATTTCGGTAATGCTAGTGGTGAAATTGGCAATTTCCAAACGAAAGATTTACACGCAAGTTGCCGCTCTATACTCGGTTTTAGCTTTGGAACTACACGAAAAAAACGTCCTGAACTACTCCAAGAAACTGCAAATGAAGTATTCCGTTATTTGCGTGACGGACGTTTGCAAATCAAGGCTACAAAATCTTTTCCACTCCAAGATGCAGGGAAAGCACATGAATGGGTCGAAAGTAGAAAAAGTACAGGGAAAGTAATACTAACTGCTCAGTCCTCTTCCTGAAATGAATACTTGAAACCGAGGTGTCATTCATGGGATCACGAATTATGCATGTTATTATCGCTAATGGTATTGCCGAAAAACTATGTATTCAAGATAAAACATCTTTCATACTTGGAGGGGTAGCCCCTGATGCGGTTCATTCAGCAGAAGAAAAAGGAACTTCACACTTTTACGCTGGTACGACGAAAAACTATACGAGAAGGATAGATTTCAATTCTTTTTTTCAAAAATATAAAATTCATATGGATTCCCCTTTTCTCTTAGGTTATTACACCCATCTCATTGCCGATGATAATTGGCTAAGCGGCTTTTTTCTACCTTGGCTAAAAAATAGGATAGAGACCGACGAAACAATCGCACCTATGTACTATAACGATTTTAAATTGTTAAATGCAAAGTTACTTCATCATTACGATAAAGAACAACATCTTTTCTCTCTTTTTAATCAAGAAGCTCACATTGTAGATATTGAAGAGGTTTCTAAAGAAAACGTTTTAGCTTTTCGAAAGTATCTTTTTGAAGATATGTTGTATCCCGAGCAACATCTGCATGAAGAATTACAGGTGTTTACGTTTAATCAAATTGCCGGTTATATTGAGACAGCTATTGAAAAAGGCGTATTTTTTATTAATCAACTCTCTAATGAAAAATCCCCCTCAAACATGTAATCCCTTTCAATATGTTTGAGGGGGATTTTCACAAAGCAATATTATTATTGGTTCTTTTCCATAACCGCGAAATAATTCCCTTCACTATCAGCAAAATTAAATACTTTACCAGAGGGCATAGTTACCATTTCGCCAACAGTAACATTTTTATTTGTTAAATCTATATATAATTGATCAAGACTTTCTGTGAAAAACATTAAAGACGGTGTACCAAGATTCAATTCTGGGCTCATTTTCGAAATCACTTCTTTATTATGTAGTATGATACTCGTTTCTGCATCTTTAGTTGGAGCAATTTCAATCCATCTCATTCCTTGTTTGTTATCTTCCTTTGCAACTACATGAAACCCTACCTTTTCAGTCCAAAAATTTACTGCCTCATCTTGATTATTTACATACAGCATAATTTGTCCAACTTTATGGATCATTTGTATTCCTCCTATTGTTATTTTACATTCTATGTAGCTTTCTACAGCTGCTTTCGTTATTCCTTTTAAGTTGGTATGTACTTCTTTGCAAAATTTATCGACTGACTCATCCCATCCAGTTCGTCAAAATAATCATTTCTTTCAATCATGTTATATCCGTCGAATCCAATTTCATCTAATACTTTGAAGAATATATCGAAATCCACTTCACCATTTCCTACTGCTACTTCTATATACTTACTTGAACGATCGCTTTTCACTTCTTTACAATCTTTAATATGAGTTTGTACTATATAATCTTTTAATAGTAATAAACTTTCTTCCGGATTTTCATTTACATCACTTATTAAATTTGCTGGGTCAAAGTTAACAGCTAGTCCTTTCGAGTTTGCAGTTTCTAAAAATTGTTTTAATACTATTGTTTTTTCAGATCCCGTCTCAATAGCAAAGACTCCCCCAAATTTGAATGCTAATTCCCCTATCTCATAACAAACCCGTACCATTTTATCATAGTACTCACTTTTTTCATCATCTGGAACTTTCCCAATATGAGCTGTTATTATCTTTGCTCCCAGCTCCAAGCCTCTGTCAGTAATATATTTAATCTGATCTATTGCACTGCCAGCTTCTGTTCCTATAATTCCATTTTCTCCAAAACTAATTGCTAATGATGGAATCTTTATTCCATTAAAAGATAAGCTTTTCTTTAAAGCAGTCCATTCTACCATTGAAATATTAGCTAAGTTGAAGTTTTTATTCATAGCATATAATTGAATATATTCTAAATCCCATTCCCTTGCTTTTTGTATTCCTTCGTTTACTTCAATATATTTCGTATTCAAAAACATTCCTAATTTCCTATCCATATATGTACCTTCTTTTTATTATTTCGCATCAATTTAATATTCGACTTTTTTTATATTACTTCCTTGTACATATGTTGATTTAAAAAATGATGATAGATACATTTTAATAACCATTAATAAACCTCCTTGTATTATTCAATTGCAAATAAAAAAGACGTAACTACAAATAGTTACGCCTTCCCCAATTCTTTATCTAGGCTTTTTCTTCCCAGTAAATGCTGGTTTCTTTTTCTTTGGTGCTTTCGGTTTCGTTTCTACAAATGATCCGTTAAACATTTCTTGCTTCGTAAACACGATACCTAGTTTTTTTGCAAATTGAAGTAATTTACGCTCTTCTTGTTGTGTTACAAGAGAAACGACTGTTCCTTCTTTCCCCATACGTCCAGTACGTCCTGAGCGGTGAATATATTGGTCTACAGTGTCTGGTAACTCTAAATGAATTACATGTGTTAAATCATCGATATCGATACCGCGTGCTGCAATATCAGTAGCAAGTAGAATTTCTAATTTCCCGCCGCGGAATGCACGCATCGTTGCTTCACGTTCTTGCTTACTTGCCTCTGCATGAAGAGCTGCTGCTTTCATTTTACGGAATTTCAATTTCTGCGTAATTTCATCTAAACGGAATGGGTCGTTTAAGAAAGCAACTGCTTTTACATCACCCATATGCATAATTCTTCTTACATAATCATTCTTTTCGCGTCGCTCACAAATGATATATGTGTGCTCAACTAAGCTTTTTGACTCTGCACGTGTTACACGTGTTAATTGTGGTTCAACTGCTAAATCACGTGCTGCGTCTTCTGCAGCTTTTGTCATTGTCGCCGAGAAGAATACTAATTGACGATCGCGCATCGTTGATTTAATTACATCTTGCACAGCACCCATCATTTTTTGTTTTACAATTTGATCAAACTCATCAAATACAATTGTTTTCACTTCATGCATTTTTAGCTTTTTCATACGAATTAATTCTAAAATACGGCCTGGTGAACCGACAATTACTCTCGGGTGTTTCTTTAATTTTTCAACTTGGCGCTTAATATCTGCACCACCAATTAAAGATGCACCTGAAATTTCAGTTCCTGCTGTAAACTTTTGAACCTCTTCGTGAATTTGCATTACAAGCTCACGTGTTGGCGCTAAAACAACAACTTGTGGTTGTTTTATTTCAGGATTAATTTTATGTAAAAGGGGTAATAAGTACGCTAATGTTTTTCCTGTTCCAGTTGGAGATTCAGCTATAACGTCTTGTCCTTCTAAAATAGTTGGAATCGCTTGTTTTTGAATTTCAGTTAATTCTTTAAAACCAGCCTTCTCCCAAGCTTGTTGTAAAAATGGTTGCATATCTTTTATCATTTGTTTTTCTCCTTTATCTCTATTTTTGAAGAAAATGTTGTATTGTTCGCACCGTTTCTATCATGTGTGAAATAACAGCTATTAAATCATCAACATGGTCTTCTGTAATCGCTTTTTGAAATAGAACCTCTACCTTATTATGATATGAAATCGCTTGCTTATTATATTCGTATGAAAGTTTTTGCGTAATCATTCTTTCTTTTCCCCATATAGAATGCATGAAAGTTTCAATTTCACTACACACTACTCCTGGTTTTTCAATCGGGAATGAAAATGCTAACTTCATTTCACATCCTGGTGTAAATTGTGGTACTTCTAATATTTCACCAGACAAGTTCTTTGCATCTACAGATAGTGAAAATGTTGCTTCTACTAACGGTTCGAATAGTTCGGTTAACTGAAATGAAATATGATATATACGACTTAATGAAGCAAGATCCATCATATCTTTTCGATTTGTTACAAGAATATCTCCATGTAAATCAAAATCATAAACAGCACCTTCTACGATTACTTTTAAATTATCAAAAGCAGTTGGATCAAACATAATTTCCTCCAAAAAACAGGCGCCTTTCGATGGAAAGGCGCCACTTGATGTATATATAGTTTACAGATAAACGAGATGAATTACAACCTTTTAGAATAAACCTACTGCTTTTCCATCTTCATTTACATCCATTTGTAGTGCTGCTGGCTGTTTTGGAAGGCCTGGCATTGTTAACATTGTTCCTGTTAACGCAACGATAAATCCTGCACCAATAGATGGTTTCAGCTCACGAATTGTAACAATAAAGTCAGATGGACGTCCTAATTTCGTTGCATCATCAGAAAGAGAATATTGTGTTTTCGCCATACAAATTGGTAGGTTACTCCAGCCTTCTCCTTCATATTGAGCTAATTGCTTACGTGCTTTCGGAGCAAATTCAATATCTTTTGCACCGTAAACTTTTTGAGCAATCGTACGAATTTTTTCTTCTAATGGTAATTCTAATTCATAAAGTGGTGCGTAGTTGTTCTCACCTTTTTCGATTTCTTTTAACACTTTTTCAGCAAGGTCAACTCCGCCTTGGCCACCTTTCTCCCAAACCTCTGTTAAGGATACCGCATAGCCACGCTCATTACACCACTCTTGTAAGTATGCAACTTCTGCATCTGTATCTGTAATGAATTTATTAATTGCAATTACGAAAGGCACACCGAAGCTTTGAATTGTTTCAACATGCTTCTGTAAGTTTTCCATACCTTTTGCTAATGCGTCTACATTTTCTTCTTTTAATTGATCTTTCGCTACGCCGCCATGCATTTTAAGCGCACGAATAGTAGCAACAATAACAACTGCTTCTGGTTTAATACCAGCTGCACGAGCTTTAATATCTAAAAACTTCTCAGCGCCTAAATCAGCACCGAATCCAGCTTCTGTAATAACATAATCACCTAATTTTGCTGCCATTGTTGTAGCGATAACACTGTTACAACCGTGAGCGATATTCGCAAATGGTCCGCCGTGAATAATAGCTGGTGTATTTTCTAACGTTTGTACTAAGTTTGGTTTTAATGCATCTTTTAATAATAATGTTAACGCACCTTCTACACCTAAATCTTTTACCGTTACAGGTTGATTTGCAAAGTTATAAGCAACTACGATGCGAGATAGACGCGCTTTTAAATCTTGAATATCTGTTGCAAGGCAGAATACGGCCATAATTTCAGATGCTACTGTAATATCAAAACCATCTTCACGTGGTACACCTTGAACCGGTCCACCAAGACCAATTACTACATTACGAAGGGCACGATCATTTAAGTCAACACAGCGTTTCCAAACGATTTTACGTGTATCAATCCCCAGTGTGTTTCCTTGTTGGATATGATTATCAATAAACGCCGCTAACGCGTTATTGGCAGTTGTGATCGCATGGATATCTCCAGTAAAGTGAAGGTTAATGTCTTCCATTGGTACAACCTGTGAAAAACCACCACCTGCTGCTCCGCCTTTTAATCCCATCGTTGGTCCAAGAGATGGTTCGCGAAGTGCAATTACTGTTTTCTTACCAATTTTGTTAAAAGCTTGACCTAAACCAACTGTTACTGTTGATTTACCTTCTCCAGCTGGAGTTGGGTTAATCGCTGTTACTAAAACAACTTTACCGTCTTTTTCATCTTGTAAGCGCTTAAAAATATCAAGAGATAACTTACCTTTATAATGCCCGTATGGCTCTAATTCATCTTCTAAAATATTTAAATCAGCTGCAATTTCTTGAATCTTCTTCATACTCGCTTCTTGTGCGATTTCAATATCGGATTTAACTGTTGTAGTAGTTGTCATATACCCTAGTCCCCCTTTAATTGGTTCTGATGATATTGTATCAGTTTTTTGTATTTTCTGCACTTATTTACCTCCTAAAAATTCTTTCATTTCTTTATACGCTTTTTAACATAAATACCCATAAGAATGTTAACGATTGTTGTAACTCTGTAGGTAGTTGACCTAACATCTTCTCATTTACTCCGCGCTTATATACACCGATGCCATCTACAACTTCAAAACCTTGTTCTTTCGCTAACTGTTCAAATTCCCAAGGCATCATCGTATTACAAACAATGTCTTTGCCGTATAAACGAGGATAACTGTTCTCTCGTGGTTTCGCGGTCGGTCCTAAAATTGCAATACATGCATATCCATCTCTTTTTAAAACACGCTTTATCTCATTTAATGCTCGTAATGGCTCCTCTGTCCATTCTAAAGAATTAATTGCCATAATTGCTTCGAATTGTTCATTTTCAAATGGTAAGGAAGAGAGATCTCCTTTTATAAAAGGTAAATCCGGTCCTTCTCCGCGCTCCTTCCCTTTTTGAATCATCACTTCTGATAAATCTACTCCAACTGCTTTATAGTCCGCGCGACTTAATTTATATGTACCGTATCCATCACCACAACCAACATCGAGTACTTGAGCTTCTTTCTTCACGTACTGTTCAAAAAATGGAATAATTGTACTCCTACTCCCGCTGTCCCACATCTCCTGACTATTTTGATTCCAAAATTCTGCACTACTATCCCATTTTTTCTCTGCTGATTCATGCCAATTAAATTTCGTCATACATTCCCCTACCTTCACGTTTTATCACTCATTATCATTCTACATCATTTTCCAAAATTCCTGTTTATCTTCATTAGGAGATGTACATGCGAACAATGGAATCTTTATTCTCCAATTTTTGCTTTACTTGGGTTTAACTCATACTCATGTTCTTCTCTTTATGAAAGATACTATAGGTACACCCAATTGAAAGAGAGGGATGTACATGCGAAGAAAGAGAAATCATCATTTTAAAAGTGGTGAAAAAAACGAAGAGTATGCAGCTGAAATATCACCAGCTGGCATTCCAATTAGACATAAGCGTAAAGAAATTGCAAATGAAATAGAAGGTACAAATACCAGTGCAATGATAGGCTATGTCGCTTTATTTCTTTCGCTTTTCTCAATTGCATTTTATCCGGTTACACTCGGCTCTCTTGCGATTTTAGTCGGCTTATTAGCTGTCAATTTCGGAGCAAGAACACTTGGATATACAGCAATTGGTTTTGGTAGTTTTTCTGTTTTATTCACTTTATTTTATCCGCTTGCTTTGTCAGCGTTTTAAAAAAACACACCAAGTTATACTTGGTGTGTTCATTCGTGATACAACATAATATGACCGCATCCACAACAATGTTTCGCTGTAATTTCTTGAAACACTGGATAATTTTCTTCATCCCTATGCTCAATAAACACCTTTTCAAATCGATACATATTTGGTGCATACGCCCAATCTTGTTTTGTACGTGCATATAATGTAGAAGAGAAAAACTCCTCACCACCGCAAACAATACATTCCTTCTTCATCATTACCCCTCCTATGCTTGTCTTACTTCATCTATATGAACATAAGCATAAGAAAAAGACCTTCTATTACTAGAAAGTCTTCTCTGAAACAAAAAGAAATGTACCAAACATTCCTACTCCACTATATTCTTTCGTAACACCAGCTTCTGTCTTAAATGTTTGCTTTACAGTCATAAAGAATACACCATTTCGTGCATCTGTACTTTCAAATTTTAGTTTTTCTTTTTTACCATCTACATTTTGTGTGCATTCAAAACTACTCTCGTCACATTTCAATGCATACTTATCTTCTAGATACAATTTAAAATCTGATTCTTTCGGACAAGTTATAAGTAAAATCGCCACAAGAATAATACTTATAATCCCCACAATTGTATAATACTTCTTCATTTGTACTCCTTTCAAAAGACAAGAAAACTTGACTACATGCGCCAAGTTTTCTTAGTCCACAACCCATTGCCACTCTTGCTCTTTCTTATCAAAAATGAGCCACCCTGTCTCTGTTGCTTCTTCTTTTAATTCATCGATATTATCTAGCACTTCATCCGTACTTTCATACGAACCCACTACATATACCGGAATTTCAAGACCCCTTCTTGACTCAATTTTCCCTGCTAGATCAATATAAAGACCATCTTCCATTAGTGGAATAAGTCCCATAATCACTTCTTTTGAAATCGCTGGGAAAATTTTCGATTTTTGGAAGAAAGTAAAACGTTTCTTCCCGAAAGCACCGAGTTTATAAGGAATGACTTTACTTAACATCCCTACAAAGTCAGCGATTCTACGATAATACACTTTGTTGTACCATCCATCATCATGTGAAAAATAAACAAATCTATTTTTCAATAACGGAAAGAATGTTCTTGCAAGTGGTTCTTTTTTGTGAGCCAAATATAAAAGCTCTGCAATTTCTTTTGGCTCTAATTCATCTAAATCGCTTGCATCATCAAAATCTACCCAACAAAATTCATCAAATTCATCAATCTCTGCTTGAATTAACTTATGTATATTTTCTTCCTCAACATATTCAAATAAAGTATGATAATGAAAATCTGTCCATTCAAAGTTATGCTTCAAAAGCAACACTTGATGGAGCGGTGAAGGGATGTTACTTGCAAACTCTTTAAACGTAATTCCTGATGTAATAAAACAATGACCTCGACGATTACCATTAATATATATCATATTCTTTACTTGGTCAGATCCTCCAGACAAAGCACCTAGCCACCTTCGTTTTATATGTTTCAATTCTATAGCATATTTTAACATGAAAAATTTTAGAAACATAGAAAAAACTTCAAAAACTATTTACAATTTCATGTGTTTTATTACATAGTGATTACAAGAAAAAACACCTGCTCGTGAGCAGGCGTTTTTAAAGGATTTCATCTGGGTTTTGAGGATGATGATTTCCCTCTTTCTTTTCATCTTTTTGGAACATCGATTGAATTTTATCAATTGTTTGTGGAGCTAATTCAATCATTTTTTCTGCTAAATGTGTCGCATTTTGTAAATGAAGAATATTTACTCCATCTTTATTCACCACAAGAAATGCTACTGGTGTAATAGAAACACCACCCGCACTACCGCCACCAAATGCAGGGTTACCGTTTGCTCTTTGCCCATCATTCGTTTGGAAATCAGAACCTCCTGCTCCAAAACCGAACGCTACTTTAGAAACCGTTAACACTACACCACCGTCAGCCGTTTGAACAGGCTCTCCAACAATCGTATTTACATCGACCATTTCTTTCAAATTTTCCATTGCCGCTTTCATTAATCCTTGAATTGGATGATCCACCGTTCATAACCTCCTTTGTCATATCTTTCCTAGTTTTTCCGAAAGTTTGTGAACTAAACATAAAATTTTATATTGCTTTCAAAAAACTTAAGTTGTAAAATTCAGAAAAATAAAAAAGAGTCCAATTTATGATGATACGAAAATTAAGAAAGATCATGAACAAGTATTTACTTACCTAAAAGAAGAAGCAGCCCATAACTGATTTATTATTGGGGAAATAGAATCTTTCGGTTATGAAACAAACTTCAAGATCTGTGGGGCGTATTTAAATAGAATGGAACATTGAAATCAATTTTACTCCACTTCCATGATTCATTTATACCGTATAGTAAAGAAGAATTTGTTACCTCTGATTATGAGGCACTTCTTTCCGCATATAAGCCGATTAAACCCTCTGGCAATTCAACTCTATTGTAGAAAGATTTGAAACCGCTCCAAGTATACAACTAGGCGCCAAAAATGAAATGTATTTTTGTGAATGTCTGGATGACAACAACTTACCTAACACACCATTTCATGAAACAATTAAACTTGTCTCACTAGATGATGTAGAGCAAATTATGCAATTGCGGAGTAACATCATTAAATTTCCTACAAGATTAAACTGATGAGGAGCACACACTATTAGGGGATTGTCAGTTTTTTGGCTAATTCAGTAACAAACGAGAACACTAAAACCTACGCTAGGATAGGAATACATATAAAGTTGCATATAATTATATAAAAAGAAAAAGGCAGATTCCTTTTGAGGGTAGGATTTCCCCTTGTCCCTGCTATCAATAATAGGACGTTATGTTAACCGGCCATGTATAAGCGTAAGCAAAATGCAAATTTACAATACTAAGGAAATGTCACTTAGTAAAAAAGCCAATTTCCATCTCAGAAAATCGACTTTTTTAATTATTTTTAAGGTCTTTTTTTTTACTATATGTATTAAGATTTATATTTTTTAACTGTACAAGGAATAGTTACAATGTATAAATCTATAGCATAGATTGTAACCCAAATACCTTTACCTTCAGCCGCTAGCTTTTCATTTAATTGTGATAAATGCTCTGAAACTTTTCTTTTACCCCATTTTCTAGGAAACCATTGAAAAACCTTAGGAACATTATGTTTTTTGTTATACCATACATTCAATCTCCAAAAAATGAAGAAAAACGAGACAATCACTACAATACAAAATATATCAAAATATGAAATCCCTAAAATCATGTAATATATTCTCCATTTCCATTAAAGTTCAGATAATTTTTTTCTTAATTCTAATTCATCCTCTGTCTCAAAACCTTTAAATAATAAATGAACAATCTGGTTATGATTAAAAAATACATTTATACCTGTAATGAAAGCAAAAACTATCCCTCCTTGATGTATACAACAATTTAACCTTTCTCTACACTAAACTTTATTCCCAAACCAATACCAAGGCCAACACTTAATTCATTTTTCAATAGAAATTTAGCCTCTCCATCTATGTCTCCATCAAATTAAGCTTTAACTTCACCTCTTAGTCCTTGTTCATGAATCGTAAAATCTCCTACTTTAAAACCGGCATCTATTAGTCTATTATCTATCTTTAATTCCTCCTTTCATCAAAATATCCCACTATTATACTATAACAGGCCATAACTCAATAAACGATATCTCCTTCTCGTATAAATATTAACCAAGGTAACCTACTTAGTTCACTAGATAGCATTAAACCAAAGAGCTCTACCTCACAAGTTCTAACTGGATAGTTATTGACTCACAAGCTTGTAAACACTATAATTTCCCTAAACAAATATCTAAAATAGCGGTCACTCATTGATAACACCTCATCAGGCTTAACCTCCGCCTCCACTTCTGCTGAAAATTCATTATCCGCCATAGTCGTTGGCGTATGTACACACCCAAATTATCGGGGAAGCGGATATGCTTCGCTCATATTATAGAAAATGATTCAAGACTTTACGAATGAAAGCCGTACGCTTTACTTATTTTATAACAACCCAGCTGCTGGACGAATTTATAAACGATTAGGATTTAAAGATATTAGAATATGGACGATGTATCGATAATAAAAAGCTTTGTTCGCTTAATTACGATACTTTAGAGGTTTGAGACGTATAATGAGAAATGTTTTTGTTCAATACGTCCGTTGATACCGTTCATTTTTAATGATGTTTATCGTTATCCATATTTCACCCCACATCTTATTAATGGTAAAATTATTTCTGCATTTCCAAGACAAGGTCGATAAATTGTTTTTTGAAGGAGAAAATAATATGGATTACAAATTCGAATTACTTAGTACAGGTAGCTTAGTTATTAGACTACAAAAAGAATTCGATATTTTAGAAGCTTTTTTAAATGTGGAGGTATCCCAATTCGGTGATTGGATAGCAGAAACTGTAGATAAAGTTTTAAGCGAAAAAAGTGATCATGAAAAAATAAGTGCGAATATTTTCGGAGCAGATGTTCGAAAAGATAAAACTGTTATATTTAATAAGTATGATGAAGATGAAATCGAAATCCCTCTTGAAATAGAAACTATTACATTAAGAAATCTAATAGATATTTGGTTAAATGAGCATACAAAATTAATAAACGAAAAAAATAATAATTAAATAATGTTACATATAGTATAAAAAGACCGCCTGTAATAGGCGGCTTTTTTCATTAAATTAACACACATTCACATACCCTCTATGTATTTCCTCTACAATCTTATCATGATTAAAGCATAACACTTTTTCATCACCTAAATATTCAACCGGATAAAGAACCCCTACATAATCAAAATCACGTTTATCTGCTAAAATGATCATTCTTCCAATAATCATAACAGGTTGGTTTAATTCTTTTAGCTTTACAACTGAACCAATCGGGAAAAGCTTCATCGTCATTCTCCATTCTTTTTAGATATATTCTTCGACTTGTTACTCAAAATTTCTAATAGATAGGAAATTCCAATACCTATTCCACCAATAATTAATGCTGCAATAGCTGTTAAAAACCTTTTTCCCATTGGCTGTGGAAAAAAGAATGAAGAAAAAAATAACACCACGGTAAAAATATACATCAAGATACGTCCTTATTTAAACATGTGTGCTTACTCCTTTTTTTCAGGTTTCAAGAAAAAACCTCCTCCGAAACCTTTATGGGTTACCCCTCTCGAAATTGCTCTTAATAGATATTATTATCATGATGATTTCCCCCTATTGTATTAATCTTATTTATGTTTAAATTTACTATACATTCGTTCATAAAATTTGTTAGTCCCAAGTACACATGCTCCTAAAATAAGAACACCTATAATAAAGCCAATCTTTTTAGATAATTCATAAGGAGACATTATAGCGACTACAAGAAATATAGCAATTGCAACATATGTAATATATTTTCCAGCCTTAAATGGTTGCATATTAATATGCTCCTCTCTTAATCTCCAATTTTAATGGTACCACCTATCCCATAACCATCTCTAACGTATAATCCCGTTTCTTTCCCTAATTAATATTGGATTATCTCTATCCTTTTTCAAACTTTATTATTGTTTAAATTTGTTATGTATTCGTCCTACCACTTTATTCGCCCCCAATGAAATAGCTCCTATAATTAAAACAAAAGTAATAAGAGCAATCTTTTTAGGTAGGCTATATGGCAATAACATAGAAAATATAAGAATAGACGATGTATCGATAATTAAAAGCCGATTTAAAATCGGCTTTTATACATACCGTGCTATTCCAGCTTCAAAGGCTTTCTTATCATTATTTAGTACACCAAATAATGCTTCTTGAAGCGCAAATGTACTCTTATAAAAATACATTCGCTCCTGTATTACTTCTAAATTAGGATAATAGGCTTCAAATAGTTGTAAAAACTCCTCTCCATAACTAGCTAATATCCCAGCAAAATCATAAGCAGGATCTCCAATGCTCGCACCACCAAAATCTATGACCCCTGAAATATTCTTTTTTGTTGCACTATATAAAATGTTTGTTATGCCAAAATCCCCATGAACAAGACTTGATTTAAAATTAAAATGACTCTCTTCTTTTAAATACGTTTCAAAAGATATTGAAACTTCTTTTTTTGCTTCTTCTTTCATAAATGGATAAACATACTCTTTTAATTGACTATACAAACTATTTATTTCTGAATACATATCAGTACTTTCATATTGCAAAATACCTTCAAATGTAGATAATGGAATTTCATGCAACTCTTTTAAAAATCTCGCCAATATGCATGCAAGTGTCTGTAATTGATTTTCATCATTTATTTCCGTAAAAATATTTTTCCAAAACGGGTCCCCTTCAATCATCTCATATCCTGCAAATACTTTCCCTGGTACTTCATCTTGAAACCCTTGATAACTTGGATTGGGAATTTGAAGCGTAATGAAGGGTCTTATTTTCTCTAGTAACTGTGTTTCTATTCGAAGTTTCTGAATACCCTTTTCATATTTCGGAAAACGGAATACTATATTATCATTTACAATTAACACATCATTATTTTGACCTATTTCATTTATATAAACGGAATTTATTTGTAATTCAGGATACAACCTTTGTAAATTCGCAACATACTCATCTTCTTTTCTCATTCTTTCTCTTCTCCCGTTCAAACTATTATTCTCACTTCAAAGTCATAATTACCTGTCTTTCGACAAAACCAAATTCTTCGTACATCTCTTTTGCAAAATTTCCAGCAAATACATTCAAACGAATTTCTGAATAATTCTTTTGTAATTCCTTAATACCAGCCTCCATTAACTTTCTTGACAATCCTTTCCCGCGGTACTCTGGAAAAACATACAATTCTTATATAAACCCTAGTTTTTCATGAGAAAAATAGTCCGTATTTCCCCCTATTAATATCCATCCCATTACACTGTTCTCTTCTTTAACGATTAAATAATAAGCTCCCTTTTCTACAATCGGCCTTGTAATTTCAATTGCTTTCTCTGTACTTAACTGACAATTTCCACTCGTACCTTCAAAAAGCGATTGAGCTGCATATTGTATTATTCCGTCCGTTTCTTCCCGATTTGCCTTTTCTATCATTTTTCACAACTCTCCTCTTTAATAGGCATTAATATCGCTCGTTCAAGATCCTCCGCTTCCATAACAATTGCCATTAATCCATATTCTGTACTTGTCTCATGAAGCTCCCCCTTCTCCCAAAACACAGCTTGTCCCGCTTCCACCTTCACTTTTTCTTTATTTGCCCCACATACATACCCTTCGCCGTCCACAATAAGAAGCAGTTGCGATACAACTGCTTCATGATATCCAATTATTCCATTCTCTCTTAAATGCATAGCACCGATATGTATATTCCCTTGATGATTTAATATTTTTGATATTATGAAATTAGATTGAAATGTTGTGATTTGCCTTCCCACTTCTTCACTACAATCAAAAATTTCCATTACTGGTCCTCCTTATACGTATAAAACCATCCTTACTGTCTGCATCATATGTCCTTCAAAATCTTCTTCAAATTCCTCTAATTGTGCAAAACCTTTCGCTTCATAAAAACGTTTTCCTTTTTCATTCGCTGCTTCTACATGAATGTATAGTTTCCGAATTCCTTTTAATACCGTTAGCCCTTTTTGTAATAAAGCACTTCCTATCCCTTTCCCTTGCTGATCTGGCAACAAATAAATTGCTCCTAATTCCGCTTCGTTTTGTAGTCTAACAGGTGAGAAATTCGCAAAGCCAATTACTTCTCCCTCTTCTTCCGCAACGAATAAATGAGTATTTTCAAGACGATATTTCATTTTTTCATCAGAATATGCCTCGTCTAAAAAGCTGTCTTGAATCTTTCTCGGAATAATGCCTTCGTATGTATCATGCCAAGCTATTTTCGCTACTAATTGTACAGCATGAATATCTTCTTGCTTCATTTCTCTAATTACATATGTCATCTCGTTGTCTCCATTCTCTTTAAATTATATTCTGCTAATATACTAGAAAAAATGACAGAATCATTTTCATAATTCACCTTAATTAATTTTAATTTCTAAGCGCTTCCCATTCTTCACGAATTATTCCCATTCGAATAGAATCATAGTACGTTCCGTTATAATAACGGCATTTGCGCATTCTACCTTCTAAGGTCATTCCTATTTTCTCAGCCACTTTCATCATTCGTTCATTACCAGACCAAGTCGTGAGCCCTACTCTACCAATCTCCATCTTTTCAAATAGTAAATCTCGATATAACGTTAACGCTTCTGTACCGTAGCCACCATTCCAGTAAGTTGGATTATAAATAACAATTCCCATCTCCAACCAACGCGTCGGTTTATGCTCCCAATAAAATCCGACCGTCCCTATAATTTGACCGTTATTTTCTATGATCAAATTGGATAGAGGTTCTTCTTTTAAACGGGTTTGCATCTTCTCTTTATAAGACAGATATTCTTGCATCGAAAATGGAAAATAAGGTGCGTCCCATTTTTTCCATTCTGGATTTTCTTCTTTAAATACGAGATTCCATAATGGTTTTATATCTGATTCTTCAATTGTACGAATTGTAACTTTATCCCCTTTTAATATTACGTTTTGCATAATTCCCTCCTACAATCCTCTTTATTTCATATATAATTATAATATTTTTTCAGAAAAATCAAAACCAATATCATTTATTATATTGTATAATTTTGTTATAAGGTATCAATTAAGGTACGTCACCATTACTTAGTTAATAAAAAATAGGAGGTTACATCCCTCCTATTTCAGCTAAATATTTTCTTTTTCGTCTTTCCTATCTCAACTAAAATCCCTTTCTCTATCCAACCCTCTACTCCATCTTTTTTAATTAAATCATATCCTGAACAGCTTCCATCAATGAGAGAAATAATGTCACCTTTTCTTACGCTTATTTGCGCACAAGAAATATCGGTTTTCACTGTATATTCACCTGAATCAAGTTGCCTAATGTATTCATCTTTCACAGAGAGTAATGTATTCGTTTCCTTTTGCTTACATATTGTATAATCTTGCACCTTCTCCACCGGCTCTATGTAATAATAAGGATAGGTAACCCCGCCCTGCATTTCTGAATTCGCATGAAAATCTGCTATCACTTCATACTCTGGAAAAAAGTCTACATATGTATAAGAAAACGTATCACCTGTTGGTTTCCTCTGAATAATAAACGCGTTTAATTGCCCCGCCTCTTTAATCGCATTTCCGCCGTCAATTGCTATAATCTTTTTCTTCTTATCAATAACTGGATTGTTAGATGGAGCTTCAACAGAGTAGTTTACAACAGGCCAATGCCCGACAACTACATACTTATTTGCTCTATGTGATTGATTAAAAAACTCCGGCATTGCTATCGCATTTTTTCGTTCTGTTTCTTTCCAATCCGCTCTATCTTCAAGACCGGCATGTACAAAAATATAATCTTCCGTTTCAATCGCTGTCGGTAATTCTGTTAGCCACTTTATTTCTTTTGAAAAATGGCTCATTAATTTTGTTTTCACTTCAAGAATATCACTTTCTTCATTAACGGTAACATTCGATTTCGCTAGCCATTCATTACAAATTGTATTCTTTCTCGTACACAAATAATTTATTAATGCAGGATTTTCATTTACAAGCGCTTCAACTTCAACCTCACAATTCCCTTCAATTACATAAACATTCGGCTTGCTAACTACTAGATCCATCACATAGTTTACGACACCAATACTATTTCTTCCCTTCTCACAAAGATCACCATTAATAATTAAATAATCTTCATCTTTAAAATTAACTTTATGTAGTAATTCCTTAAAAAGATCTAATTCTCCATGAATATCAGAAATAATGATGACTCTTACATCATTTGGTATGGATAATTTCTTTATTTTTTCCAAATATAAACGCTCCTAACATTCTCTAAATTCAATATTCCCTTGTTAATTTCTAATATTCGACAAATTATATTACTAGACCTGTCCCTAGCTCAAATCTGGAAAAGAAAATAGGTTCCACATATTTTTATACACGGAACCTACTCAGTATCATAACTCTTTATAAAAAGAATAGCTTACCTTATCAAAGCCCTCTCTTTCATAAAAACGATGTGCATCAATTCTTGAAAACGCAGATGTAAGTACGATAGAACTACAACCTTTTTCTTTCCCCCACTTTTCTACATATGACAGCAGAACATTACCATACCCTTTTGATCTGTGAGCTTCCGCGGTTACAAGGTCATACACAAAAACATGTTTCTCATTATAAAAATTCGTACAAATCGCTACACCAGCTAGACTAACAACTTCTTCATCTTCATTACGTAGCGAAAATAGTTTATAATTTTCTTCTTTCATTTTTTGAAATAAAGAACTTGCTTCTTCTCTTGAAAGTTTCGTTCGTAATTGCTGTAATACAGGAAATACATCATGTAAATCCGCTTCTGTTACTACTGCTTTAATATTCATTATAATTCTCTCCTTACTATTTATAAAATTTTCTAAATGTTATATCATCATTATAAATAGCAACTGCCCTTAACTTAAGTGACAGTTTTATTCTTTTTTATAAGACCAGTATAAAAAGGAGCGACTACAAATGGATCTTACTATTCCATTACAATTACAAAGTAAAACACCTATTTACTTACAAATTTACGAATATATAAAACGAGAAATCTCTCAAGGATCACTACGTACTGGTACACGCCTTCCTTCTCATAGAAATTTAGCTACGCAACTTAATGTGAGCCGTATTACTGTTGAATCTGCTTATCAACAATTACTAGCTGAAGGGTATGTAGAAAGCAAACCGAAACGTGGGATTTTCGTTGCAGAAGTTGATATTGAGGTAATTCAAAAGAAACAGCAAATTGCGTCAAACATTGCTAATAATAAAGAAAGCGAACAATATGATTATGATTGTAGTCAAGGACTTATTGATCAAAAAGCTTTTCCGATAACAAACTGGAAAAGAGCATTACATGAAACTTTATTTCAGTATGAAAATGAATTATTTGCTAAAGAAGATCCTCAAGGTGAGCTCATTCTACGAGAACATATTTCAAAGTATTTATATCATGCTCGCGGGGTACATTCTTCACCTGATCAAATTATTATCGGAGCAGGTACGCAGCCTCTTCTTTGGCTACTACTTCAACTACTTGGTCAAAAAAAAGAATACGGAATCGAAAATCCTGGATTTCACCGTATACCTGCTATGATTCAAAGTTCTGGCTTTCCTGTTCACCCGATCCCTTTAGATGATAAAGGGATTCATATTTCTGCTTTACGTGAGTCGGGTTCCAATGTGGCATATGTCACTCCATCTCACCAATTTCCACTTGGAATCATTATGCCTTTATCTAGAAGACTCGAGTTATTAAAATGGGCGAATGATTGTAAGGGGTATATTATTGAAGATGATTACGATGGGGAATTCCGCTATATAGGAAAACCTATTCCTTCTTTACAAGGACTAGATTCAAATGAACGTGTTATTTATATGGGAACTTTCTCGAAATCTTTTTTACCTTCTTTACGAATGGGATATATCGTTTTACCACCTCATCTTTTAAGAGCCTATAAAGAACTTGGTGGTATGTTTAAACAAACCGTTTCTACGCTGCAACAACTTACCTTCGCAACCTTTATTCAAGATGGTGATTGGGAACGTCATATTAACCGAAGTCGTACGTTATATAAAAGAAAACACATGTCTTTAATTAAATCTATTACAAACGAAATGGGGAATAACGTTCATATACTCGGTGAACAATCCGGACTTCATATTGTACTTCACGTTCATAATGGGATGAACGAACAAGAACTTATTCATACAGCTGCAAAACAACGTATTAAGTTATACCCTCTCTCCACATATGATTCTGTTCATAATGTACAGGAGGAGTCGTATGTATTACTCGGTTTTGGTAGTATTCCAGAGGATTGTATCGAAACTGTTGTCAAATTACTGAAAAAAGTCTGGTTTCCTAAATAAGAATAGCTCCACGCAAGTTATACTTACGTGGAGCTATTTTCATTCACTATTTTTCTGATCTCATTGCCCTTCCCGGACGTTTGACACCAGTTGTTTCTGTTGAATAGGATGCTTCAATTATAGCAGTTGGATCTACAGAGAGAACGAGATCTTTCATTTTCGGATAAATGAAACGGTTTGTAATACAATAAATGATTCTCTTATGTTCTCCTAAAAAACCACCTTCTCCATGTAGATACGTAACGGATAATTGCAATTCTTTCATAAGTAGATCGCCTATTTCTTTATTTTTACCAGAAATAATCATAACGCTCTTTCCTTGATTAATACCATCTAATATGAAATCAATCATCTTCGTAACAATGTAGAAAATTGCTAATGAGAACATCGCTTGTTCAATTGAAAACAAAATGGCAACAAAGATGAAAATAACCGCATTTACTGCAAGTAAAAATGTACTAATCGGCACTTTAAAATGTTTATTCATCCAAACAGCTAACATTTCTGATCCATCAATTGCTCCGCCCATTTTTACTACAATCCCTACACCAACACCAAATAGGACTCCTCCATAAAGAACAATTAACAATTCAGAAGTTGTAATTGCTGGAAATGGTTTTAAATAGATTAATCCGAGTGTTGTAACAACATTTGCATAGGATGTACGGATAAAGAACTTCTTTCCCATTACTTTTGCAGTAAATAATAAAATCGGGATATTAATTCCTAAGAACACTCCATAAAGCGGCAATCCGGCAACTTTATTCGCCATAATAGCAATGGCCGTTACCCCGCCATCTACTAATCCATTAGGCGCTAAAATAAGTTCTAATGAACCCGCTACAATAATTGAGCCAATTGTTAATAATATGTATTCAAATACTCTCTTCATTCATTACCCCCAAAACTTATATATTTTCTTAGTATTATTTTAACGTAATTTTACTACTAATTCAAAGATATCAGTTTATATACACAAAAGTTTCACCTTTACAGTGATTTTTTATGTAATTTATTTATAGAAACACACTTACATATTACAGTAAGTGTGCTCCAAACATTTATTTAAGTTTTAAGTAGGAATTCATTTTCATTTTAAATATTTCATCAACTGCCCTATTATACCCACCAGCATTTCGAAGTGACTCTCCAACTTTACGACTATTTTCCTTAAACGTTACATCATCTATCACTTTCTTTACAGACTCACGTAACAATTCAGAAGTTAATTCTTTGCGATTAAGCCTTATTCCAGCCCCTACTTCATTCACTCGTTTCGCAACTAAAGGCTGATCTCCTGTTACCGGAATTACAACTAACGGGACACCGTAATATAGTGCTTCACTCGAACTATTCATACCACCATGTGTCACGAATACATCAGCATGCTGTAATACTTCTAATTGTGGCACATAATTATACAACTTAAAGTTATTCGGAATGTTTTCAAATTGACTTATATTTATCTTCTTACCAACAACTAATACGACTGTCGCTTCTACATCTTTAAACGCTTCAAAACATTTTTCATATAGCTCAGGTTGTTCATTAAAAACTGTACCCATAGAAATGAAAATCACTTTTTCATCTTTTAAATCTTCCATAGGAAAGCTACCTACTTCTTTTCGAGTAGCAATTGATGGACCGACAAACTTATACGATTTATCGAATACATCTGAACTTGGTTGATATTCCTTTGAAGTGTATACAATGGTAATATCACCAGGATGATTCATAATATCGTACATACTATTACATTTCATTCCATACTTCCTATTCCATTTTTCCATTCCAGCTAAACAAGATTGATATAACGGATTCGTTACATCTACTTGCCTCGATTCTTGTTCATCGTTAAAAGTAATGTACTGATTAAAAGCAAACGTTGTACAAGAAGAAACACTAGGTAATTGTAAAACATTCGCTATAATACGTCCTACTGGAAAATGATTATCGTATATCAAGTAATCGTATTTTTCCCCTTTTGTTTCTTCTACAATTTGAGTCACAATACGCTCTGATGCTTCAATCATATGAGATAACATCACCAAAGGACTCCCACCTTCATTTACTCGTTCCATAATATTAATTTGAGAGAGAAAATTCTCAAACACTCGGAATTCTGCACCTGTTGCTTCAATCTTCTTTCTATAATCTTCAATACAATACGAAACAACTGTTTCCCCTCGCTGAATTAACTCACTAACAATAGCTATAGTCGGATTAATATGACCTTCTCCAGGGAAATTTATTACGAGTACATTTGCCATAACATTCTCTCCTATCTAACATAATTAATAATTAATTATGTTAATTAATTTAAAACTATTATAAAAGAATCTATTCTACTTTTTCATATTTTTCTCTTCATTTTATTATTGAGAAATATTTTTCAAAACCTACATTATAACTCTCATAAAAGTACGCTTAACTCTTCATTTACTGAAAAATACGAGATTTACATCCAGTCATTTTTACAGGTTTATCATCAGAAATATTATTTTGATAATTCATACAAAACTAGAAAAATATAATTTTCATGCTGATTTTTACTATACATTTATGCAGGTTCTACATTTTCCCCTATCACTATCCACGTGGCACATATTCTGTTATATAATAAATTTATAGAATTTACAGAAAAAGGAGCAACTTCATGCTACAACAACTATTTACTTCACCTATTTTATCTGTTCAAACTTTACACCCAGGTTATGAAGACCATGCAAGCGATGTGTTTCTTGTTAAAACAGCAGTTGAAGAAGTTATTGTTCGTTCTTCTAAAATAAATGAAGAGCCAAATAATGATTTTTGGTGGGGATGCAAAAACCTTTTTGGAATTGATCCAAGGAACGTACATCAATTAGAAACAATACACACATTATTGAAAAAGCATACTAACTTGCCCATCCCGACTATTTTGCAAAAACACGTTTTAAATGGACGAAAGTATGTTATTGTCGAAAAATTAACAGGAAGTACGCTGCAATCCTTTCTCGGACAACCTGATTCAATTTTATTCAGTCTTGGAAAAGGACTAGCAGAAATTCATTCGTTTCAAGCAGAGTTTATAGGAAATCCATCAAGTACTTTCCACATTCCACTAGAAAAATTTAAGACTCACATATTAAATGTCAGTAAAGACCTTGTAAATAGGTTTTATTCAGATAACGTGAGCCTCCGTAACGCATTCCCTATTTTTGAGTTACAACTCTCTTCCTTACCAGCACCGAAGAAATCTACGCTCGTTTTAATCGATATGGACCCTACTCAGTTTTTATCAGATGGTTCAACTATTACAGGTTTAGTAGATACAGAAGCTTACGCAGTTGCTCCTCGAGAGTTTGATTTTATCGGACTAGAATATGTACTTACTGAAAAAGAAGCTCATGCCTTTAAAAGTGGTTACGAAACAATTATGCCTATTCCTCAACTTGAAAAGTGTAGACAGCCTTACCGTTATTTGTACCGACTGTTATCTATTCAAGGAAGTGTGGAATTAGAAAAATGGTTAAGTCCATCCATCCTATTTTTAAATACGAATGTGAGGGATTATGAAATGAATATTGAACGAAAGAAATCTTTAACAGCAAACGAAATTCAGCAAATGAAAGACTTAGCCCATATTTGCGGGCAACACGATCAAATTGATTACTCGTCAGATTTACATGTAAACTTTTTAACTGCTCGTAATAAAGAAGAGATAAATGATTTTCTATTTTATGACGATACCAAATTAGTCAGTGCATTAAGTATGTATGACTTTGAAAGACCGACAAAACTCGAGTTAATAGGGTTTGTTCATCCGAATTATAGGAAACAACATATAGGCACTACTCTTTTACAAACCGCAATGAAAGAAATACGATTAAGAGAGGCAGATGAAGCTCTTCTTATTATGAATGGGGATTCTGTTTCTGGGAAAGACTTTGCAAAACATATGAAGTTACCTTATTTATATAGTGAATATAGTATGGAGTTCAAAGCAAAAGAAGTTCAAGAAACAACGAAGAATACTATACAGCTTACTCTTGCATCTTCAGAATCAATTCTTGATCTCATCGAAATTTCCAGTAAAGCGTTTGGAGATTCAGTAGAAAATACCACTACATGGTTACAAAAGATGATGAATTCATCTTCCCATCAAGTTTATAGTGCTCTTATCGATGAAAAAGTGATAGGAACGATTACAGTTTCTGAGCAAGAGCAATCTACTACACTATCAGGATTCGCCGTTCATCCTTCTTATCAAGGCAAGGGATACGGCAAAGATATTCTTAGTTATATGGTACATACCCTTATTACAGAAGACATTTCAACAATTGAATTAGACGTCGAAACGAAAAACAACCATGCTTTAAAATTATATACACAATGTGGTTTTGAAATTAAAACGAAGCATGACTATTATAATGTAATGAATTTCGAGGTGAATACATATGTCTAAAAAAGTAATTTATTCTGATTATGACATTTTTGCAGACATCTATAATAAGCATTGGGGGCATTATGCTGAACACGCCTATCTACTTTTAGAAAAACTCGTTTTACAATATGCACCACCACATTCTCATATTTTAGACCTTTGCTGCGGGACTGGTCACCTTACTAAGAAATTAATGGATAATAATTTTGTAGTAACTGGTATAGATGGTTCTGCTCAAATGATTGAATACGCACGTCAAAACGCGCCAGACGCAAACTTTATCATCGATGATGCTCGTTATTTCAATATAAATGAGCAATTTCACTATGTTATCTCTACTGGCGATAGCTTAAACCATATTTTAAAATTAGATGAATTAAAAAATGTTTTTCGTAATGTTTACTCCGTATTACATAGCGAAGGTACATTCGTATTTGATATGAATATGGAGAAAGGTTTTCTTGAAAATTGGATTGCTTCGTTTCACATTTCAGCAGACGAATATGTTTGTACAATTGATTCTACATATGATAATGAAAATAAAAAAGCAGACATGAACTTTATACTATTTCAGCATGACATAGAGAATAATTGGGCAAGAAGTGACTTTTCTTTTGAGGAAGCTTGTTATTCCAATGAAGAAATAATTTCTTCATTGGAATCCGTAGGTTTTAAGAACATTCAATCACATGGTACAAATAGAGCATTTTTCATTTGTCAAAAATAAAAAAACTGAATCATAACGATTCAGTTTTTTCTTAGTATATTTACAATAGCAGTCGCTTCATTATTTTCTTTATACACACGTGGAATTCTTCTGTCTAACATACATGTAACTTCATAGTTAATTGTACCTAACATATCCGCTATTTCTTCTACTGCGATGTTTTCTTCGCCTTGTTTACCGTAGAATACTACTTCGTCTCCCACTTGCACTGGCATTGCTTTTGAAACGTCTAACATGAGCTGATCCATACAAACACGGCCAATAACAGGTACTCGAACTCCATTTATTAATGCATGCCCTTTATTAGATAACTGACGATTATAACCATCAGCATAACCAATCGGTACAGTTGCAATCCATTCTTCACCAGTCGTTACATACGTATTCCCATAACTTACACCGCGATTCTTCTTCGCATGTTTAATATGAGCTACTTTTGATTTTAACGACAACGCAGGCTGTAAAGAAACAACTGAATGATCTACCTCTTTTGAAGGATACATTCCATAAATTCCAATACCTACACGAACCATATTTTGAAATGTATTGCTAAGTTCCATTGAGCCTGCACTATTTGAACTATGAATATATGGGATATGAATTCCTAATTCTTTTGCTGCATTAACAGCTTTTTCAAATAAACTTGTTTGCATATTCGTATATGATTTATCGATTTCATCTGCCGTAGAGTAATGTGTAAACATTCCCACTATCTCTATATACTCCATACGGTTTAATTCTTCTAAAAATGGTATAACCTCTTCTTCTTGTAAACCGATACGACTCATTCCTGTATCAATTTTCATCTGAATTTGCGCTTTCTTTTGAAGACGGTGTGCGATTTCATTTATACCTTGTAAATCTTCACTTCTATAAACAGTCATCATAACGTCATATTGAATTGCTTCTTCCGCAGCTGCTACTGACGTATAGCCTAAAATTAAAATCGGCACGTTAATTCCTGCTTCTCTTAACTCTATCGCTTCATCTACAAACGCAACTGCAAGCTGATTTATTCCTACTTCAATAGCAGCTTTCGCAACTTCAACTGCCCCATGACCATACCCATTCGCTTTTACAGCAGCCATCATTGCAATATTTTCATCATTCACACGTTTTTTAAATTCTTTTACATTATGTTTTACTGCATTTAAGTCAACTTCAACAATTGTATCTCTTCCATATTTCAAACTCATTGGTCTAACTCCTAACTCAATAATTGCATTCCATTCTATTTCACGTTTCATATGACCTTTTACAATATAATACTTTTCAATATGCTAGTCAAACTACTAGAATTTTCGGAATTTTGAGTATGATATAATACCCTTAAGAAACTATTATATACGGAGATGAGGAGAATTACAATGTTTGTTCAATCTGCATTACACCAACTACAAGTTGCTGTTGATACTTCTATTCAAATGCTTAACCAATATAAAGTAGACGAATTAAAAATTCAACCAATTCACTCGAAGCGATCATTATTTGAAATGTGTGCACATCTTTCTCTTATTTGCCATGCAGATCTACTCATTTTAAATGGCAGTACGGAAAAAGAGTTACGTATCTTTTATTTAGAACATACACCAGAAACAATTGCCTATATGCAACAAATAATGATTGAAGGATACAATCTTCTCTCTAAAACATTTCTTTCCTATTCCCAAGAAGAATTAGCAGAAGTTATGACTGCCTATTGGGGTGTTTCTTATTCTCGATTTGAATGGTTACTTGAAATTCTCTCGCATTTTTATCATCATCGTGGACAAGTTCATATTTTACTATGTGAGCATATGAAAGACCCACGCATTCCTTTATTTGAGTGATTTTCCACTCATTCATTATCCAATCTACATATCATCAAATACATGTTCATTATTTATAAATAGAGAAGCTATAAAACCAATAAAAAGTATCATTCCTAATAAAATAAACGTTTGAGCATAACTTCCTATTTTCATAAGATAAATAGAAATGAGGGGTCCGATACTAGTACCTAAAAATAAAATAAAAGTATAAATGGAAACTGCTATTCCCCTTGCTTTCCCTCCTAATTGGCCGACAAGAGCAACTAAAGACGGAACTGATATAGCAATACCTATTACAAAACAGACACTCATTATGACAAGTAGAGGTAAGTATGAAACAAAGCCCATTGCACTTAGATTAAAAATAGCGACCAACAATCCACCTTGGAGAACTTTCCTTACTTCGAACCTCTTTGTTAAACGACCCGCAATCGGTGACAGCATCATACCAAATAGCCCCGCTAAGCGAAAATAAAGGATTTGTTCTGCATTTAAATTGTAAATAGGAGAGCTCAAATAATTCCCTAAAACAGTATAAATATTAACAAAAGCCATTAATAAAACAAAAGCTATCATATAGCTCAATACTAAGCTTTTATGTGTAAATACTTTACCCATCTGTTTAATCGGTCCTAAAATATCAGTATAAGATTGAGATGTCGCCCCTTTTGGAAGAGAATACTGAACCCATACAGCAGTAATCATATAGACAATGCTAAGAAGAAAGAATACCATATGCCATCCAAAATGTTGACTCACAACCGTACTTATAACCTGACCTACAATTCCAGCTACTAAAAAACCGGTACTAACAAATCCTATTGTTGTAACCTTTTTTTCTACTGGAAACATTTCTACAACGTAGGCTAATGCTACTGGAGAAAACGTAGCTGCCGCTATCCCTTGTAATCCTCTAAGAATAACAAGCCAAAATATACTATCTACAAACCCTAAGGAAAAAGAAATGATCGACAGAGCAAGTAACCCAATAAAGATCACTTTTTTTCGCCCGTATTTATCAGAGATTGCCCCAAATAACAAACACCCTATAGCAAAGCCAACAGAAAATATACTACCTGTAGCTGCAGATTGTGCTAGTGAAATATTAAAAAGGTCTGAAAATAGAGCAATTAAAGGGATTGTTACATATAAACTAGACATAACTACCATACCCGACCAACATAATACAACCGTCATTATTGTGTAATTCTTTTCACTATTTATTTCCTTTCCTATTTCCATCATAATATCTCTCCCTTAATACGATTTGTTTTGTTAATTTAAAACCTCTAATCTAAAGCACTTAAAATAGTATTTCTTTAACTGTTATTTATTTTATTACATTGAAAAATTATGACTTACAATTAAAGTTAGCTTAACTTATAATAAGTTAAGCTAATTATATTCCCAAATAAATAAGTTGACCCTCATAATCAACTTATTTATCTACCTTCTCCTAATTTCACCTGCATAGTTACTTGCATTTTATTTAATAACTTCTCTAAAACTTGACACTCTTCTTGATTAAAGTCGTCAACTAACGAAGCGCAAGATAACCAAAAAGTTGGTAAAGATTGCGTAACTAGTTCTTTTCCTTTCGGAGTAATTTTCACTTTTAATCTTCTTCGATCTTCAGAATGATGGAATCTTACGATTAACTCTCGTTTCTCCATCCAATCTAATAAGCCAGTGACAGAAGCACGTGTTATCCCTAATCGACTCGCAATATCCGAAGGACTCATGTTCACTTCCTCCCCATTTGATTCCATTTCACGCAAAATAAACAATAGTAAAAAATCTAATTTACTTTCTGAAATACCAAGCGGAGCTAAATCTACGTCAACAGCATCCAGAACATTATCAGACGTCCATAACATTAACAAACCAAGTTTTGCTGCAATTGGATCCGTATCCGCTGATGCTGTCTTTTTTATTAGCTCTGCATATGGCTCAATCCCTAAAGGAAGAGAATCTTTTCTTGAACCCATTCATCTTCACTCTCCTTTCCTTTTAATTAATTAGCTTACCTAACTACTTTTTCATTATACTCACATTTTTCCTTTTATTGCAAGAATATTGTTAGACAAAAAAATCCTGCAATTCAAACAGGATTTTTCAAACTGACTATCTATTATTTTTAAATTATCCGAAACTCCTTTAAGGCGAAAGCAATACCACCTTCACTTGCCTTCTTTGTAACGAAATCAGCTCTTGTTTTTAACTCTTCTCCGCCATTTCCTATTGCAATCCCTAATCCTACATACTGCAACATCTCAATATCATTTCTACCGTCACCAAAAGCAACCGCTTCTGATTCACAAATGTTTAAATGCTCCAATACTTTTTGAATTGCAGTTAGCTTCGATACTTTACTATCTTCCAGTACATTTATGACATAACCATGAAAACGGTCGAATGTAAGCATGGGGTATTTTTTAATAAATTTTTGAGATTCTATTTCATCCGCATATAAACATAAACAATAGATCTCTTCAGACAAATCCTTGCTTTTTTCAGGATACTCCTCTAAATTTAACGTCTCGCTAAGCGCTTGTATTACACGCTCATTATCTGAAGCTATTCCGTTCATTGCAAAACCTTCAGTAAAATAAGAAACACCGTGACCATGTAATTCAGCAAAACCCAAGATATCGTGAACTATTTCACTAGAAATTACCGATTTATGTATAACTGTTTCCCCACACTTGATATGTGCACCATTTGCAGAAATAATTGTATGTATGCCCAGCTCTTTAAATTGCGAACATAAGCTATATGGTCTCCCTGTAGTAACAACTACATGAATTCCTTTATCTATTAATCTTTGTATCGCTTCCTTTGTACTTTCATGCATACTTCTATCTATTTCGCTTAAAAGAGTGCCATCAACATCAAAAAACACTACTTTGTACATAGGTCTTTACATCCCGTCCAAATGACTCGTATCATTAATGAAATGTACCGTTTTTTGTTCCCCATCAATTTCAATTAAGCTTATTCCCGTATCTCCCATTTTAAAGTAATAATCCATTGAAATTGGCATTTTGAAAAATGCACGTAATAGACTATTTATTACACCACCATGTGCAACAATTGCAATTCGGTCATATGTATTCTCTGTCACGATTTTAGAAAAGATTCCCTCTATTCTCATTCGAAACTCAATAAACGATTCCCCGTTTTCAAAACGATCATGAAGAAACTTTGGCTCTGGATATTTCTTTGCTTCTTCAAATGATAAGCCTGCTTGCACTCCATTATTAAACTCCATTAATTCCTCTTCTAATTGAATTGGACACCCAATTCCTTCAGCTAACGTTTCAGCAGTTTCACGAGCACGTTTTAATGTACTTGCCCAAATGAAATCTGGCGGAAAATCTGTTTTCACTTTCTGTACAAGCCTTTGCACTTGCTGTCTTCCCTTTTCTGTTAATTCAAAGTCAGCTCGTCCTTCATGTACGTTTAAGATATCAGCTTCGGATTCTCCGTGGCGTATTAGTAATATTTGCATGTTTATTCCCCCTTATCTCCTCAAAACTAAGGTTAAATTTTAACATATTATTAAAATTTTTCAAAATAACAAAAACAATCCTATTCATATAAGAATGAAAAATTTAATCTATAAAATAAAACAATGCTAAACAATAAAAAGAGAAATGGCATCCCATTTCTCTTTTTCACTCTTATTGTTCTTTTGGTGTATCTGAAGAAGGTAATCTCTTCGCCTGTTTTTCTTTAAAGATTTCTCCAATTGCCCCGAGAGTACCAAGTGTTTCAATTGCATTAGATGGAATAAAGACTTTATTTGCTGGCCCTTTTGCAACTTCAGCTAATGATTCAAATGATTTGTAAGCAAGTATACGCTCATCTAGATTCGCTTCACGAAGTAATTCAATTCGATTTTGTTCTGCTTTTGCAATTTCCTCAATCGCTCTTGCTTCCCCTTGCGCTTCTAATTCTTTTGCTTCTTTTAACCCTTCAGCTTCTCTGATACGTGCTTCTTTATCCCCTTCAGCCATTAAGATTTTACTTTGCTTTTCCCCTTCAGCACGAAGGACTTTATCTTGTTTGGCAGCTTCAGCCTCTAAAATAATCGCACGTTTATTACGTTCTGCTTTCATTTGTTTTTCCATTGATGCTTGCACATCTTTTGGTGGGTTAATATCTACTACTTCAACACGTTCAATACGAACGCCCCATTTTTCTGTTGCTTCATCAAGCGCTAAGCGAATTTCTGTTGAAATTTTTTCACGACCAGATAACGTTTCATCCAGTTCCATTTTACCAATAATTTGACGCATCGTTGCAGAAGTAATGTTACGAACACCATATTCATAGTTTGAAATACCATATGTCGCAAGTTCTGGTTCCACAATTTGATAGAAAATAATTGTATCAATTTCTACTTGAACATTATCTTTTGTAATCACCTTTTGCGGTGGTACATTCGTTTGTTGAATACGTAAGTCGTGATATACGCGAACGCGATCCACAATTGGTATTAATAAATTTAATCCTGGTTGCATAATACGTTGAAACTTACCAAATCTTTCAACGACCCCAACTTTTTGCTGAGGAATAATTTTAATTGTTAATGCGATAAATGTAACAACAATTAGTGCAAATATAATCGTTAACGTTAATGCTACCATATTTATTCACTCTCCCTTTTCACTTGTAAAATAGTACTATGCCTCTTTATAACAACGATTTTTTCTCCAGCATCAATTGGATTATCTGCAACAGCTGTCCAAGTACCTCCATCCACCTTCACAATACCATTCACTTCATTTGTAATCGCTTGCATAACAATCCCTTTTTTACCTGCAAGCATATCTACTGTATCAGTAAAGCCTTTTGCTTCCCGAAAATTTTTTGAAATTCTTTTGGTGAAGAAAGTCAGTGTTAAACTTACAATCGCACCAACAACAACTTGTAATAATAGTGCTTCAGGGACAAACAAAGCAATAAGACCTCCGACAACAGCTCCAATTCCAAGCCAAAGCATGTAAAACGTAATCGACAACATTTCTGCAATAAATAAAATACCAGCTATTATAAACCAAATTACCCAAGCAGCCATATACAACCCTCACTTTCTTTCTCATTTTCTATATGTATATGAAGAAAAGTATGGTTTATCCGCCCTTTCTAATACGTGGGCGCTTACTACAAGCTATTGTACATATTCACTGTTATAATGAGTATTATTAAAATACTATATCAATATATTCTTCATTATACATGAAATCCCCTTTCAAAAAGTGACAAAAAATTAAATTCTTTCAAAAATTTAATTTTCAAACTATAATTATTCTAACTATTGTAATATTTTCTCAGAAAGGTTGTGTGCTTATTGCACAAGCGTTCCCTAACATACTATTTAAGCTCTAAAATATGCATTACTCTCGCTGACATCGTATACGTAATGATTATTACAACTCATATGTATATCACAACTAAATCCGCTACATTAACTGCTCTCTTTCCATTATTACAAGTCATTACAAATCTTATAGCAAATACATCTGCACCACTTATAATGAATCGATTTCCATCTTATTCATTACTGTTTACACTACAATGGTCAAAAACTGCTCTATTATTTTTATTAATGATATTATTCCCGGTCCTTTCCACAAACATTGTAGCACTATTAATTTTCATTTTTTTCATTTCATTATGTAGTGGCTGGAGCGCTCCATTACTATACGGTATTCTACCGCGCCTTACACCACAAGAAAATTTAGTAAAAGTAAATAATATTTTTTCCTTTTCCATACAAATTGCGCAAGCCGCTGCTTATTCATTTACAAGTGTTATTGTTCTTCTTATCGGCGCTACTTCTACACTCATGATAAATAACATTTTGATGATTTTCGGATGTGTTGCACTACACTTTTCATTACGTTCCATACATAATGAACGAGTAATAGAGCCTTCTTCTTCAAAAGGCGCCGCTTTATTAGAAGGTTGGAAACTCTTATTTCAAAATCCTGCTCTCCGTACCGTTACATGTATGGACTTAATTGAAACATTCGCAGGGACAATATGGATCGGCGCTATTACGATGGCTTATGTAACGACTGCCCTTCATAAAGGAGAAGAATGGTGGGGATATATTAATACAAGTTATTATGTTGGGACGTTAATTGGCGGGCTATTAGCGTGGAAAATGAGTATATACATTCAAAACAATTTAATACGCTCCATGGCGATAGGCTCTCTTATATTTAGTATTCTTACATTTTTATATGGTATGACAAGTAGCGGATTTATTGCGCTTTTTTTATGTGTTCTAATGGGTCCATGTTATCAAATTAGAGATATTTCTCAAACGACAGTTCTACAATCAAGTGTCACTCCTTCTTTATTATCAAGAATGTATACAGCACATGGCGCACTTCTTTCAACAGCTTCTGGTCTTTCTATGCTTAGTGTTGGTATTATTACTGATATGTTCGGTGTTCGTACAATTTATATCATCGCTTCTTTTCTTATTTTATGTTCTGCTTGTTTATCTTTTAGTTTATTAAAATATGATAAGACAGATCAAAAAATATCTTAATGTAATCAATAAAGCAAAAAGGACAGAAATTCCTGTCCTTTTTGTATATTCTATTTATGACAAATTAGGGATTCTCCTATGTTTAGTCGCTTGTCCATAAGCATATGCTAGTTTAATTAATATTCCTTCACTAAAAGCGGTACTTGCAAGAGTAATCCCAAAAGGTCTCCCGCTCTCCATATATCCTGCATGTATTGCAATAGACGGATAACCTGCTTTCGCACATATAGTGGAGCCTATATAAGAAGGGAACAGAATCGCATCAAGATTATATTTTTCCAGTGCAAAATCAATGCCTTGTTCTTGAGAAAAATATATATCTTCTAACCTTGCATTTAAATATTCTGAATTTCTTAATGTATTAGGAAAATCTTTTCTTATTTCTAATTTAGTTTGTCCATATTTCAAAGCTCTTTCTGCTATGTTTTTATTAAACTCCATTAATTCCGAAATAGAATGTACTGGAATAGTTGAAGGTAATTTAGAAAGATAATTATCTAGACTATGCTTTAGTTCATAAAGCGATACTCCCCAACTCCATTCCCTATGAAAAGATGGAATATCAATATCCTCTACTACTGTCGCGCCCTTACTACGCAATACTTCAATCGTTTCCTTAAACAATTTTTCATCATACTCACCAGATTCATAATAATCTTTTGGCGCATTGCTATATACACCAATCTTTGCTCCATTTAAACCATTATCATCAAGATACTTTGTATAGTCATCTTCTGCTATACCTTCACTTTTATGAGTAGCTACATCCTTGTCGTCTAACCCAGTTAAACTCCCTAACAAAATAGTAGCATCTGTTACCGTTCTAGCAAATGGTCCCGCTGTATCCTGTGAATAAGTAAGCGGAATAATTCCCCTACGACTAATTAGACCAACAGTCGGTTTAATACCTACTACAGAGTTTTGAACAGCTGGACTCAATATAGAACCATCTGTTTCTGTTCCAACAGATACTACTGTAAAATTAGCGGCAACTGCTATCGCAGACCCTGTACTTGAGCCCCCAACAAACATATCATCCTCCCCTGTACCGTAAGGGTTTATTGTTTGCCCACCTCTTGCACTATATCCAGCCCACATGTCAAAAGACATTCCATTTGCTAATTCTGTCATATTTGTTTTTCCTATTATCACTGCTCCTGCTTCTCGCAGTTTCGTAACGAGAAATGCATCTTCACTACTTATATGTTGTTCTAGTGCAATCGTACCTGCACTTGTATGCATAGAATCATTCGTTTCGATATTGTCTTTAAGTAGAACAGGTATGCCGTGTAGCGGACCTCTTACACCTTTTGTTTTTCTTTCATGATCTAGCGCTTCTGCCATAAAGATAGCGTCCGGGTTGATTTCTAAAATAGAATTGATTTTAGGTCCGTCTTGATCATACATTGCGATTCTATGAAGATAATACATAACTAGTTCTTTTGAAGTTAATTGTCCCGCTTCCATCGCTGCTTGTATATCATGAATATTTAATTCTTTTTGTAATAGTGCATTGAACTGCATCTCCATTTTCATTCTCCTTCTATAAAACCTTTTATTGATAATATGTCTCTATTACTTTTTCATTTTCTCCGCTCCTCGCATATACAACTACAATCCCTTTAAGAGAATTCAACTTTCCAATGTAAAAACCTTTTATTTCCTGAAAAATAAAAAGAGTCTGAAACGAATAAACTACCGCTTCAGACTCTTTTCTTACTTTACATATACCTCATCTAACAAATGTAAAAACTCACCTTGTTTCCCGGCTAATTCAGGACATTTTGCAATATTAACCCATTCGTAGCAAAATACTAAACCTTGATCTTCCTCACCCGCACTTACTATATGTTCCCAAGTATCTTTTACATCTGTTAGTAACGTTACGTGGAAAAAATGTCGTTTTTGATATTCCTTTTTCTCTTTCACATGTATGATGTAATCTGCTAAAAAACTCTCTATGCATAAATGACGTAATCCAGTCTCTTCTTGTACTTCACGTAAAAGTGCTGCTTCTAACGTTTCTCCTACGTCAACTGTTCCCCCTGGTACTTGTATACCAGCTTCAGGTACATCACGATGTTTAAAAACAAGCAGTTGCATAACTCCCTCTTTTTCTCTTGTCACATATGCGTGTACTTTTTTCTTATATAACACCGTCATAATCCTTCTCTCCCCTCAATTGTTCACTCTGTTACTTCTTCAAGTGTCAGTTGATTTTCATATAAATATGTAGCTTGTGGATTCCCCACATACCTCACATGCCATGGTTCAAATCGATAGCCCGTAAGCGATTCTTTCTCTTTTGTATATCGAATGACAAAACCAAATTTATGAGCATTTTCAGAAAGCCACTGCCCTTCTTTCGTTTCACCAAAAATTGTCTCTAACTGAAACTTAGCAGATTGCGATGTAATATCCATAGCTAGTCCAGTTTGATGTTCACTCGTTCCAGGAACTGCACTCGACATTGCTGTTTTTGCTTCTCCATCTTGTTTTTTATACATCGTATTCAATGCTTTTTGTCGATCAAAAGATCTAAATCCAGAGACTGCAAAAAGGAAAATACGCTCCTTATCAGCTTGCTGAAACATTTCCTCAAGCGCTCCTGCTGCCTCTTTCCTCATTTTTTTCTTTTCTTGATCACCTTCACTTGAGTAGCGCACTTTCGGAATAACTAAATCTGGCGGTCTATACCCATCTGGCAAACGCCTACTTTTATTCACAAGCACAAGCATCGAATTCGGATTACTAATTACCGCAATATCACCATCCATATTCGCAATCGTTTCTTTCGCTTTCGGAAATATGTTATTTACATTTACCTCGCGCGCCTGCTTATCCTTATACATTTTATAATTGATTCCTGCTACTCCAACAATGAGTATCGCCGCTACGATACCAAGTAGTATCCATCTTTTTTTCATATAACGACCTCTTATTTTAATAATTTGGCCATTTCATACTCATCGATGTTCTCACCATCGATAATAAGAGCAGCTTTTTTGACACCTTCTTTCTCAAATCCAGCTTTTTTATATAGTGCCTGAGCTCTTGTATTGTGGGCCATTACCGTTAATTCTAAACGCCATACATCATGTAATCTTGCCCACTTCTCAGCCTCTTTAAACAATCTCGTCCCAATACCTCGCCCGCTATGCTCTTGCAAAATACCAATTACAATACCTGCTACATGTCGCTTTCTTTGAATATTATTTCCATTCACTAAAATAAATCCTACTATTCTCTCTTCTTCAACTGCTACCAATATTGTTGCATATTCATTTTCTATAAAGCGATGAATCATTTGTTCTTGTTGCTTAACTGTAAATTTTCTTTCTCCTGGTTCATATAACATAAATTTTGTTTCTTCATCTAATCGCTTACTTAATTGCAAAAATGATGCTGCATCTTCTACTTTGATTTCCCTGATCACCTGAATCACCCTACCAATTTCATAATATAAAAATTTTCCTTGTAAAAAGATTTTCTCTACTCTTCCGAAAATCCCTTTCTAATTTACCCAGTATAAATAGACAAATTTCGATATTACTATAACAATTAAAAATTATGTCCATTATGTGACATCGTATCATCCACATTTCAAACCAAAGAAAAAAACGTAAGCATTACACTTACGTTTTTCCAAAATTGGTATGAGCTAATAATTATTAGCGGGTGCCTCCCACTATTTTAGTTTCACTTTATCCATTCACTTTTTCAGCTTGCCAAAAGTATTCACCAAATGCTTTAGCAAGTGCGTCAATTGATCGATTTAATTCTTCTTCTGTATTATCTACACCACCAACTTCAATTAATATTGCTTGCCCTGACAAATCTTGATTATAGACTCCATTGCCTGTTTGGAATCCTTTTTGAATGACACCGCGGCTAACCCCTGGATATTTCTTATTAATTGTCTCATGTAAAGCCGTTGCTAATTGTAAGTTCTTTTCATAGTTTTTATTTCCTTTTCCTATTACGAAAGCAAGCTTTGCATATGATTTATCTCCAATTGCTTTTGTCGTTACATTTTTCCGAGCACTATCACGATGTAAGTCAAAAAAGTACTGTAGTTCCTTATTGCCAGTCATTGCTTCTTGTACAATTTCTCGTGACATTTTATAAGAACTATTACTATTTAATCCTTTACTAATCAACTTTTGACCAACATCAGTCTTATCGTTTGTTGCTCCGATTCCTTCACCTTCTAATTGTTCACGAAATCGGTCGCCGACTATTGAAATATTCGTGACGGAACTTGTTGCTTTATTCGGATTTGGATCGTTTGTTAAATTCAATAACGGCAAATAAGATTCCCAGCTATGCGAATGATAAATAAAAGCAACTTGTCTTTTTCCTGTCGTTTGAGCAGGTTGCTTTTTCTCTTTGTTCTTATCCGTTTTTGGAGCCTGTCCACCTTCTCCAGTCCGTTCTTTTACTACTTCTTCAAGTGGAACGCTCGACTCTATCGGTAAGTTAGAATAATTTGTTCCTTCACCCGCAATAACAATTTCTGTATCGTACTTACCAAAACCAGGTAGCTCTTTACCGACAAAACTGCGTACATCGTTAAAACGAATATTCGTAGCCATGGAAAAGAGAAACGACGATATTGAAAAATCTTGATTTAAATTCCTATATTCCTGTGTAAAATAATGATTCTCTTTCCCAAGAACATACATGTAACCATTCATCGATAACTCATTTAACCAATTATATAAATACGTTGACTTTGTCTCTTTCATAGAGGTTACCATCATACTAATAAGAAAAAAAGTCGCTAGTACTGTAGCAATAATAAATAATACTAACTTACGTACACTCGTGAACTTCACATAAAAAAAGCCTCGATTCATACTATCACCTCTCTATTTCAAGTTATGTACAAGCTCTAGAGAATAGACCGTCTAAATTCCGGCTATATTGTTAATGAGGTGAAATGAATTGAAGCTACTAATAGGAACATTACCCATTGTATTATCATTTGTTTTTTATTGGCTTGCTAAGCAACCTACAATCCGTGTTGCGTTACATATTTCAGCGTACTTGACTCTGTATGTACTCGGAACAATTATTTCTATTAATATATATGAGGTTTTAATACAAGATTTAGTTTTTATGACAAGCATTCATGGGATTTTACTAAATCCATTTTTTCTTATATCAGGAGCGTATATAGGGATATACACTTTGTACCTACTTTTGTCCTACATGATTACAAATATGAAAAATGGAGCGTAATGAAATGCAACCACCGTTCATCTGTCATACATGCAAAAAAAGAATTGCGCGAAAGAAAGATCTTATTACTACCACATGGTACTTCCGCTTTTATGTATTTCACAGTGATTGTTTTAAACGACAGCAAGTTTTCATCTCACGATTTATCCCTGTGAATACACTTATTAATTTCTTTCTTATTATATATGGGCTGATTGTTGGTAGCATTCTTATGATTGCAGAGCCATCTATCATTTGGCTTATTTTCTTATTTCCCATTTTATATCGGTTTCTTTCCTATTATTATGTTGAACGTTTTTTCTCTAAATGAAAGTTAGACTTTCCTTTAGGAATACTTAAACATTCCCACTCGTTTTCTTTTAACATTTTACCGATGTAAATCATTTGTCCAATATGCAAAGCATAATGAGAATTTTGTCTTTCAATTGCTTGCATGACAGTATGTGCTTCACCGCGAATATATACCGTCTGTATTAAATGTTCCGGCGTTAGCACATTCATCGTTTTAAAAACATATTCCCAACCTTCATTCCATGCTGCGAGTACCTCTTCCTTAGAAGAATAACCACCTTCAAATTCAGCATCTCGGTTACGATCTATTTTTTCACCGTCAGATGTTAAAAAATCCGTCCATCTAGAACGCATATTACCGTGCAGATGCTTAATTATGATCGCTATGCTATTTGTTGCTTCATGAGAAGACCATTCAATCTGTTCATATGATAATTGTGAAAGCACCCGTTCCCCTTGTTTCTTTGTTGCTTCAAAATTCGAAATGGCACATTGTAAATATTCACGTCCAATATCCATGCTCCCCCGCCTTTACACTAACTAATTTTTGTTCCATTTGGTAATTCCATATTAGGCTGAAGTAATACAACATCCCCCGCTTCAGGTACTCCTCCTAATACTAGTACTTCCGATTTGAACCCAGCTACACGCTTTGGCGGAAAGTTTACAATCGCAACGATTTGTTGACCCACTAAATCTTCTGGATTATACCTTTTCGTAATTTGAGCACTCGACTGTTTTATCCCAATTTCCCCAAAATCAATTTCTAGTTTAATCGCTGGCACCCTCGCTTCTTTAAATTCCTCTGCATGTATCACCGTTCTAATCCGCAAATCCAAAGTTAAAAAATCTTCAAAATTAGCCATTATATCATTCCTCCCCATTATTACTTAGACAAAATACAAAAATCCCCTTTAAAAAAAGAAAGGCGCCTAAGCACCTTTCTTTTGTAATTCACTTGATTCATTTGACTTATAGAAGAAGAAACCGAGAATCCCGCCAATACATGATGGAATTAACCATCCGATTCCTTCGTTATATAACGGTAACATTTGTAGTACATTAGAAATCGCGTCAATTTTAATCTTCGCACTTTCTAAACCGTTAAAGAAACTAATCAACAACGCACCTAAAATAGCTCCAATATAAATGGTATTACGCTTCCCAATCCATTTATGGAAGTAAGAAAGTACGATTAATACGATTGCAACTGGATAAATGATCATTAACACTGGTAAAGTAACTGCGATTAATTGTGTTAAACCTAGGTTAGATACAATTAAACTAAACACACATACCATTGTTACAATCGTTTTATGCGAAAGTTTTGGGAATAAGTTTGTAAAGAAACCAGCACAAGCTGATGTTAATCCAACAGAAGTTGTTAAACAAGCAAGTATAATAACAAGTCCTAATAAAATTTTACCACTTGTTCCATATAACTCATTTACAACATTCGTTAAAATAAGTCCACCATTCTCCGATACACCAAGTGATGTACTTGTTGAACCAAGATAAGCAAGTGATAAATAGATTAACGTTAAACCAAGTACAGCAATAATACCTGATACTACTGTTATTTTTGCAATTTGATTACTCTCTTTTATTCCTTTAGAGCGGATAACTTGTACAACGACAATTCCAAATACAAGCGCACTAATTGCATCCATCGTTAAATATCCTTGAATAAAACCACCAAAGAAAGCATTTTCTTTATATGCCGCTAGCGGCGCAGCTGGTTCTCCAATCGGATCAATAATTGCCTTTCCGACAATAACAGCAACAATCAATACTAATACTGGTGTAAGAAATTTCCCAAACCAATCCACTAATTTAGATGGATTTAAAGATAAATACCACGTTATTCCGAAGAAAATTATCGTGAAAAGAAATAGCATGTACCACTCTGAAACCAATGCCTCTGATAAAAATGGCTTCATACCCATTTCATATGAAACGGCTCCAGTACGCGGAATCGCGAAAAATGGTCCAATCGCTAAATAACTAATTAATGGAAAAACAAACGCAAATATAGGGTGAACTCTAGAAGATAGCGCTTTCAAGTCCCCCTCTACAAACGCGACAGCTGTTACAGCTAATAGGGGTAATCCGACTCCCGTTACAAGGAATCCAATTGTAGCAACCCAAACATTCTCTCCAGCTTGTTGCCCTAAAACTGGTGGGAAAATTAAATTTCCTGCTCCTAAAAATAGTGCAAATAACATTAAACCAATTGCTACCGTATCACCTGGCCTTAAACGTCCCTTCATGCTTTTCATTTGCATAGCACTTTTTCATTGTTTATCTCTATTTTCACAATATGCTATGCATCCTCCTCTCTGCTCAAGATGATAAAATATGCCCCTTACAAAGCAGTGTCTTTCTCCATAATTTCTCCATTCCCCTTATTCTTACTCTAATTATTAATTTTGATTTTTTTGAATATTTAACTCATTAGAGTGGTATTACGTGGAGTAAAGTTGTCAGACCTCTTTGTTTTTATCACACATATAGTAACATATTTAGTTGAAAAATAAAAACATATTTTCAAATTGATTTTTTCGAAAATCAAAATTATCTACATTTTTTATTCTTTTGCACAAATATTATAACAATCTCATCTATTATTCTATCGTTATTTTCAAATAACTTTATACGCGCAACATAACAAAAGCCATCCAACATAATTAGACGGCTTTTGCATGTTAATCTATCGTTTCAACTTCACGTGGATTTTTCATTTCTTCCACATACACAACTCTAAATCCGTGATCTTCTAAATCTTTCAATAACGTCTCTAATTCACCGTCGTTAAACTCTTCTCCTAATGTAAACATAATTCTACGAACTAATAAGGCATCATTATCAAAAGTCATTAAACTTTGGATACCTGTATATTTTTTTAATACTGTCGATAATTTTTGAATTGCTCCATTATAATCCTGTGTCCCAATCATGACAGAATATTTACTAGAATGCACACCCCAAGCATCTTCTAATAACTCAAAAACTTTTTTATGCGTTAAAATCCCAAGAAAGACTCCTTTTTCATCAACTACTGATAAATAAGGTAATTTTTTTATTGTAAAAAATACTTTAAAGAACGAAGAATCTTCTCTCACATATCCTTCTTTATCGTTTAATAATTGTAATACACTCTCTTCCAGTGAACCTTTATATTCTAAAATATCTACTTTATATATATTCCCTAAATATTTCTCTTTTTTTTCATCTAAAACTGGTACACAACGATAGCCAGTTTTATTTAAATGCTCCAGTGCTTCCCCTATTGTAATTGAACTTGAACAAAATAAAACTTCCCTTTTCGACACATAATTCCCTTTAATTCTCATAAACAGCCTCCTTATGTTAAAATACTTTCTGTGCCATAACTATATTATATTTTCACAAAAAAATAAATAATTTATTTTACTTTTCTGAATATTTTTCATTTTCTTGTCATAATTTATTCACGTTTCATTCACTTATATCTCTACAATACCAAACGTTCTCTCGAAACTTCTTTAAGAAAATATATTGTAACTTACGCCGAAAACAGCTAAAATAAGAATAAGAATTTTCTGAATATTCTAAGAGTAGGTGATTACATGTCTTTATTACGCTCACATATTTGTAAATTTACAGTTGGTGTTCTTATTATATTTATCATTAGTCCTATTCCGTCATTATTTATTACACATAAATACTCATACTTCACTGGCTTTATAAGCATTTTTCATAACTTCGCACAGCTTTCTTCTATGACAATTCCAAAGATTGATTGGATGCACGAATCTATCTTTTTCTCAGCAAATGAGATGGTACATACTTCTAATCATTCAACTCCATTATTCCCTTACATATGGGAAATATATTTTTTATCGATTGTTCGTTTTACCTTTACTCTTGCGATCGGATTCTTCATCAGTTTAGGGATCGGCCATTTATTTTTTAAAGCACCTCATTCGGTTAAAAAGTTCCCTTCTTTATTAAGATGGATACCATACTCTTTTTGCACTGTATTATTACAATGTTCAGTCTTATTACTACTCCTATACATCGCAAAATTTATAAAGCTTCCTTACTACTCATCTTTAATCATCGTTTGTAGTACTTCCATGATTATCGTTATGCAAGCAATAAAAAAATGGGTTCCTTTCTTAAGTAACACAAATGAATATGAAATAAAACAATCTTCTTTTCTTGTAGATACATTGTTTTTAGCTCTTACTTCGAATCATAAATCAATTTTAGGCTCCATTATTATTTCATTCCTTTTTATGGAATGCGTTTTTCACGCAAGCGGACTATTGCAATTTATCGTTCAATTCGGCGGAAATGCACCTGTTATTGTTACAATTAGCTTATTACTTTTGTATATCCCGTATTGCATACTCTCATTCCTTCAAACACTATGGACGACAAACCACTTTAAACAACAGTCATACGCTTTAACGAGAAGTATTTCAAAACCTTAATTTGAAATAACCCTCTATAATCTGAAAGTAGGGGGTTATTCCTTTTGTATAGCGGACAAAATAACAGCAAATTCAAAAACTATTACAGAAACATACCAATATTTACCCTTTTCCTTTGACTATTCTTTTCGTTTGGATTTATTATAAAAGTATAACATAATTGCAGGAGGTGACATCTTTATTCCAAACTATGGAATAGAGAACACACTTGGACATATTAAATATTTTTCTCATCTTTGTACTTATCCTTATTTCCGGCTTTTTCGTTGCATCAGAATTTGCTGTTGTAAAAGTACGAAAAAGTCGAATTGACCAGCTTGCAAATGAAGGCAATAAACAAGCTTTAGCTGCAAGAAGTGTCATTTCTAATTTAGATGTTTATTTATCAGCTTGTCAGCTCGGGATTACCATTACTTCTTTAGGACTAGGTTGGCTTGGTGAACCGACTGTGGAACATTTACTACGACCGCTCTTTGAAAAGATTAATATTACTGGAACAATGGCAAATACTTTATCCTTTATAATTGCCTTTAGTGTTATTACATTTTTCCATGTTGTATTAGGTGAATTAGTTCCAAAGTCTTTCGCAATCCAAAGAGCAGAAGCAATCACACTTAAGTTTGCACGACCACTTATTTTATTTGATAAAATTATGTATCCGTTCATTTGGCTACTTAATAGTACAGCTATCTTTTTCACAAAACTACTCGGTTTAGAGCCTGCGAAAGAAAATGAACTTGCCCATTCTGAAGAAGAATTACGACTCATTTTAGGTGAAAGTTTCAAAAGCGGCGAAATAAACCAAACCGAATATAAATATGTAAATAATATTTTTGAATTTGACGACCGAGTTGCGAAAGAAATTATGGTCCCTCGTACAGAAATGATTTGCTTATCTACTGAAAATACGTTAGAAGAAAATATGGATATCGTCGCAACTGAAAAGTATACACGCTACCCTATCATCGAAAAAGATAAAGATGATATTATCGGTATGATCAATACGAAAGAAGTATTTCATGATCAAACGAAAGGCATTCATAAGCCACTTGAATCTTACATACATCCAGTACTAACAGTATTTGAAACTGTTCCAATTCGTAAAACACTGGTACATCTACAAAAGAATCGCGTTCAGATGGCAATCGTTATGGATGAATATGGTGGTACTGCTGGACTTTTAACAATGGAAGATATTCTTGAAGAAATCATTGGAGAAATTCAAGATGAGTTTGATGCAGATGAATCACCTATGATTGAAAAACGTACGCCGAAGCTTACTGTTTTAGATGGAAAAGTACTTATTTCTGAAGTAAATGATATGTTTGGCTTACATATTGATGAGAGCGACTTAGATACAATCGGAGGCTGGCTACTATCTCAGGCAGTTGACGTAAATATTGAAGCTGGCTACTCCATCGAATATGCCGGTTTTCAATTTAAAGCATTAGAACTTGATGGACATCAAGTCAAAAAAATTGCTGTACATAAATTAGATATAAAAAAGGAGTTATAAAGTGACTGTTTTCTTAACAATCTGTATCATTGCCTGTTTCATTATTTCATTTCTAGCTTTTATTTATCCTATTATCCCCGGCATCCTAGCTGTCTGGGCTGGATATTTCATTTACCATTTTGGTATAAATGGCGGAGAACTAACGATTTCTTTTTGGATTATTCAAGCTATTTTCACACTATTCATTTTCGTTGCTGATTTTATTGCAAATGGATATTTCTTAAAGAAATACGGTAGTTCTAAATGGGGAGAACGTGTCGGAATGATTTCTATCATTGTTGGATCTTTCTTCTTCCCACCATTCGGACTTATTATCATACCGTTCTTATCGGTATTTATAACCGAATTAATGCATAAAAAAGCGCCAAAAGACGCTTTTCTAGTAGGAGTTGCTACTGTAGTTGGTTTTTTAAGCAGTACAGTAGCGAAAGCCATTCTCCAAATCATTATGATTATCATATTTGTATGTTATATCGTCTTTTAACCATCCCAATTTCGGGATGGTTTTTTAATATGAAATACCTACTCGACTATTCTCATATTTGTTTTTACTACACAGATTCCACGTAAATTGTGCTGTATCACCAACTGTTATTTTCGCACCACCTTCTGGTAATACATCTTTTTCAGTCCGATATACACCTGTCACATCACCGTCTATTAAATGCGTTGGACAAACGACCGTCCAACATAAATTACTACTACTAAGTATCTTATATGCAGCTAAATGATCTTCTGCTGCTGTTGTCGTTTTCCTTTTTGATTCCGTTGATTGAAAACGATATAAATTTAGATTTGTTCTTGCTTGTAAAATACCAGCTGTTCCTATTGTAATGATTTTATGAACCCCTTCTTTTTCCATTTGCTTTATAATTTGCGGCATACTTTTCGTTAACGTCCCATTTTGATCCGTTCCAAGTGCACTAATTACTATATCGCTTCCTTCTATCGCTTTCTTTATATCATTTGCGTTCAATACATTACCTTCTATAACTTGTAATCTTTCATGATATATTTCTATTCTATTTAAATCACGCGCTAATGCAGTCACTTCAGCTGAATCCTTTAATGCTAATTTTATTATATTTGAACCTACTCTCCCTGTTGCTCCCAATATACATACTTTCATTTGTTTTCCCCCTCTTTCATTCTTTCTCTATTTTTCAATAATCTCAATCAATTTACAACAAAAAAGCTTCCTCACATATAAGAGGAAGCTCTATTATTACATTATTTCTTTTCTTTAGAATCCGTAGACTTCTCAGTTCCACTTGTTTCTTTATCCTTTTTGTCCTCTTGTTGTGTTGTTGTATCGTCTTCTTTCTTCTTGTCCTCATCTTTACTACAACCTACCATTAATAAAGAACTTGCAAGTGCCATAGCAGTTAATGATTTAACCCATTTGTTCATTTGCGTTTCCTCCTTTTGATAGAATATGTACAATCCCATATTACTCTCTATTTTTAAAGGAAAGATTGACAAATAGTAAATAAACGGTAAATTTTTGTAAATTTTCTAATAATAAATATGTAAACCTAATCATTTTTCTCTACGAAAAATAAAAAACTAAGGCGCCTATCTTTCCGCCTCAGTTTCTTATGCAAACTTCTCATTTTCATATACATGTTTAATCTTATACTCTTTCTTCACAACATATTGCCATACACTATAGGCATAACGGTTCATTTTTAGGAAGCAATTTTCTAAAAACGAACGAAATTCTGGATTTGCAACTTCAACTGCCACTTGAGCAAACTTTAACGCTAACCGTTTTAAATGCGCAATATAACAAGTTGCTATTTGGATATCTCCTGAATATTTACTATCAGTTTCCTCCTCCATTCCATGCAAATGAAATGAAATTGGTTCACAGGTTATATGCTGTATATTCTCTCCTTCTTGAAAATTCACTTGTTCATTATACGCTTGCAACATATATGGTAAATGATGCTGTAATAGCTCCTTTAATTCTTCATCTCTTACCTCTCCTGTATACTTCCCAACCTTGTATATAAGCATATAACTATATCTCATTAGTTCTTTCATACAATCCATGAAAGTGCCTCCCTTCTCTTTTGTCTATATACTATAAATATGATGCTATAACATTTGCTATTCTTGCTAAAAACCAATCCCATTTACTAATTTTCTCAAAATCTTCTTCCGAAAATTTTTTTGATTTATGAAAGTCTTCTTTTAATCGGTTCCATACGTCCGCTGTTACTCCCTTATCATAGATAATACAATTAGACTCCGTATTTAAATAAAAACTTCTATTATCAAAGTTTGCGGTACCAATATCAACAATTTCCCCATCAATGATTGTTACTTTCCCATGAAAAAAACCATTCTGATATTGATAAATCTCCGCTCCAGCATGTAACATGTCTTTCAAATACGGATAGGCAGCTTGTTTTAACAATACTGCATCACTTTTAAATGGTACGAGAATTTTCACATTGACACCGCGGTTTAATGCATCTTTTAACTCTTTCATCATTTCTTTACTTGGTACAAAATATGGCGTTGCAATAATTAAAGACGTTTTAGCCTGCTTTAAAAGTGCTCCATATTTTTCCCATAAACCTTTTCCATCTGAAAATAAATATTGATATTTTACATGCCCAATTGCAGGTAAACTTTCATGTATAGGCATTTTTTCTCCTGTATCTTCTTCCCAGTCAGTTACAAATTTTCTTTCCATATCCGTGGCACCATTCCCCTTGACTCGTACATGATAATCACGCCACGGGCCAAATTTCGGATTTTGTCCAAGGTACTCCTTTCCAATGTTAAAGCCGCCGACATATGATACTTTTCCATCTATCGTAACGATGCGTCTATGGTTCCGTTGGTGCAACGAATAGAATAAATGTTTCAATTTAGGTTTTTTACTAAACGTAAACTGGACACCATTGCTTTTTAGTTGATGAATTATCTTTTTCTTCAGCTTATATCCGCCTATTCGATCGACTGACAATTTCACTTCTACTCCGCTCGTTGCCTTTTTCTCAAGTAACTGCAAAAACTCTTTGCTTATTTCATCTTTACCTACAATATAAAAATGGATATACACGTACTTTTCTGCATTACGTATATCCTCAAATAATTTCTTATATAACTCTTCACCGTTCGTATATAGTTGAAATTCACCTAATCGAACTTGTCCTACTTCATATTCACTAGCCATTTTTTTCCCCATTTCCACATCGATGTTCATCCAAATGAATACACCTACTAAAAAAAGGAGTACAGCGAAAAAGTGTTTCATGGATATTTTCCTTTCTCCACTTACTGTTATTTCTATATCTTCCCTTTTTTAATACATTATCATTCAAGAAAATATGTCATTACATGATATATGTCCATATCAAACGATAGCTCATTTGCATATTGTATGTTGTATCTTAAAATAAAAGGAGGAAATAACAATGGGCTTCGCACATGGTAATGGATTCGCGCTATTAGTCGTATTATTTATCCTCTTAATCATCGTCGGTGCTGCTTGCTTCTGCTAAGTAGTTATCGTCATATGATATGTGGATGAAAAAACTATAAAAGCGGACACCTATTTTTAGGTGTCCGCTTTTCATATGAAAAACATTTCAGTCCGTTATAATATCTTTAACGACTAAATATTCAACTCAAAAAGTTAGTAATGTGGCTACTTTCTTACTCTCCGCCTTACGTATATGACGTTGTTCTGCACGCAACACAGCAATGCGATGTAATTCTTTCTCTTCTTCTGTTTCAGGGATTACTCGAGGAACTGGAACTGGATTATTGTCCTTACTAAGTGCAACGAAAGTAACAAATGATGTTGCTGCTATACGTTTCTCACCTGAAATTAAATCTTCTGCTACTACCTTCACAAATACTTCCATAGAAGTTCTACCCGTCCAAATTACAAAAGATTCATAACTAACACAATCAGTAGAACGAACAGGATGTAAGAAATCTACCCAATCCATTGATGCTGTGACACATTCTTTTCTTGCATGCCTCGTTGCTGAAATAGAAGCAACCATATCCATCTCGGCTAATATCTTTCCACCAAATAGCGTATTGTGATCATTTAAATCTGTTGGAAATACTCGGCTCGTTTTAAACACTCTAGACTCATTAGCTGTTTTTCCCTTTACTTCAGTCATTGTTATCACCTCTTTGATTATTTAATCCGCTATTTGCAGACATTACGACTCCCACCACAAAATTCGGCTGGAGCAAAGAAGTTTGGCAAGAGTTTCATTTTCCATTAACACTAGAACCGTATGAGCTTATTATCACTACACGTTTAATATTAACAACATTCAGAACTTTTAGTCCACAAAAAAGAACCGATGTTATCAATCGGCTCCTCTAAATACATATTGTTCTTTCGGCTGTTCAACTTTATTCCATTTCGTTACTTCTAAAACAGGAATGTTCGCATGGAATGGCTGATAAAATTCAGTAGAAATTTCTCCCTCTATTTGAATCCAATCATCGTTTTTCCATTCTACACCTTCTGGCTTTTTCACTAACATACCATATACACCAGAATCCGCTACACAATGTATAATACCAAAACGGAATAAGAAATATTGTTCTTTTTTAGAAGAATCATCTTTGAAAACAAACCCTTTAAATGATAACTTTTTCCCAGTAAACTCGCCAGGATAATTATAAATTGTTTCCATTCCCTTTAGGAAATTTTCATCATTTAAAGTAACACTATCTTTCGTTACAAACTCTTTCTTCCCTTTTTCCATTACACCACGGTATCCTTCTTTCCCGTAATAAATACTCGTGTCAGGCCTTAAGAATTGCCTTGTCATAAACGGATCTTTACTTTCTGCTTGCGCAACAGGAAAATGAAATCCTTTCGCCTTAACGATATCTGAATCTAACGTTGCAATCGGGAAAAACAATCCTGAGACAATCGGAAAGCAGAACAATGTATATGAGAATGCTTTTTTCCACCATGTGTTCTCATCTTTTGAATGATCATGCCCGCAATGGTTATGGTCACAACTACAATCCTGTTTCCCTTGTTCTTTCTGGTGTTCTTTTTGGAAAACGATAATAATTTGAACGACCGTTAAAAAACCTAAAATAATAGCTGCTGTTATTGATAAATAGGCATACTTCATATTGATATACTTCGTAATATTACCTGAAATATGAAGCTGCGCGATTAAGATTGTAAAACCTAATAATATATATGCTCGAAACATAACCTACCACCCCATCGCATAAATGAGTAGTGAGCTTGCATAAACAACAAGTGTAACTGTAATTGTAACGACAATTACAAATTTTGTTTTAAATGTCGCAAGCATCATAAACATATTTTTAATATCCACCATCGGTCCATATACGAGAAACGCGACAAGTGATGCTGTTGAAAATGTACTTTGGAATGATGAAGCAATAAACGCATCCGCTTCTGAACAAAGTGATAATATATATGCAAGTCCCATCATAACTGCTGGTGAAGAGAACGGCCCTTGTCCTATAGCAAGAAGTGTTGAAGTTTGTACGAACGTTTGAACTGCAGCTGCAATTAACGCACCTAATACTAAATATTTTCCCATCGAGAAAAACTCCTCAACAGCATGCGTACATACATCCCACATTTTTTTACGTAATGGACGCATATGATTCACTTCTGGGAAGTGATCATCTCGTAATTGATGTTCTTTAAACATAAATGATAATATAATTCCAACGATAATTGCTACGATAATCGCTACAATAGAACGATACCATACCATGTGCATACTACTTCCAAAGGCAACGTATGTTGCAAATAATACAACTGGATTAATGATCGGTCCAGTTAACATAAATGCAATCCCCGCATATGGTGGAACACCTTTTCCAATTAATCGTCTTACAATCGGAACGATTCCACATTCACAGCCCGGAAACATCATACCTAAAAAAGTAGCTACTAAAACAGACAGAAATCGGTTTTTCGGCATCCATTTTGCTACCATATCTTCTGTCACAAACATTTGAATGAATCCTGAAATAAATACACCAATGAGCACAAAAGGAAGTGCTTCGATCAATATGGAAATAAAGATTGTATTCATTTGCAGGAATGCTTTCGGTAATTGAAACAATTCCATGATGTATTTCCTCCAACTTTTCATTAACAATATGTAATTTTAACCCCATTTTATTAATTGGACAAGACTTATACGGAATTCCTACCTTTCATATACATTACATTTTATAAGTTATATTCTATTCAAAACTTTGGATTTCATAGCAAAAAAGCTGCTCTAGCGCAGTTATACAACTATGCTAGAGCAGCTTTCTTTTCATTAAAAGTAACGTTTCTTCCAAAAAACAAATGCTAATGTGAAAGATAGTGTTACACATATTATAAGTACAATTACAAAGCCATGTGCTTCTCCTTCAAACGGAACCTTTACGTTCATTCCAAAGAAACTAGAAACCATCGTTGGTAACGATAAAATGATTGTAATAGACGTTAACAGTTTCATAACACTATTTAAATTATTTGATATAACGGAGCTAAAAGTATTCATCATTCCACTTAAAATGTGACTATATATTTCCGCCATTTCAATAGCCTGTTTATTTTCAATTAATACATCTTCTAATAAATCTTGATCGTCTTCATACATTTTTAAAAATGTACTGTTACGCATTAGTTTTTGAATTACAATTTTATTTGCCTTTAATGATGTTGTAAAATAAACTAAACTTTTTTCAAGGCCTAGCAATGTGAAAATCTCTTTATTTTTCATCGACTTATTTAATTGATGCTCTAAATCGATTGTTTTTCTGTTAATTTGCTTTAAGTATCTTAAATAATAAGTAGAAATCGTATATAAGAGCTGAAGTGCAAAGCGTGTCTTTTTAAACGTATAAAATTCTTTAATACGTTGATTAATAAAACGTTCAAAAATTGGATTTTCTTCTAAACAAATTGTCACAAAGCAATCTGGCATGACAATCATCCCTATTGGAATCGTGTCATAAATCGAATTTCCTTCTTCATCATGTCTAACTGTTGGAATATCCACGATTATTAAAGTATTATTGTCTTCCTTTTCAATACGAGAGCGTTCTTCATCATCTAAAGGGTCTTTAATGAAATCTAAGTCTACATTTAAAGTTTGTACTAGATATTGAATTTCTTCTTCCGTTGGATGAAGTACATTAATCCAGCAACCCTTTTGCATTTCCTCAACCTCTTGTAGTTTTCCGTTTCGGTCTGTTAAATAAATATTTAACATACTATCACCCCGATTCTTTTTACATGTAGGAATCTACCTCTCTTACATAACAGTTTTTGAACCGCCATTCTCAGCATATGAAACATACGTTTAAATTTCAATAGAAAAATTATTTTGAAAACGTTTTTATAAGAAAAATATTATAAAGTGAAACTTTAATCAGTGGGGGGCTTCATCCCCCCACTGATTATTAGTTGAACCAATCGGGCTTTTACGGGCAGTTGATCCCAACCAAACTTCTTTTCTTTCGCTGAATTTTGAGGTGAGGATCTTACTGCCCGTTAAAGCGGGATAAACAAAGAAAAAGACAGAGTGCTCTCTGCCTTAAAAAGCTTATGTTGCCTTTATAACATATTTAGAAAGCATCCACAAGTTAAAGCCAACCGAAATCGTATAACCAGCGTATGTTGAAATAATAAAACTTACATAATCGAAATACGGAAGCAATACAATATTTAAAACTATCTTCACAATAATTCCTATCACTAATCCTAGCACTGTTTTCTGTTGTTGATTAATTCCTTGTAACATAGCAGCCGTTACTGTAAAAAGAGAAAATAGTATACAAGCAGGAGCATAATACTGTAATATAAGGCTGCCCAGCTCTGGATCATTCCCCGCGCCAAATAAAAGAGTATAGACCGGTTTTGCTAACACCATCATTCCAATTGCCGCTGGTACCGTAATCCCTACAACTAATACATTCGTCCTTGTAAAATGTTTGTACAGTAACTTCACATTTCCTGCTGTATAAGCTTTTGTCATCTCAGGTACGAGTGACATACTAAAAGCAGTCGCAACGGAAACTGGGATAAGTACAACCATTTGAACAAGTCCAATTATTGCATTTATCTTCTCCGCTTCTCCTTGCATATATCCTATTTGTATAAGTAATTTATTAATTGTAAATGTGTCAATCGTCTGATATAACGGAATTGCTAAACCAACCACAACAAATGGTATTGAATATGTAAAGAGCTCCTTATATAGTGAGAAAAAAGATTTCGTTGTTTGTGGTATACTTGCCATTTCCTTTTTCTTTAAATGCCTTCTCCTTCTTATATAATACGCACTTAAAACAGTTAATCCACCTACCGCTCCCATAAAGGCACCGAACGTTGAAATACCCACTGCTAGCGAGACAGAAGCTTTTAAAATATATAAAACGACAAAGCTTCCTATCAAAATGGTTAGAACCCGAAAAAATTGCTCTACAACTACACTTAGAGCAGAAGGCCCCATCGATTGAAATCCTTGAAAGAAGCCCCTTAATAAACTCATTACTGGCACAAGTATTAACGCAAAACTCACAATTCGAATATTAGTAGTGACCGCCCCTACACTATTCCCCGTTTGATCGTTTCCATCAATTACAAGTTTAGCTAAATGTGGAGCTAGCATATATAAAGCAAAACACGAAATAATTCCCATTATAAACATAAATACGATTCCACTTTTCAACACTCTCTTAACCGTATGATAATCATTCAGTTGATCATATTTTGATACCATTTTTGAAACTGCAAGTGGTAGTCCCATCGTCGCAATGCTGAGCATAATGGTATATGGACGATATGCATACGTGTATAAAACGTACCCACTTGTACCGACCATAGCTGTAAATGGTATCACATATATAAACCCTAACATTTTAGATATCATCGTTGCCATTGTTAAAAATATCGTTCCACGTATAAACGGTGACCCTTTCATCACATTCCTCCGCTACGCTTTATTATTATACATTATGGACAACTCTTTTTTTTAGAACCGAAACAAATAAAAAAAGCCAATGAAAAATCATTGACTTTAACGCGCTGCTTTTTTCTTTTTGAAATACTTTGAGCCGAAGTATAGAGCAACAAAAAGAATCGCTCCTATAATTATGTAATGTGTGTAATCAGATGCATACTCTTTAATATGTCGCCAATTTCCACCAAGCTTTTCACCTAAATATATAAATAGTATTGACCATGGAATAATCGCAACTACTGTATACAGTGTGAATAGTTTTAACGGCATTTTAGCTAATCCTGCTGGAATAGAAATAGCATGACGTACTACTGGAATAAAGCGCGCAGAAAAGATTACTCCTGCTCCATAACGCTTAAACCAATTTTCTGCTATGTCTAAATGGTGTTTATTAATAAGTAGATATTTTCCATATTTCTCTACAACTGGACGTCCTCCATAGTACCCAAGCCAATATAAAAATATTTGAGCTAAAGTACCACCGATTGTTCCCGCAATAACTGCACCGACAAAACTAATTTTACCATCTGCGACTAAAAAACCAGCATACGAAAGTACAATTTCACTCGGGATAATTTCAATCATTAAAGCTAGTGCTACTCCAAAGTAACCTAAGCTTGCAAAAAATTGCAATAACTGATCTATTATGCTTGCTAACATTTTATTTTCTATCTCCTTTTTTCTTCACATACCATCCCATTATTACATAAAGGTTGCATTCTGCCAATATCTTCATTCCAACAATATCATCGGTATAAGCATTATTAATCTATTAATGTTTCTTTCTGAGGTTCTTTCATGTAAGCAAACATTTCTTTAATTTGCTCTTCTGTATTTCTAGCAATCGATAAATTAGGTAATTCATTCTCACCAAAAAACTCCACATCTTCTGTTTCAATACTAGTTTTCTTTTCACCACCAATAATCTTACAGGCAATAAAAATTTTATATACATGTGTTGCTGAAGGTGATGGTTGATGTTTTTCTTTATCAAATATAGCGAGTAGCTTAAAATCATCTACTTCATAACCCGTCTCCTCTAAAACTTCTTTTGCTGCTACTTCTGTCGGCGTATAACCGATATCAGCCCATCCACCTGGCAATGCCCATTTCCCATCACTTTTTTCTTTCACCAATAATAGTTTATCATTTTGAAAAACAACTGCTCTTATATCAACTTTTGGTGTTTGATAGCCTGTCTCACTTGCAAATAACTTCTCTACAACTTCCCAATCTGTCTTTGTGTAATGTGACATCATCGAAATGGAAATATCCCGTAATTGTTGGAAACGCTCTATATCATACACATCCTTAGAATACGTTAAACCTGCTTGGGCTATAGATTGTATTTGTTTTACCCAATCAATCCATTTTACCGTCATGCTTTTACATCCCCCATTCTCTTTCAAGTGAATATTAAGTCAATCCCACCAATACATCTTTATTATACAAAAAAAGAGATTGATAATGTTCCAATCTCTTTCAAAATTAATCCAATTCATGTAAATGATCTTGTATATACTTTCTTCTTTTATTTATATATTCCTCAATCATATCAGCTTCTTGGTCAAATGTTTCTAATTTTTCTTTCATATATGGATCTTGTAGTAAATAAGGACGAATCGACTCACACAAACTTTCTACTTTCGGCATCATAAATGAAACGGTAAATTGTTCTGCTAATATTTCTTCCAAAATATCTCGGTATTGCTTTCTAAATACAGGTATATCTAACAATCTTGCACTTAACGTGTTATAACCTTGAATACGAATATATTCATGATTAAGTGGTCTCCCTTGTACATCTCGCCCCCAAGTCGCATCATAATCCCACGGTATCACTTCAAATAAATTTGTTTCATCATTATGATATAGTGCATAGTTATGAACGAAACCATCAAAGTTTTGTGTAAAAATAACGCCAGCTAACCATCGTAAATATTTATCAACATGCAAAAACTTCCCAATTTCTTTTTCATAAGATTCCCTCGACAAAGCGTTCGCTTGAAATACAAATTCACTCAGCTGTTCTTCACTATTTTCATTCGAATATTTAAATTCATAACCCGCAAAGAGCTCGGTCTTAACATCTTTATCTCTCTCACTCATTAAAGAAAAATTCGCATCATCATCTATCGCATAATAAATAGAACCACTCGGTAATCCTCTATTTTTCAAAAAGTTTTCATCAACTGATTCTAACTGTAAATATACACCTTGAATTTGACCATTAATTTTTATAAATACATGTTGTGATTTCGGTGAAAGTACACCAATATCATGAAAAAAGTCTAAAGATAATTTATTTCGTATGAGAGATGGATCCATAAACTCAGAATTTAAATGAATCTCTTTAGCGCCTTGAAATTTTTTCGGTTTATAAAACATAACATGATAAGACTTTTTCTCAAATTCACGAATATGAGCACCCCGGTATACGATATCAATATCATACTTCTTTTTTCCATAAGTTAATTTTGCTGGTACTGGACTGTCTGACCAAATGTCTTTTTTCAATTCCACTAAGTACATTGGATGAATAAAAAAATCATATGAAGGTAGCATGTTTTCTCATCCCTTCTCAGTTCTCTTCATTCAATGTATGCGCCTTGTCTTGTCCATACATCCGCTATCATCTATTTATATAAAATTACACTCTTGTCCTGTTCAGAAAGACTTCATATCTCATATCATGTTAAGGAAAAAGAATACCTTTTCAACTTAATACATGATAAGGAGGATTTCTATGAAACGTGATATTAGAAAAGCGGTTGAAGAAATCAAAAGTGCTGGGATGGAGGATTTCTTACACCAAGATCCAAGTACTTTTGAGTGCGATGATGATAAATTCTCTCATCATCGATGTACAACAGGATGTAAATGTACAACTGGGGGTAAATGTCCAAGAACAAGATGTACTCGCGTGAAACATTGTACGTTCGTTACAAAATGTACGCATGTAAAAAAATGGACATTTGTTACAAAATGTACTCGTGTACGCGTTCAAAAATGGACGTTCGTTACGAAAGTGACACGTAGAAAAGAATGCGTTTTAGTTACGAAAGTGACGCGTAGGAAGCATTGTACATTCGTTACAAAATGCATCCGCTTTGAAAAGAAATTTTTCTGGACAAAACGAAGTTTCTGTAAAAAATGCGAATTCTTCCCTCATAGACATGGTGGCTCTTGTGATGATTCATGCGATCATGGTAAAGACTGTCACGATGATGGACACAAATGGAATGATTGCAAAGGCGGACATAAATTCCCATCTTGCAAAAACAAGAAATTTGATCACTTCTGGTATAAAAAACGTAATTGCTAGTTTTTATGCCTACAAAAAAAGGCCGTTTTGCGGCCTTTTTTACGTTTATTGAAAATGACTTATATCCGCAAATTGCTTCACTTCACCTTTACCGTCTTCAAATTCTATTATACTTAGACTAGCACTATGCATAAATGGCTCATCCCACACATTTTCAATTTCAATACCCGCAAAATGTCCTACAAGTAGTTTTGCAGCTGCCGCATGGGAGACAATTAATATACTTTCTCCTTTATGCTTTTCTAAAAGAAGCTGTATCCCCTCCATTACCCTTTTATGAACAGCCTCAAAATTTTCTCCTGATGTGGACTGAAAAAGATGTGGCTCATACCAAAATAACTGTATGTCGTCTGGGTATTGCCTTTCTATATCATCAATTGTCTGTCCTTCCCAAATCCCCATGTTAATTTCATAAAAATGCTCATCCGCGATTATCGGCATATCACGATCGCCCTTTATTAACTCTGCAGTATGAAGGGTTCTTTCACTCGGACTACTATAGATTGCATTGATAGATAAATCTTTCATTCTATCTCCTAATTGCTTAGCTTGTAGCATACCGTTTTCAGTTAAAGCAGAATTTTTCCGCCCTTGCATTCGCTTCGCTACATTCCATTCTGTTTCACCGTGCCTTGTTACATATACAGTTGTCTTCACTTCAATTCCCCCTTACCATGTTGGCCGTAATTCCCACGGTTCTACTCGTCCTACAATCCATTCATCACAATTACTTTCAATTCCATCAATTACCCCATCCGATATTTCTTCATGAGTAAGCCATCTTCCGTATGTATCTTCTAATATAAAACCTAATATTATTCTATGATAGCTACATCGCGTACCGCCTATTTTTTGTGAGGCTATTCTCGACGCTTTACTGCCTAAAATATGAAGAACGTTGTATGTTTCAGACGACATGTCTAATTCTCTACAAATGAGTGATAACGCATCCTTCGCACTTGAATGTATCCACGCAACAACTAATGTTATTGGGCCATTCCTCTCAATTGTACTTGTAATAGCTAGCTTTACATCGTCATCATTATGATAATCTAACGGAAGGCATGTGACACTTTCTGGTATAGCACTCTCCCGCTTAACATTTTCTAATTTCACTTCATCTCTTCCAATAATAGAAACATGAAACTCTTGCTCACAAAGCCACATAGAAACTTTCTTTAACATTCCTGTTCCACCAATTACTAGCGCATGCAACTTTTTTCTCCCTTAATAAAATGTCATATGAGGTTTATCTTCCCTATAATAATTAAGTCGGTCTTGCAATGACCCTGAATGAAACTCAAATTTGTGACCATCAGGATCTACAAAATATATAGAGTCACAATCTTTCACATCACGTTCTCTTCCTTGTAAAATATGAACTTTGTTTTCTTCTAATCGCTGCTGTAGGCGTTCAAAGTCTTTCTGTTCAACTGAAAACGCAATATGCGTATAAGATTGATGAATCTCATTTCTAGGAATATGTGTTTCTTCATTAAGTGCTATCCATACTCCACATATATTAAAATATGCAAGCTTTCTCCCTTTAACTAATAATTCTCCTTCTAGTACTTTTTCGTAAAATGTAATAGAATCTTCTAAATTAGATACTGAAAAACAAAGATGATTGATTCCTTTTAACAACTCTAATTCCTCCTATACAAATAAAAGATGAGCGAAAATTCACTCATCTTTTATTATACTATTTCTTTGTAATATATGCCCATTTATAACTGAAATCTCCACCAAACGTATGATTTGCAATACCTTTTACGTATGGTTTCTCTAAATATGCGGTACTTTGTTGGTACGCAGGAGAAATGGCAGCATCTTGACCAATTAAGATTTTTTCAGCTTCTGCAAGTGCATTCCAGCGGGCTTTATCATCTTTTAATAGCTCTCCTTTTGATTTCGCTACTAAATCATCATACTTCGGATTAGAATAATCCATTTCATTAAATGAGCTTCCAGTAACAAACATATCAATATAAGTCATTGGATCTGGATAGTCCGGACTCCATGCGGATAATGAGAATTCATATTCAAATTTCTTTTCTAACTCTAACTTCTGCTTATATGGCTGTTGTTTCAAATTCACTTTAATACCCGGTAAATTTTTCTCTAACTCTTCTTTAATAAAGTCGCCCACTTTTTTACGACTACCGTTATCATCATTTAGAAATTCTACTGTAATTGTATCTTGGCCAAGTTCTTTCTTCGCTTCTTCCCATAATTTTTTTGCTTTTGCTGCATTATCTTTACTGTCACGGAAATTTTTATTTACAGTACGGAAATCTTTCCCATCTGGTCCTGTCGTAAATTTTTCAGGTACTAAGAAATATGCTGGCAATGATCCGTCATTTAAAATAACATTTGCAATTCCTTTTTTATCATATGCCAGATCAATTGCTTCACGAACTTTTTGGTTTTTAAACGTTGCATTTTTTTGGTTAAAGCGCAAGAAATACATACGTGGATCTAACTTCGTTTTAAATTCATCTGGCTTATTCTTTTTATATTTATCAACAAATTCAGAACTTAAAATAACACGGTCTGCTTGATCACTATCATATAAATTCACTCCCGTGCTCGTTTCCTTCACAATATTTACATTAATTTCTTCTAACTTCACAGTATCTTTATCCCAATAATTAGGGTTTTTCTTTAACTGATAACTTCGTTCATGTTTCCATTCACTCATCGTAAATGGTCCATTGTATAATAGTTTATCTGCTTCTAATGCATATTTATCTCCTTGTTCTTTCACATATTTTTCATTTAAAGGGAAAAATGTTGGGAATGAAGTAAGCTCAAGGAAATATGGTGCTGGTTGTTCTAATTCTACTACTAATGTTTTATCATCCTTTGCTTTCACTCCTAATTGATCTAACGGTAATTCTCCTTTATTGACTTTCTGTGCATTTTTCACATCAAATAAAATAAATGCATACTCAGCTGCCGTTGCTTTATCTAATGCGCGTTGCCATGCATATACAAAATCTTGTGCTCGAACTGGATCGCCATTAGACCACTTTGCGTCTCGTAATTCAAATGTATATGTTTTTTTATCTTCACTAATTTTCACGTCTTTTGCCATACCTGGAGTTGGTTTATTATCCTTATCTAAACGATATAATCCTTCCATTGCATTTACAAAGGCACGGAATGACACAGAGTCTGTTGATTTTGACGTATCCATTGAAGGAATTTCTGCTGTTTCTAGTAAGTTTAATACTTGCTTATCTGCTGCTCCCTTACCTGCTTCTTTCTTCGTTGTAGATGCCTTCTCCCCATTTCCGCAACCTGCAACTAATACACTAGTCGATAATGCAACTGCAGCAATCGTTGTTACCTTTCTCTTCATTCTTCCTTCCCCCAATCTATATGTATACATGAAAGCCAGTATAATATATATTATTATACAAAAGATTCAGATTATTTCAAATATTATTTTCATATACACAAAAAAAGAAATGGATAGAGCGCTCTTCCATCCATTTCTTTTTCTATTTCTTTTACTTGTAATCCATCTTCTATGTCAAATGGATTTTGGACTTTAAATATTTCGTCCAATATCTTCAAAAATTCTTCCTCATTTTTAGATTCTCCATTAATCGTAAGTGAGTACGGCTCAATCTCACCCAATTTATAATCAACAATAAATTGGATTCTCACCTTTTTCCTTGCCATATCAGGACTATTTCCTTGGAATTCTACTAATTCTAATCCTTCCGTTCCGCGATAATATACCCAATCTGGATTTTTAAAGTAATTTTCAAATGATTCACCAATGGAAAAGAACGGATATTCATATAGCGAGCTTGTACGAACTTTTTGAATAATATCTCGATCAGTCGGGAAAAAGAAATGGCTGAAAAAAATACTAGCAACTGCTAAAATCGTAACAATTGTTGCTCCCATTTTACTCGTTCCACCGCTATCACGAATGAGGTAATTCTCCACCGATGCATCTTGAATTTCCCGTGCTTTTATTCGATATATACGTCTTTCTGCAAATTGATAATATAATCCATTTGCAAAAATCGCCATTCCAAATAAAATAAAAACAAGTAATAGAAACGTAAGAGGCACCATATTAATGATTGGCAATGCTACGTTGAAGCCCATATAATAAGAAAACGCATCACATGCTACTAATAACAATAAAAATAAAGCTGCAGGTAAATAATACTTACGATATCCAAGCCAACCTACATTGAAAATAGCTGCCCAACCATTCCAGCTCCACCTAGCAATCCGCTTTTCCTCAAGCTCCCACTTCCTTTTGTAATACGGATACTGTCTCCCTACATATACTTCTAATTCTTTATCTATTAGTAAGCTTCCTTTATCTTGTTCATTGTGCAAGTTACGCTGACAACTTGTACAATTTAATTGGTCATTCGAGCAAGGTTGCCCACAATTTATACAGTTCAAAACAATCCCTCTTCCCATCCATACGTCATTTCAAAATACCTTCGTGTTTTAATAACCACTCTTTCCTCCATAAACCACCCGCATACCCGACAAGCTTCCCGCTCTTCCCTATTACACGATGACACGGAACGATAATTGAAATTGGATTACGACTATTTGCTCCTCCTATCGCTCGTACAGCTTTCGTATTTCCGACCTTCTCTGCAATATCTAAATATGAAGCACTTACGCCATAAGGAATAGTATAGAGCGCATCCCATACATTTTTTTGAAATGCTGTTCCCTCGGCAGACAACGGGACCGTGAACTCTTTTCTATTCCCCTTAAAATATTCATCTAGCTCATTTATACATTGATCTATCATTTCGTTTGTAATTTCTTCTTGTCTCTCATCAACAAATATAACAGACGTAATTCCTTTATCGTTCGCTGTAATTTCCAGCAGACCTAATTCACTTTCATAATAAGCCTGGTACATATGTCATCCTCCAATTCAATTCATATTAATTATTGTAACACGAATAGACAAAATTTTTCGTATAAGCGTTTTATTAGGGAAACAAAAACGAGAATGATACAATGTAAGAAAATTCAATCTAGGAGGCTATTGGATGAATTCCGAACTTTTTTCACCTTATACAATTAAGGACGTTACATTAAAAAATCGTATCGTTATGTCACCTATGTGCATGTATTCGTCAGAAAACGAGGATGGCCAAGTAACTAATTTCCATCTCGTTCATTACGGAACAAGAGCTGCTGGTCAAGTTGGTTTAGTTATGATTGAAGCAACAGCCGTATTACCTGAAGGGCGAATTTCTAATAAAGACTTAGGTATTTGGGATGATAGCCAAATTGAAGGCTTACATAAAACGACAACTTTTATACATGATAACGGTGCAAAAGCTGCCATTCAACTCGCTCACGCTGGAAGAAAAGCAGAATTAGAAACAGATGCGTTAGCTCCGTCAGCCATTCCATTTAATGAAACAATGAAAATGCCAATAGAAATGAGTAAACACCAAATTAAAGATACTGTATTAGCTTTTCAGCAGGCTGCAATACGATCAAAACAAGCTGGATTTGACGTTATTGAAATACACGGTGCTCACGGTTATCTTATTAATGAATTTCTTTCTCCGCTTTCCAATAAGCGGACTGATGATTATGGTGGTTCGCCTGAAAAACGATATCGTTTCTTACGCAAAATCATTGACTCGATAAATGAAGTTTGGAACGGACCGTTATTTGTTCGTATTTCAGCAAATGATTATCACCCTGACGGGTTAACGGTTCAAGATTACGTTCAGTATACGAAATGGATGAAAGAACAAGGAGTAGATTTAATCGATTGTAGCTCTGGGGCTGTTGTACCTGCACGCATCGATATTTATCCTGGGTATCAAGTACCATACGCTAAACATATTAAAAAACATGCTAACATTGCAACTGGTGCCGTTGGATTGATTACGACCGGGGCACAAGCAGAGCAAATTTTAAATAATAACGAAGCAGATTTAATTTTTATCGGACGTGAGTTACTTCGCAATCCTTACTTCCCAAGAATAGCGGCCAATGAACTTGGCTTTGAGTTAGAAGAACCGTATCAATACGAGCGAGCACCTGGGAAAATCAGTACAAATAAATAAAACCGAGAAGCTATCCTTCTCGGTTTTATTTATTCTATCGCTGTAATTTCATTCGAATTATAAATGTGGATACCCGATTCTTCTCGCAATGCAGTTATATACATCCCTTTCGCCACATCTTTAGCTGAAATTGGTTTATACTTTTTGAATGCCCCCTTAAATATAAAAGGAATCATACGAGATAATTTTTCCGCCATTCGTTCGCCAAAGCGAAATTCTTGTCGATTTCCTACTAATAAAGATGGCCTAAAAATGTGAATACCACCGATTACTAACTTTTGCAATTCCTCTTCCATTCTTCCTTTCACTTGTGAGTAAAAGAAAAACGATTTAGGATTCGCTCCCATTGAGGACACAACAAGGAAATTTTGCACCCCTTGTTTCTCAGCTAAACAAGCAGCTCTTAACGTATATTCATAATCTACCTTTTTGAAATTCGCCTTTGTTTTTGCTTTCTTGATTGTTGTTCCTAGACAACTAAATACGTCATCCACAGCAAAAAACTCTTTATATTCCTCTAATACCGAATAGTCTACTTGTTTTTGCTGTAACTTCTCATGTTGCCATTGTATTGGTTCTCTTACAAAAATAGTAACCGAATCGTAGTAATCTGATTCAAGTAATAGACGCGTTATTTCTTGTCCAACTAAACCACTTGCACCAAGTACTAACGCTGTTCGCTTATTCATATATGCATATACCTCTTATTTTACTTTTCTCTCCTTCAGTAAAATACAACTTTTAGGAGTTTCCTTCTCTCATTTTACCACAAGTAAAGCACCATGCGTACGCATAGTGCTTTACTCACTCTTTTTTCTCATCTTTCTCTCGTAATTTTGTTACTGTTGATGCATCTCCTAAATTACTTATTAATCTTCTTAAAAAAATTAAGACTAAGGCTAATGGTAATACTACCGCTAATATCAATAAAATAGCTTCCATTAAGTAGCCCAAACACTCATCCCCCTCTACACCCTCCTTTCATATATATGAACACAGCGTTGTCACATATGCATGTATTCGCAAAAATAACACATCTATATTTGACAACTTTATAACAAAATCAAATCGGAATGATTATTATTTATTGCAACTTTATAAAAGATGTATTATACTAAGTTCGCAAACTAAAACGTAATTATTCCGTTTTGTATTAAAATGATATTTTTCTTCTATAATTGGGGAAAATATATCCGTAAAAAAGAAAAGAGGAGAACTTCATGCCTAAAAGACTGACTATATTTTCATTCTTACTTATTTTCACTTTAATTTTTACTGGCTGCTCAAATAAAAAAGAAGGTAATGCCAAGAAAGACGGAAAGCTAACTGTTTATACAACTATTTTTCCTCTTGCAGATTTCGCAAAAAAAATTGGTGGCGACTATGTAACTGTTGAAGCGATTTACCCACCTGGTGCAGATTCTCATACATTTGAGCCAAGTCAAAAACAAACAGTACAGGTTGCAAAAGCCGATTTATTCGTTTATAACGGAGCTGAATTAGAGCCATTTGCTAAAAAAATGGAAAAATCATTACAAAAAGAAAATGTTAAAATTGTAAATGCATCAAAAGGTATTGAACTGCGTACTTCTACTGAAGAAGAGCATCATGATCACGGAGACGGCCATAAAGAAGATGAACATCATCATGATAAAGACCCACACATTTGGTTAGACCCTACTCTAGCAATGAAACAGGCTGAAAAAATTAAAAATGCACTTGTAGAATTACAACCTGACCATAAACAAGAGTTCGAAAAAAACTTTGCAGCACTTCAAACAAAATTTACTGATTTAGATGATCAATTTAAAGCAGCTGTTGCGAATGCAAAAACGAAAGATATTTTAGTTTCTCATGCAGCTTATGGATACTGGGAACAACGCTATGGCCTAAAACAAATTGCTATCGCTGGTATTTCAGCTTCTGATGAACCATCTCAAAAACAGCTTGCTGAAATTACAAAAACAGTAAAAGAACATAATCTAAAATATATTTTATTTGAAACATTTTCTACTCCAAAAGTAGCATCCGTTATCCAAAAAGAAACAGGTACAAAAATTTTACGCTTAAATCACTTAGCCACTATTTCTGAAGACGATGCGAAAAATAATAAAGATTACTTCACTTTAATGGAAGAAAACGTGAATACATTGAAAGAAGCTACTAACTAATCAACTTTTGATAAGAAGAGGCTGTCTCAAAAGGTCTTTAAATAAAGCCTTTTGGAGACAGTTTTTTATTTTAACTTTAATATGGATGAGAAAATGCCCGATTATAGTAGAAAATCAACAGATTTCCTACTATAACCGGGCGTTTTTCGCTTTGGATTGAGCTCTTGTTGTCCATTTCCGTAAATTATGGGCAACACAAATAAAACCCCATTCCAGTCGATTTTTGGAAAGGTCTCGTAAGGAAAAACGTTGGAAGAAGCGATTGTATTTAATATGACCGAATACGGGTTCTACCTCTATTTGTCGTTTTACATATAATTCTTTACCTTCTTTTGTACGTAAACGTTCTCGTACTTCTTTTCGCTGTTTTTGATTTTTGACAGAGACGCTGATAGATTTTGTTTCGTTTCCTTATATTTTATTGGATCTCTTCCATGCTATTACTGTAATAAGATATTGTATACCAAATAGGAAAGCGAAAAGTATAATAAATCTTGCTATTACTGCTAACCATCCAACGAAATCTTCAGGTAAATTATATTTGTATGTGGTAGCACCTATTGCTACAAAACACAAAATAAAGGTATCACTCATTTTTTCTTTTAATTTTTCTTTTAATTGCTCTTTATTATTAATATCTGTTGCATAAACACCAGTTAGAATAGATTTAATAAAGAAGAAAATCATATAACAAATTATAATGGCTAATGAAGCAATCCATTCTAGGAATGGGCGGTGTAGATATGCTCCCCTTATAATAACATCAATAAAAGCTAAAAGTAGGACAACAATTCCAGATTGAGCCCAAATTTTCATTTCGATTTATTGAATTCTTTCATCTGAGTGTGTACTGAGTGAAAACCATTTTTTTAGTTTTTCCATTTTAGAGTTCCTCCCAAAATAATTTATCTAAATTCTTATCTAATGTTTTAGCTATATGCATACAAAGTTTTAAAGAAGGGTTAAATTTATTACTTTCAATATGACTACTGTTTTTTCGCGTAGCGTTTACAATATCGGTAAACTCCAGTTGAATTAGACTTTTTTAACTCTTGCAATTTTCTCTTTACTTATAGACTTTAAATACGTCTCATTATGTAAATGATAACTTCATACCATAAATCTTATATTCTATATATTAAATTATTAACTGCATAATCGAAATATATATTTAACATTAGGGAATATATATATTACTAATCTCTTTATTTTTGTATCTAAAACTATCCTACAAATATAAGAATAGAAATTTTATTCTGTAGACGCCTTTTTCTTTTAGTTATTTTCGTATCCTAAATGTAACCCCAAGGGATTTATGTATCCGAGTTTTGGTGTGCTTTATATTAGATATGCATAATTGCATAATTATTCCTTATATAACGATATTGAAATTTACATTTTTAACCTGTAAAATACAGGATGTTAAATAAATATCTAAGGGGTTGTTTATATGAAAAAATTTATGGGCATGTTAGCTATGTGTTTTGCACTTACACTAGCATTTTTACCAACTATTTCAAAGGCGGATTCTTCTCCACTGCGAAGTGTTAGCATTAGTGCTGTAGGCGATAATAACAAAATGTATAGTGCAAGTTCTTACTTAACTATTCCTGTTCTTAAAGGCGATTACCTTTATGTGAAAGTTAGTGAAGTAGGTACACCGGATTCATATTCTGAGGCTTTGACTGTTAATGGTGTTAGATATGCGGGAAGTTCTTTAGACGAAGTCAGTTCTTATACTGGTCCATTCGGATCTGAAAAAACATTTAGATTACGCATTAAGGATTCTTACATCTTCTCAAACACACCAAATTCAACAAACACTATAGCTTTTGAAGCTAGAGTTCCTTTCTCAATGCAAGTATTATCTAAAAGCATATCGGTTCATGTAGAATAATTTATAACATTATCATAAATAAAAAATACATCCCTATAAGGATGTATTTTTTATTTAATAGAAACACAATTTGAACTTACCGTTATAGAAAAAGCGGCATCATAAAAATGGTGAACTTAATATTGTTCAAAGTTACTTATACTTATCTCCCAATTAATTGTGCAATCTAACCTTTTTATCAACTAAGGAATAGAATCTAAAAAAAGAAAATCGTCATCAGTTTTTTCACCCATATATTTATGAGGAGCCTTACCATTCGCGATAAACTCTTCAATTTAAATACAGTTCTTTTAATTGTACACTATACGTTTAAACATATAGTATACAAATTGTTACACTTACTTTTCTTCACCACTTGTTTGCATGGAATTAAACGTCCAATTTAATTTCAATGCATCTCCTTGAAATACATTTTGGTCTTCACCGCTATCTATAAATGTGAACATTACATAAAATGTATCATCATCACCAGGAGCAAGTCCATTTCCTTCTCGATCTACAATACCTTTCTTTACAAGGTCAGGAATACTTCCATTTTGCGTAGCTACCTTTAATTCAGATAATGTAGTAGACCATACTGGAACTTCATTTTTATCCAAATTCCACAAGAAATCCACACGGATATGATCACCAAAATCAGCATTTCCATTATCCCCTTTCGCATCGATTACACTGTAATCTGTCAGGAGTTTCACATCTCCTATTGCTAAGGTTCCTTTGTTAACTAATTGAAAACCGCGCTCCATTTCATCACCTGGTTTCAGATTGTCGACATTAATAACAACTTCAGGATTTACACTCAAATCTAAAGTACCCGCTGCAAACGTGTTTTGTGATACTTCCTTATCACTGAAATACGCATATGTTCCCCCGCCAATTAAAGATAAGCCCAGCGCTGCAGTTATGACACCCCTACCAAGTTTTTTCTTCATACCCATTTCACAAGTCCCCCTATTTTTTAAGTTCAAACCATAAACCTTATTTCCATCCCACAAACAATAATCATTAAACAACTACCTTGTCCCATAACGAAAGAAAACTAACTTTAAACTAGTTACTTCTTGTGCCCAAACGACTATTACTTTTAAAATGACCGGTAATATTAACGTGAATCATTACCGGTCATTTGTTAGCCAATCTCATTTCATTTACTATTCATTGTCTGATTACTTTATTTACTCTAGAAGTTTGTCCACTTATTTTTTTGGTTCTAAACCGATAGATCGTAAGATTTTATCTAACGTCACTGGCCCTACATTTTCTTTCGGTTTCTGATTTTCTTTGGCATCTGGACCCTTTTTCAAGAAGTTTTTCTCAATAAAACGAATATCCGTTTCATCTACAACACCATCTTGATTTATATCTCCATCTTTTACAGATACTTTTCCTTTTTCATATGACAGAGCTACTATTCTAGCATCTTGAATATCCACCATTTTATCGCCGTTTACATCACCTGCAAGGTTATCATCTATGTCAGCCCTAAAGTTTTGTCCCACTAATTCTCCATCCTGCATTTTTCCGATTTTTGTTGTTAATTTACTATTTAAATGACCTGGCATTTCTACGAAAATATCATATTCTTTATCGCTTACAGGGACACTACGAATTTCAAATTGCCCGTTATCATCAATCGTTCCTGTATATTTCTTTCCATCCTTACCAACTGCATACACTTTTGCTCCTAGTTTTGTATAGTCTTTCTTACCTAAATACCCCTCTTCATTCAAGAAAGCTTCCGGACCAATATATCCTGTAACCGTTGAATGTTTCGAAACAATAGCAAAAGATTTATCTTTAAACACAGGAATCTCATTGCCTTCTGTTGCACCAACTTTTGTATAAGAGAACTTATCTACTCCAAATGCAGTTAAATCATTAAAGTATTCATCGCTCGTCATCTCGAATGTAACATCTAAAAATGGTGTATCTCCATCTAATCCTTTAAATTCTTTTCCTTCCAATGACGCGCCAACTTTCACCTTGTTTTCCCAAGCTCCTTCTTCACTTACCTTCGGATCTTCTAATTTAAGGTTCAGTCCATGTTGTTTTACATATTCCGTAAGTGCTGGATTTGGTTTCACATCTTTAAATTTAAAGAGCTGCTTGTAATAAGGAATTTCAAATGTACCTGACATAAGCTGTTTTACATTATTGAGATTCAAAGTTAACGTAATTTTTTCACCTAATTTTATTTTATCTTTGTCATAACTTGGAACAGCGTATTCTGTCCCTTCTTTTACAAAGACATAATCTTTATATCCAGTTGCCATATTCCCTGCAGTGGCAAGGTCATATCCAAATAATCTTAAATTTAACGGCTCATTTATTTCCTCTGGAAGTACTCCAAATTTAAAATCACCATTTGCTTGAACTGTATTCAACCAACCTGATGGGAAGGCTGAGTTTTGATAATATACAATTTGATTCGCTTTTTGATCATACTGCAAGCCTTTTGCTTTTAATGCATCTACTGTAGAATCATATATATTACCATGCACCCATAATGCACGTTGGCCGTCTTCTTCTTTAAACATAGAATCATTTACTTCGTGTATACCAGGTTGTACATCCTTAAATTTCATTTCCGGTATAACATTATCAATGATAATGCTATCGCCTTTTGTATACGATTTTCCTTCCTTATCATATCCAACGAAGTTCAATTCGTAATCTCCATCAGGCAACATAACAGGTTTATCCCCAATTGGATGAGCTGGATCTCCTGTAAATGGAAGTACATACCCTCCCATACCAGAAAACATCATATATTCAACATTCGGTGTTAGACTACTTGCATCAAGTGTACCAACGACTCCTAATGCCTTCCCTGTCTTTCGGTCCTTCACAACTGCATCAATAGTTTCAAGAGGACTATTTACTTTAAATGTCAAAGGCGAACTTGGTCTCTCCATAAATGGATGGAATTTAGATGCATCTGTTGCCATTGCATCTCTCAGTAAATCTACAGACGCAATCCCTTTTTCTGTGAATTTAACTGCAAATGGTACTTGATATACTTCTTTTTCATTGTTTTTATTTGAAATATGAATATATCCCTCATATCTACCAAATTCAGCGTTTTCTGGAATGATAATTTCAGGGCTAATTTCCTCTGATGTACCAGGAGCTACTTTAATAGAATCTGGTACATTTAGCTTCACACCATTCTTCGCTGCATCTTGCACCCCTACACTTGTAGGTGAAAATTCTACCTCTAATTTAAATTCTTTCCCATCTGTTTTACTGCTGTTCTTAATTAAGACTTTTCGACTATCTTTAATAGGCCCAGTTTCAATTTGATTTTTATACCCAAACGCAATAGAGCCTGTTTTTTCTTCAATTTCTACTTCTTCATCATCTACAACGTTTGATGTTTTATCGATAACCTCGATAGATGTATCTGCATGAACTGCACGATATGCATCAATTCGTCCAGAGCCCACCTCAAATACAGAACGCTCTTCTTTTAGGTCAACTGCGGTATTCATAAGTGCTTCTTTTATTTCAAATGGACTATAGTTTGGATGTTCTTGTAAAATAAGTGCCGCTACCCCTGCAGTATGAGGAGTTGCCATAGATGTACCTGACATACGTCCATACGCTACCGGATAATTTTCTCCATCCTTTGGATCATTAATATATTCAGGAACAGTTGAGAAAATAGATACACCTGGTGCTACAATATCTGGCTTAATATCATCTGTTTTAGTTGCAGGACCACGGGAGCTGAAATCAGCTAAGTGATCTCCCTCTGTTTTTATATTACTAAGTTCTCCAAACGCTAACGACACATCTCCTTGTACAGCTTTTGCTTGTAATTTCTCACCATCTACTTTTGTTAAGCGGAACGATGGAATAGATGAAGTACTTTCCCCAAGATAACTTGTAATTTCCCCATCTACATTGTTGTATACAATTACCGCCTTCGCGCCTGCTTCCTTAGCATTTTTAATTTTTTCATCAAATGTAATCTCACCGCGTTGGATCAGAGCTAACTTCCCTTTCACATCTTTCCCTGTAAAATCACCTGATTTCCCAAGCCCTGCATATACAACCGATAAGGATTGACCTTTCAAATCTTCAATCTTATCAGTAAAGCTTTTTCCAAGTAGCATCATCTTATCTACATGTACATCACCTGCATCGGCGGAAAACGTTGGAATATTCATTGCAGCGTCACTGGCTCCAACTGTAATGGGAAGTGCCGCTGCACTAGGTGATCCTATAGTACCTTCATCCGGACCACTATTACCAGCTGCTACTACCGTAACAACACCTGCTAACATTGCATTGTTCACTGCGACAGAAGTAGGATATAAAGGATCATTAATAGATGCTCCTAGTGATAAATTGATAACATCCATATCGTCTTTCACTGCTTTATCAATCGCAGCAAGAATACCACTTGTTTGTCCACTTCCATATGGACCTAATACACGATATGAATATAAATCTACATCTGGAGCAACGCCCTTCACTGCATAATCCACACTATTCTGTTTGTCTGCAGCAATTGTCCCAGCTACATGCGTACCATGGGATGTATAATATGCACTTCCATCATAAATCTCAGGATATCCCCCAGAATTTTGCCAATCCTTATACGTTGTCTCCATTGGATCAGCATCATTATTAACAAAGTCCCATCCTTTTATTGAGTTCGGATCTATTTTGCTTGGATCCTCACCTTGTTTTGCACGATATCCTTTATATGCATCTTTCAAATCCGGGTGGTTGTAATCAATACCTGTGTCCAGTACACCTACCTTAATTCCTTTACCTGTTATTTTTTCATCATGTAGCTTGTCCACACCAATTTGCGGTACACTATCTGCCATTTTCGGTTCAACAGCAGTCTTAGCTGTTTCTTTTGGTAAATCAATTTTAACCTCATGATCTTCCCATACGCGCTTAACGATACCGGTACGAACTAAGTCCTCAATCATATTCGCTGGTAAAGAAATCGCTACACCATTAAAAGCATTCTTATACTCTCTTGTTATTTTTGCAGATTTTACATTTGTCCCTTTCTCTTTATTCTTTTGAAGCTGTTCAAGCTCTGCTTTAAATCCTTTATGTGATGCCTCTACCTTTTGTTCCGCATTTGAAAGAGCTACCTTTTTCCCTTTAGCCGCTTGTTTTAATACCTCAATTTTGCTAGGTGCTTGCTTAAATTCTATAATCACATTCACATTATTAGGACTTGCTGTATTGATACCTGGCGAAATAACAAAACCTGGTTTTGTATCTAACGTTTTTAAGGCATTACGTTGTTCCTTGGTAAGACCTTTCAAGATAGCATTTGCATCATCAATTCCAGTTAAAGTAGATGTATTTACCTCTTCTGCTAATACGTTATATGGAATTCCTTGAGACAATAACATTCCAACTGTTAACGTTCCAATAAGAATCTTTCCAAATTTCCCTCGTTTCATATTGCATCTCCCCATTATTCATATTATTTTTTGAAACCAATTGATTCTTCCATTCCTACTTAGCGTTGGAAACTCTATCAATCTTAATCTGTTGTATCATGAAAGATTTCCAACACTACTACCATCCCCATACCTCATATAGCTAATTACTCACTTTACTCTTTCTATAGGAGCCCCCCATCATTTATTTTCAACAAAAGATTTTCACAAAATGAATTATTAATAGGATTAAAATGTAATTCTATTATTATTATTTCACGTTTTGATTATTCTGAAAATTAATCAAAAGGAGTATCTTTTCTCTAAGGATTCTATGCCTACATAGTACAAAAGAACTATCTTGTCCTTTATTCTTTGTGATACAGAATAAAGCGACACGATAGTTCTTTGATAGATTTCTTATTTAATCTAGCGGAACCAATTGATTTCGAACTGCATAAATCACTGCTTGCGATCGACTTTTCACATTTAGTTTTTTAAAAATTTTATTGATGTGTATTTTAACTGTTTTATCACTAATATATAAAACTTCAGCAATTTCTTTATTACTAAGTCCTTTTACTAGTTCAAAGAGAATTTCCTTTTCACGTTCCGTTAGTTCATTTTCATTTGATTCTACTTTCATTTTTTGCTGATGATATGTAATTAATTTTTTAGTCATACGCGGATGAATAACTGAATCGCCTCGATATAACATTCGAATTGCTGCTACTACCTGCTCTGATGAGGAATCCTTCAATAAATAACCATCAGCACCCGCCTGGAGTGCATCCATTAAATACTCATCATGTTCATACATTGTAAACACAAGTACTCGGCAACTCGGATAATTTTTTTTCACTAATTCTGTAGCTTCAATTCCATTTTTCCCTGGAAGATTAATATCCATCAAAATACAATCTGGTCGGCATTCTTCTACTTTTCCCAATACTCCATCCCCAGAGCTAGCTTCTCCAACCACTTTCATATCAGATTCATCCTCTAGTATGCTCCGAATTGCATCTCGTAAAAAAGCATGATCATCTACTACTAATATTTTAATCATTTTACGCACCCCTTGTTTGTGAATCTGGAATTAACAGTGTAATTTCTGTCCCTTTCCCTACAGAACTATCAATCTGTAAAGTAGCCCCTAATTGGTCGGCTTGTTCATTCATATGTAATATACCATAATGTGGCTCATTCTTTGTTTTAACCATAGACTCAAATAGTGAAAAGCCAATTCCATTATCCTTAACCCTTAAAAGCACGTGCTCACTTTGATAACTGAGTAAAACATCAGCCTTTTTTGCTTGTGCATGTTTTACAATGTTTTGCAAACTCTCTTGTAATGTATCAAATATAACCCTTTCTTTTGAAAAACTAAGCGCACGTGCATGACCTCTTTCATGATAGGTAATGTCTAGTTCATATTCTTGTTTTAAAGATTTTATTTTACTTGCTATTGCCTGCTTAAGGCCTAATTGTTGTGTCGGATATGGTTTTAAAGCATAAATTGAATAGCGAACTTCTCCTAGGCTTCCTCTTAAATCTTTTATGCTTTTCTCTACTACTTGCTGCATATCTTTTGGTTTATCACGGTATTTTTTCTGCGAGGATTCTAGTTGGAATATCACCCCGGCTAATGTTTGCGCAATACCATCGTGAATTTCACGGGCGATTCTATTTCTTTCTTCTAAGATCATTCTTTTTTCCTGTTCAGAAATCAATATCCTTGTTTTAACAACGTTAGCTAATTGGTTAGAAAATGTAGCTAACGACTGTACATCTTCCGGAAAGAAACCCGCATTTCTACTTTTCCCTGCAACAAACATTCCGACTAATTCATCATTTACTATAAGAGGAAAATATACAAGTGAGCGTATAACACTATCAAATATTTCATCTCCAGGAGCCGTACCAATTTTCCAATCATTAAATACAAGATTTTTAGAAAGTTCCTCAAACTCCCCAGATTTTTCTAAATCATCAGATATATCAGAGCGGACTTTCCCATCTTTTAATAGAATATTCCAGTTCCCATCATCTTTTGTCCATATTACATATGCTTGTATGCCAAAAAACCCTTTAAGTGCTTGTTTAATATGTTTCAAGTTTCCTCCGGTTAATCCTCGACTAATTTCGGTCGTAATAAGAAATAACTCATATAATCGTTCCTTCTCCATCCTTATCCGTACAGAAAAAGAACTAATAACGGAAGTTGCTACAAGTGGAAAAAAGAAAAACAGTACTGTAATCTCGTTTACTTCCACACTATATGTACTAATTAATACGTGCATCAGTGCCGCATAAGAGAAACCAAAAGTTTCGCAAAGAAATACCGTTACAGTTTTTTTATACCACTGATGGATTGAATATGGCTGCGGAAGGAGTAGCATTAACAAATCGTAAAAACGATTGTTGAAAAAACAAAAAAACACGCAAAATAATAACAAAGATATTAAATTTTCATATAGAACTGACATATCAATCTTATTAATTAATAAGGACATACATTTGTTTGAAAACCATTCGGCCAAAATCAAACTAAGTGCATGCTGAGTACTATTAAATAACATTCTTTGTATCGGTGAACGACGATGCAGGTGAATAATTAGCGTTACGAGTACAATAGCAATAATAGTTATATGGATTCCAAACTGCCAATTCATAGCGTAAATGATCGGAAAGGTAAGCGAACTAGTTCCTCTCCAAAATCTTACAGGAAAATACTCTGCAATCCCCATAAATAGTAACAACAATATTAGTATTGTTGGATGAGAAGGGATTTTAATTTCAAGTAAAGATATAGTTATAGTAACCAAACCAAGAAAAGAAATAAAATAAAGATAAGTACTAGCAATCTTTTCTCTCATAAAGATAGAATTTACATCTTTCAAAAAAACCCCTTCTTTCTTTATAAAAACTTCATTTTCTCTATTATCCAACAAAAAACCGGCACTGGCAAAATGGAAGAACATCCACTAGCCAATCACCGGCTGTGTACTGCACCTAAAAAGGCAAGACACAATACTAGTATATATCAGTTCGTAAAATTTACCCACTAGCCAAATGTTGTAATTGTACATACTTTTAGACTTAGGTCTACTAGTACAAAAGATGTATACAAAGTTTTAATTTTAATTCACTAAAATAATTCTAAAAAAATAGGAAGTCAACCGTAAATACCTACGTATTTATTTTATCTAAATCTAATTAACATATCGTTTGATTATCGGTAGCAAGATCAAAAATACCCCCTACTGTCAGAAAAAAACCTCCTTTTTCTTTTAGTTATTTGCGTGTCCCGAATATAACAGCAAAGAATTTATATATCCGCATTTTGGTGTACTTTCATTTGAAATGCAAATACCAATACATTGCAACTTCATCGCTTTCTTCATGTATCCCTTATAAAATGAAGCTTATCAAAACGCTCAATTTTTAAAAGGTGCTAGAAATACATATATCGGAAAATCAATGAACAGACGGCAAATCCAAATTTGTCTTGATAAATCAACTGGTAGAATTATATCAGCATTTCCAATCTACTAATAGAAGGATAAACACCTACGAAATATATCTCTAAATTTTGTAAAGAATCTTTTGATATATTACTGATTAGCTTACCTGAAGAGATTTCTTTAGTTAGTGATTTGCCAATCTATCTTGTTTACTAACAATCAATTTTAAAAAAATTCTTCGTTTAGGAGCTACTTTAAAATCTTAAGTTGATGGGCATATGGTGGACACCTACTAATATTCTTGCTTTTAAATTAATTTCAGTATATTATATTCATATGATAATATAGGAATTACGGTATACAGAAAGGGATCAAATCTATTTGTAAGATTTAAATCCTTTTCAAAGATAAAAAAATTTCACCAAAACTTAATATAACTTATGCTTGTCTTTTTAAGATGTATTTATAAAAATACATTTTTTTATAAATACAATTGTGTTTTCAATATAAATGAAAATTTTTAATAGAAGTTTATTTAATTTCAATAATAAGAGGTAGTGTTCTAAAACATAGAAAAATAAGGCACCATACATAGTATCTGACAAACTTGAAAGGTTTTGTATGTAGTTTGCTCATCACAGATAAAAACAAAAGAGCCTTACCTATCTTGGCAAGACTCTACTAGTTTAGTTATATAATATTTACATAACAACTAAGAAACTAAAAACATATAACACCAAGTAGCAGAACCCTAATATTCCTCCTACAGCTAATACCTGTTTAGCCCAACTTTTAATTTTCAGATTACTGTAAATCACTTGTACTCTTTCCATATTTCCTCCTATTAGGGAAAACCCTTAAAGACTCACACCTCGCTATGATACCATTAAAGAATGACTAATAGAGCCTAATTTTTGTCTAAACGTATAAATATGCAATATTGCATACGAAAATGTATTGTTATAAATGTAAACGCTTACTATAATAAGGTTATAAAGATTCACACATCTTAATACAAAAACAGAGGAGAGAATAATATGGAAATCGCAATGGCAGTTTTAAAATTTATTGGTGGAGCAATCCCATTAATTCAAGAACTTCTAAAAGCATTTATGTAATTTCATTATTTAGCAATTCTTTATAAATATTATCATACAAATGATCTGTGTATCAAAGATGAATTGATTTACAGATCATTTGCGTGAGCAAGGTCCCTTTAACATTATTGAGGGACTTTTTTAATTTTTTAAATACTTAAGGTTACGTCACATCAAAATCAAGTTAGCAAAACAAAATGAAAAATATAAAAAAAACATAACGTCTTGTTTTTTTCGTTCGTTGTGTTCGTTTGTTTTGTGCAAAAGAAAAAGCACCTACTGAATAGATGCTTTTTTCTCTTTTCCGCCATTTCTCACAATACAAATATATCACGATGATTTCAAAACAACCGGCACAATTCTGCCAGTAATTTAAATCTTTTTATGGTTTTTCTATAAATTCTATAACTCTTTTTTTGATTTCGTTCAATTTGTTAATTCTCATAGGATTTACATACTTACTAACGGATAAGTTGATGTAATTTACATAGTAAATTACATCTTGGAGGAGATCAGCAGTTAGCTTTTGCTAGCTGCTCTTTTGCTCATATAAAGTAGTTTTTCTTGAGCATCCTCAGCAGCTTCTTTTCTGTCGAATTCTCCCCATCCATTACCGCTGCAAATTTCATCACCACAAGAACTACAAATTAATTCGTATTCATTGCACTCACAACCACAAGGTTCTCCACAAAGCATATTCGTATAATCAATATCTTCTTCAGTATTGTTATGGCCACACTTGTTACATTTAAAGTTGTAACCAATTTTCATTCTCCTTTCCTACCCAAATAGCGTTTTTGTTCAAATTTCTCCTGTACTTATATACGTCCCTGTATATCCAAAAACAAAAATATAGTAAAATACATTTATAAGTTCGTTTAATACTTAAATCTATTGAGAACAGGATGTCTGTATATGAATAAAAGACTTAATGTGTTAATGAAAATTACGCCTTTCCTAAGTGTACTTTTTATCTTAATTGGAATATCTATGGCAATATTCGGTGCATTAGATCATAACCACAAAATGTTTATGGGTTCACTATTCGTAATTGTACAAGCTGCACTTGTAATTACATATACTAAGATGTTTAAAAAAATTGGTTTTTAAAACTTTGAATACCAGCTGAAATGTTCAGTAGATATACTTATCATTTCAGCTGTATTTCCCTATTTAAATAAGGATTTCATTAAAAACTTACATGTATATATTTTTCGTTATATAATTAAGATATCGATATATTAGGAGTGTTAATCATGTCAGGAACGATAATGATTTTGTTATACATTTGTTTCGGATTAAGTGCAGTTTTCAGCTTAATAAAAGAATTGAAAAAGCCACAGAAAAACCAGTTCTTGATTTTAGTTGATTCTCTAATTTTGCTAGGAGCCTTAATCCTAGTAGGTAGTATCTTCATCTAAATTACATAACAAGAACTACATTAGGGAGCAAAGCAGTCTAGCGAAAGCTAACTGCTTTTTTATTAAATAACTATTTTATTAAATTTCATATATACAATCGCTTGTCCATTTCATTTGGCTCTACCCACGCATTTACTATTAGTAATACGAATTTTTCAGAGGTGAATTTTATTGGACGAGTTTTTATCCTCCGCTGCATTAAATCCAGGTTCAGTCGGACCGACACTTCCACCTATGCAACCTTTTCAAATCCCTACAGGTCCCACTGGTTCAACGGGTGCTACAGGGGCAACCGGTAACACTGAGCCTTATTGGCAATACCGGACCACCTGGCATTGTTTTGCTCACATATGACTTTAAATCTCTCATAATAAGTTTTGCATTTCGGATACTCCCCATATCATGAATACTAATTACATGTCTTCTTGTTGCAAACTGTAGCTTTCTAATCGTAGCGAGTATCACCACACAATGGTTGATGTTCATGTGATTCTGTATGTTCATGTTTATCCATCTCATATTCTTTTAGATGTTTCCACTTGACCTTGCCGTCAATATACAGAACTTGCAGTATGGTGGCGTTTTCTTTCATATATATCTTCCTGGAATAAATTGCAGTTTCTCTAATCTAGATTGATCTACCACTACTTCTGATGCAGTAAGAGTCGGTAAACGAAAATTGAGCTTGCATTCTCCATCTTTTTTACACCCCTTGGCAAGATTTCTCCTGTAGGATATTACATACAGCAGACAATACAAAACCAAGTGCCCCTTCAACGAGCGCAATGTGCAGTGAATAAAAATATTGAGCTCACCAATGGAGATGCTCTTATTAGCATAATGAAGCATAAATATTAAAAAGGTTGTCCAAAATTAGCTATTCAGCTACTTTTGGGCAACCTCTTCTTTTTTATGTGTTTCTGCTTGACTTGACCAAAATAACAAGTAAAATTATCCATATTAGCTTTTGAGCTATATTAATTTAGAAGGTGAGTTGGAATTATGACTCTTCACATTTGTGAAGTAACAGCAAAAAATTGGCGTTCAGTAGCTGCTTTAAACGTCGCAAAAGACCAGCAGCAATTTATTGAAAGTAATGCGTTTTCTTTAGCAGAATCATTATATGAAGGAAACGGAACGTCAATAGGTTTATATGATGGAGAAACACTTGTAGGATATGCAATGTACGGATGGTATTGGGAAAAGCGTAAAAGTGTGTGGTTAGACCGCTTTATGATTGACCAACAATATCAAGGAAAAGGATACGCAAAACGTTTCCTTCGCATACTCCTTCAATTCTTACAAGATAAATTTGAATGTAAAATAATTTATTTAAGTTTACACCCAGACAACAAACTTGCAATGGGACTATACGAATCATTTGGTTTCCGTTTAAACGGGGATATTGATGATGAAGGCCCAGTTGTAGGTGTTGTAATGGAGTTACTTTTAGATGAACATACAAGCCTGTGAAAACAGGCTTTTTTTAATCCTTCGTTTTTGGCAATCTAGTATTTTTCTACAAAACACTTAGTTACGTCCAAAAAATAAGCCTGCAATATACGCAGACTTATTTCACACACTCCTCGAAATGTTCTTGAAACCATTCTTTATTAATATCTTTTCCGATAAACACGACTTCACTTACTCGTTCTTCGCCCTCTTGCCACTCTCTATCGTATGATGCAGCAAACAATGTATGCACACCTTGGAAAACGATACGTTTATCTACTCCATCGATGGATAAAATCCCTTTATAACGATATAAATACTCCCCTAGCTCTTGAACGACAGCTGACATCCACTCATTTAGTTTTTGTAAATCTAACGGGCGCTCTTCACGTAATACAAACGATTTTACACCTTCTAGATGGTTATGTTCTGTATGAGGATAAATTTGTAACGTATCTTTCGTTTTAAACGTTTGAATTTGTAGTAATGATGGAATATCTACATCACAGTTAGTGGCCTCGATTAACTTTGCAGTTGGGTTAATACCTTGCAGTTCCTGCAAGAGATTTTCCTTTTCACTTTCATTCACTAAATCTAATTTATTTACTAAAACGACATCAGCAAATGCAATTTGTTCCTTTGCTTCTAGCCCTTTTTCAAAATGTTTATGTATATGATAACTATCTACTACTGTTACAACACCGTTAATTTGGTATGCAGATTGAATGACTGGATCTAAAAAGAATGTTTGAATAATCGGACCCGGATTTGCAAGACCAGTCGTTTCAATTACTAATCCATCAAAGTCCATTTTCCCTTCTGCTTTTACATCTAGTAATTGTTTTAATGCAACGAGTAAATCTTCCCGTACAGTACAGCATAAACAACCGTTTGTCATTTCCATAATTTCTTCTTCAACATTCATAATCAACTGATTATCGATACCAATTTGCCCTATTTCATTTACAATCACCGCTAATTTCTGACCGTGATTCTCTGACAAAATGCGATTTAATAGTGTCGTTTTCCCTGAACCAAGAAAACCAGTTAATATTGTTACTGGAATCATTTCGTACATCTCCTTATAGCTATATGTTTTTACATTATAGCATATAGAAATAATCGTTTTTGTGGCAAAACATATTTATTGTATGTACACCCATCTAACTATATAATAATACGTAGAAAGAAAGCCTTTTCAGAAATATTATTATTCATCAAGGGGGCACTTATAATGGAACGAGTTCAAATGGCCGAAAAGCTAGAATTTTCTCGTATTATTCAAGGTTTTTGGCGTTTAGCAGAATGGAATATGACGAAACAAGAATTACTTTCTTTTATTGAAGAATGCATGGACATGGGGATTACTACTTTCGATCACGCTGATATTTATGGCGGTTATACATGTGAAGGACTGTTCGGAGAGGCATTACATCTAAAGCCTTCCTTACGTGAAAACATGCAAATCATCACAAAATGTGGAATCGCTCCCCCATCACCAAAATTTCCAGAGCGATATGTTGCTCACTACAACACTAGTGCAGAACATATTATTCAAAGTGCAGAAGCATCACTTAAAAATTTACATACAGATTATATTGACGTATTACTTATCCATCGTCCTGATCCATTTATGGATCCAAATGAAGTGGCAGAAGCGTTCTCACGCTTAAAGCAAGAAGGAAAAGTTCGTCACTTCGGTGTATCTAACTTCTTACCTTCCCAATTTAATATGTTAAGTTCGTACTTAGATTTCCCGCTTATTACGAATCAAATTGAAGTATCCCCAATGCAGCTTGAACATTTTGAAAAAGGAACAATTGATTTATGCCAAGAAAAACGAATCAATCCAATGATTTGGTCACCACTTGCTGGCGGAGAAATCTTTACTGGTCAATCAGAACGTGCCGTACGTGTACGTGAAACTTTACAAAAGGTTGCTACTGAGCTAGGTGTTAGTAGCATTGATACTGTTATGTATGCATGGTTACTTGCACATCCAGCTAAAATGATGCCAATCATCGGCTCTGGTAAATTAGATCGTGTTAAAACGGCCGCTCTTGCCACAAAAGTTCACTTAGACCGTCAACAATGGTTTACAATTTTCGAAAGTTCTAATGGACATCCTGTACCATAATACACAAAAAGAAGAGCTGCTTCTTACAGCTCTTCTTTTTCATATGTATTTCTAGTCATCGCAAATACACACATATCTCTTAATCCATTACCATCTACTGCTACACTCGCACTTTCTAACGTACCCTCTAACTTAAAGCCTAATTTCTCAGGTATTGCTCTACTCTTCTTATTTAAAGAATCACAACGAATTTCTACGCGGTTTGCTTTCAGCTCAGAAAAAGCATAATCTGTTATACCCTTTGCTGCCTCTACCATATAGCCCTTTCCACTGAATCTTGAATCAATCCAATACCCAATTTCAAATTGAGGTATATCCCAATTAATACGGTGTAATCCAGCTGATGCAATAAATTCACCTGTTTCTTTCAAAAATACTAGCAATCTCAAATCCTCACGCTTCAAAAATTGGATATGTGATTTTCTAATGCTTTCTTCTACTTCTTCCTCTGTTTGCTCTTTTTGAGCAAAAACCATCCATGGTTTTAATTCTTGCATAGAAGCTTGAATTGCATCGTATACAACTTTACCGTCTCCCGGTTTCGGCATTCGAATACATAGCCTTTCAGTATAAAATTCAGAAGGAAAATCGAATAATAATGGATTCACTGTAAACACTCCCTATAATTCTTTTATATATAATAATATCCATCTCAAACTATACAGTAAAGAAATTTCTGAATTTTACACATTTTACTTGTTCACCTCTAACGCTACACGAACCCCAGATTCAATTGCCCCTTGAATCCAACCGTGATATAACGTCGTATGGTCTCCAGCGAAGAATATTCTTCCCTCTGGTTTGACAATCACTGGTTGTAGCTCAGATTCTTGACCTGCCTGAAATAGCGCAAACCCTCCAAGTGCATATGGATCCAATGTCCAACTTTTTGATATTCCAGACAAGAATTCATCATATACTTGACCACCTAGTATCGTTGCTAAGTTTTGTAATGTGTAATAAATACGATCCCCCTTTGATAATCCATCCCATAACAACGCATCATATGACCATGTATAGCTTCCTAGCATCATAGCTGGTCCCTTCTCTCCAATTCCATAGCTTGGATAATAAGCGTAACGTATTGGCAAATCTGTTATAATTCTGCCTCCTAATTGTCCTTGCTCTTCCCAAAATCGGCTTTTAAATTGAATCCCTATTTTCGTCGCAGGCATATAATGCAATTCACGAATTGCTTTCCATTTTTCATGAGATATAGAATCAAATGGATCTACTTCCACAAAACGCATTGTCGAAAACGGAATCGTAACAATAACTAAATCACCAGTTATACTACTATATTCAAACGTTTCTTCGTTCCGATAGAAAGCCGTCACCCCATTATCGTGTTGATGCAGTTTCATTAATTTTTGGTTATAAATAATATTTTCTTCTAATTGTGGTAAAAAGGACTTTGGTAATCTATCATTCCCCCCTACTATTTCACAAAATCCACTCTCCTCTTGCATAATATATAAAAAGCGCAACGTTTCAACAAACGACCTTTCCAAAAAACCTTCTAAGTCTAAAAGAACACCGATCATTTCAATCGTTACTGGAGAAAAGTACGTATTATATTGATAAGGATGATACTTTAAAAATTGTCCCGTAGAGTATCTTCCAAAATCCTTTACTACAACATCCCAATTTTTTTCTGGGTTCTTTTTTATAAAATTTATAATGGGCTGTACCGCTAACAATAATAGTTCCTCAGACGTTTTCCCAACTTCATTCATTTCCACTGGATATCTTAAAATACTTGGATCTTTTTCGTATTGTTGTAACGTCGTTTTTCGGCCATTTACATAAATAATATCCGTATCATTCCTATTAATAAATGGGCTCACCTGTAGCCCAAATTTTCTTATATATGCCATCGTTAATGTGTGCGAATACGGAATTCTCATTGCCCCAACATCCAAATATAATCCGGTATCTTCCATTCTAACTGTCTCTATGCGGCCACCTACCCGGTTGTTTGCTTCAAAAATTTTCACCTCATGTCCTGCTGCCTTTAATAAAGAGGCCGAAACTAAACCAGCCATACCAGCCCCTACTACAATAATTTGTTTCGGACTTGTCGTCTTCTTCAATCCCTTATTTATAACTTGTAACGTTTCATCCATCTCAGTGTTAAACATTATATCTTTCTGCACAATTCCACCCCTTACTTCATCAAATGGGCATTAGTGGTTTAGTGCATTTTATTCATAAATTCCCATAAACATAACAACTGAGCAAGTTGAATATTCACTAAAAATACATAAGAGATAGCTCTCACATCTCTTCACGCTTCGTATAATATAGCAACAGCAAATAAGGAGTGGTTAAAAATGAAACCAGCTTACGACTACAATGCTACAAAAAAGTATTTAGAAGAAAAGAAACAACAGCTATGCAACAAACTTAGTAATATGCATCTATCTAAAAAAGAACGTGAACAATTAAAACTTGAGATTGATAACTACGAATATATTATAAATGTAGTCGAAATGAATCATTATGAACGAGGATTTTCACGTTAAAAGTGGATATGTAATTTATCCACTTTTTATTTTGAGCATTTCATTACGCATTTTTCATAAGTAAATATATAATAGGATGTACATTAAGATTGAGAGGTATATTCTATGATCAAGTTAAGTGTATTAGACCAATCCCCTATTTCAGATGGTAGTACAGCAGCCCAAGCTTTTTCTCATACAGTTACGCTTGCACAAGAAGTTGAAAAACTTGGATTTACACGTTTTTGGGTATCAGAGCATCATAATTCGGTAAGCCTGGCTGGTTCAAGTCCAGAAATACTTATATCTCATATTGCAGCAAAAACGGACCGTATGAGAGTTGGTTCAGGTGGTGTTATGTTACCGCATTATAGCCCCTATAAAGTTGCTGAGAACTTCCGCGTTTTAGAAGCGCTTTATCCAAATCGTATTGACCTTGGTGTCGGCAGAGCACCTGGCGGTATGCCAATTGCGACTCGCGCACTTCAAGAAGGAAAAATGGTCTCACTTGATCAATATCCAGAACAAATTGCAGATGTTGCAATGTACTTACATGATCAAGTACCAGAAAACCATCATTATGCAAATTTAAAGGCTACTCCTGTGATTCCAACATCTCCCGGGATGTGGATGCTTGGTTCTAGTGGAGAGAGCGCAAAGATTGCCGCACAACAAGGTGCTTCTTTTGCATTCGCACAGTTCATAAACGGATACGGTGGACCTGAGGTAATGGAGGCTTATCAAGAACAATTCCAACCTTCCTATTTAGGAGATAAACCAAAATCAATCGTCGCTATTTTTGTTATTTGCGGAGAAACAAATGAGGAAGCGGAAAGGATTGCTTCTAGTTTAGATTTATCAATCTTATTACTAGAGCAAGGGAAGCGAACAACTGGTACTCCTTCTATCGAAACTGCACAAAATTATTCATACAGCGCTTATGATTTATTCCGTATAAAAGAAAATCGTCAACGTATGATTGTCGGTGATCCATCTTCTGTGAAAGAAAAAATCGTAAACTTAAGCAAAGCGTACAATACTGATGAATTTATGATTGTCACAATTACTCATCGATTTGAAGATAAATTGAATTCTTATCGCTTACTAGCAAATGCTTTTAATTTATAATAATAAAAGGGAGATACATCAATTATGATGCATCTCCCTTTCTTACTACTTATTACTTTTGTCATCTATATATTCAATAGCCTCTTTTAATAACTCATCAAAATTCTCAGGATAATCATGGTTTAGATTAGGCACAACTTTATACTTATGTTCTATATTCTTATCTCTTAATAATCGTACAAATTGCTGCGTACATTCGAAACAATCTTCATCTTGCTCCCCACACACTATATATCCCTTTATATTTTTATCTTGTAGCACTTCCAACCACTCATTCCATTCTTCAATCTCTGGAAGCCACGGCGCCATAAAAATAAAACCATCTACATCTATATCTTTGTGTAAAATCGTATACAAAGCTACTCCTGCACCAGCAGAAAAACCACCAATTATTACTCTTTCTACTGTATGATTTTCTATAAACTTAACGTAATGCTCTTTTAATTCTTCTTTTGCTCTATGTATATCATCCCAAACAAACCCATCTGAAAACTGAATTTGCGAAGACTGTGGTAAAGCTAACGTATAATCTTGTGTCAAAACAGATTTCCAATATGGTTCTACTATTCCTATATTTTCTTGATCACCGTGCATTGCAATAAATAGTTTTTCTTTTTTCTTGCCGTCTATATATTTCACGTCTGCTCGTTCTGTTTTCTTTGCTAACTCTTCTCTCTCTTTACATAATTGAACCATTTTCTGAAAGTCTTCAAATTTATGTAATGATTTTAAATCGTCGTCCGAAATTAAATACTCATTTCCATACCAAAAACCCTTTTCTATAATAGCTTCCTTCATTACATACAACGCTTCTTCTTCAAGTCCTGCTGCACTCGCTAATGCATATTTAAAATTATATATTTGCGCCTCATTCCCCACTATACCTTTAGCATGTTCCATTATATAAGTATACGCTTCCAAACTTCCTTTCTTTGCATAACAATGTAACGTTTCATTTAATAATTGAATATAAGTCATACTATTTTTCATACCCCAATTCCCCCGTAACCTTTTATAATATTTATTTCTCAAGCCTTTATACCATTCTATAATCAATGTATATAACCCACGCTAACAATACTTTATTCTTGTAATGATACTTAATCATTACTCCACTTTGTCCAATAATTTTATTATAAAGTTTAATAAACTGAAAAATCAATATTTTCACAAACAAAAAAAGACAACAATATATTTATTGTTGTTTTCCATACATCTACCCACTCTTTTGTTTTTTTCTATCTGGTTTACTTGAAACTAAATAATGCTTTTCTGAAATATATAAGTTTCTTTTTAATATACGATTTAAATACGGCCCTAATTTCACCCCGCATATAAGGCGATCTTCACTACCTTCAACAATTGGAAACATTTCTTTTTCTGTTACATATTGATCTACTGCTTTTTGTACGATATCAATTTCTTTCACTAGGTTTAAGTTTTCTTCTGTATGTTCAAATACCTCAAGCGTTTCCTTCGTAATAAGAAAAAGGTTTGTTGGAAATGCAGGTAAATACGGCTTTAACAAATCATAATTTACTGTATAATCATCATTTACTAATACTGTATAAACGATATTAGCATTCGTTTCTAGAAACTTAGCCATCGCTTGTTCTAATTCATCTTTCGTAATTTCACGCTCTTCTTTTCCAGTTTTGAAAAAGCGAAACATTGCATCGCCTCCTTTTTACTATATTATAGCATAAAAGAAAACTGAAAAATCACAAAAAAGTCATTGAAAGAATTTTTCAATGACTTTTTTCTTTATATTCTTATATTTATTTTAAGAACGCACTTAGCATCCATACATGTTGCTCTAATGTTGTATGAATTGCTAACAACATATCCGCTGATGTTTCATCTCCAGCTTCACTAGCAACTTCCATACCTTCTTTTAATTCTTGAATAAGTGCAGAGTAATCATTCACTAATGTTTGCACCATTTCCTCTGCGGATTCCTTGCTTGTCCCTTCGCTGACACTAGAAGTAGCAAGATATTCTTTCATTGTCGCTAGCGGTTTACCTTCCAATGCTAAAATACGTTCTGCTAATTCATCAATATACGTTCCAGCTTCATTGTAAAACTCTTCAAATTTCTCATGTAATGTAAAGAAGTGCGGTCCTGTCACATACCAGTGATAATTATGTAGTTTCACATATAACACATTCCAGTTTGCTACCTGCTTGTTTAATACTTCAACAACATTTGTTTTCGTACTCATACAATCCACTCCTCTTATTATTTCATACTGTTTTTCTTTTAATAACCTAGTTACATTTTACCATACATTCCCTATCCTTTCGAACGATTGGCTCATATGTAACAAAGTTTTAACACCTTTAATACTTCCCTAATATCTATTAATTCATGTATGTTTTCAAACACTTCGTACGTCTAATTGTCCAAGCTCATACATATGCATAATAGTAAATCAAGCTCATCGTAGTAGAAAGAGGGATAACATGGACAATCAACAATGGCAAGTAGCAAAGAAAGTCGCTGCTACTTATATTGGAACAGTCGTTGGAGCTGGATTTGCTACTGGACGAGAAATTGTTGAATTTTTTACAGTGAATGGCTTTTATGGAACAATTGGCATATGTGTAAGTGGATTTTTTTTTATTTGGCTCGGTACAAAAATGATGTTACTCTCCTCACAAATCGGTGCATTTTCAGCGCAAGAATTTAACAAATATTTATTTGGGGATGTATTTGGTAACGTTGTAAATACACTATTATTACTCGTATTATTTGGTGTAACGAGCGTTATGTTATCAGGAGCTGGTGCAGTATTTGAAGAGCAACTTCGTTTACCAAGACAACTTGGTATTTTTATTACAGTAATCGCCTGTCTCATTATAGGGAGTCGCGGATTACAAGGTGTTTTTGAAGTTAATACACTTGTCGTACCTATTATGATGATTTTTATTATCGGACTTGCTATTACAACATTTTTTCACGGTACAACTCCCATTAGTAACACTATTCCTGCAGAAAGCTGGAATATGAAGTGGATAACTAGTCCTATTACATATGTCGCCTTAAATCTTTCTCTCGCCCAAAGCGTTCTCGTCCCGTTAGCCAGTGAAGTAAAAGATCGAAAAGCCATTTTATGGGGCGGTATTTTAGGTGGTGCCGGACTTTCTTTAATTTTATTATGTAGCCATTTAGCTATCTTATCAGTCGACCAATTTTATCAATATAATATCCCAATGGCTGAAGTCATAAGAAAATTCAATACAACTTTTCACTTTTTCTTTGTTCTTATCATTTTCGGTGAAGTGTTCACAACTTTAGTTGGCAATGTGTTCGGAATGACAAAACAAATGCAATCCATCACTGGCTGGAAAAATAACAATATTATTTTCTTCATTTTACTAATAAGTTATTGCTTTAGTTACGTAGGTTACAGTGAATTACTCCACATTCTATATCCTATAATTGGATGGGTCAGCATCATTTTACTTCCGATTATTGCTTTTAAACAACTTCAAAAAACATAAAAGAAGCATCCATGTTATTGGATGCTTTTTTTATACGTTCATTCACAATCATCACATACTTCCCAGTACGGCCCCATTTCCAATGCCAAATATGGCTTTAATTGCAACCGAACCATCCGACTAGGCATACGTTCTAAAACGAATTGAATCCCTTCTTCCTCTTCGTCTAATTCAACTTTTGAAATCGCAATTCTTTGCATAGTAGAAATAGGCATTCCATCTTTATATAAAGTGATTTTCACCTCATCATATTCATTAAAATACAATTCAACACTCATTCGATTTTTCAACATTTCATCAACAATTTCATATTTATCATTTCGTTCCTGGATTATATATTTCCAGCCGCCTCTACCTTCTTCTTTCGGAGCTGCTTGAAATAATGTCATCAAATCCTCGTATAGCATAAGATAACCCCTCTCTTACTAAAAAACGATGAGTATTTTATATACCCTTTATCTCTATCACTATCCATATGTATTGTACCATATATCGCTGTTCTTACCGTATTCATTTGCTTCATAAGTCTATATAAAACACTTTATTTAGTCTTTATTATTATATGGCTTACTTTATTACTTCCCCCCTTATATTTTAAACCTGTACCCATTCATTATTTGCTCACAACAAAAAAGAAGAGTGACTTATATCACTCTCCTTAAAAGAATTTCCCAGTAGCTGCTAATGCTAATACTAGTATTAAAATTGCAAACAATAATGATACAATGAAACTAAAAATAGGTAATGCTTTCTTTTCATTCTTCTTAAATAGTAACTTTAAACTAATAAAAATATTTACTGGTACAAATATAAAATAAAAATATTTAACTATTTGCACCGAACTATTCGAAAGTGTTTTTAATATAAACACCTCAATTAGAAAAACGATAAAAAATGAAATACTTAACCAAAATGAGACATAACTAAGCCAAGAATGTCTTTTTGTCCCCCAATACACTCCCATATTAATCTCCTTTATTTGTATTCTATATGATTATAATTATACACAAAGTTAACAAATACCTCTATTTTTCGACAAATATTATACAAAATATACCTTTAAATACTATCAAATTACCCTCTGCCCCATTAAATTTTACATAATAAAAACAGACTACTCCAATAGCATACTGCTATTTTGGAGTTAGCCTGTCCTCTGTTAAACTTTAAATCTTTCAATTAACCCTTGTAACTCTTCAGCCATTTGAGATAATGTACCAGCTGCAGAACTAATCTCTTCGATGGACGCTAGTTGTTCTTCTGCCGATGCTGCAACGTTTTGAGTACTCGTCGCATTATTCTGTGCTGTCATTGCAATTTGCCCTACTGAAATAGACACTTCATTTGCACCTTTTGACATCCCGTTAGCCGTTTCAACCATCGTTTTAATTTGATCTGCAATTTCATTTGTAGATTGTAAAATCTCATTAAAGTTTTGCTTCGTTTCATTCGCAATAACAAGTCCAGATTGAACTTCTTCATTTACATGACCCATAGACTTTACCGTCTTACTCATGTCATCTTGTATTTCACATATTAATTTACTAATTTCACTAGAGGATACGCTAGACTTCTCCGCCAATTTACGTACTTCATCTGCAACGATTGCAAATCCTCTTCCGTGCTCTCCTGCTCTTGCAGCTTCAATTGCTGCATTCAAAGCTAGAAGATTTGTTTGATCTGCGATATTTTGAATTACTTCTAGTATGTCACCAATTTGTTTTGATTTATTATTTAATAACTGTATAACTTCATCTGATTGCGAAACAGATTCTGCAATAGACTGCATTTGATTTACTGTTTTTCCGACCAGTTTTCCACCATCTTCTGCTTTTTCACGAGTATGAGCAGAAGCCGTATTAATTGATGATGAACTATTTGCTACATGCTGAATTCCTTCTGTTACATCAAATAGTAACATTGCACCATTTTCTACACTTGTCGTTTGCGTTGTTGCCCCGCTCGATATTTCATCCATTGCCGTTGTAATTTGCTCAGTCGCTTCACTGGCCTGTCTTACACTTGCCGTTAGCTCTTCTGATGCTGCTGCAACATGTCCAGCCGAAGTATTAATTCTTCCGATTAACGTTCGCAATGCATCTGTCATCTCATTAAATCCTTTTGCAAGTTGACCAATTTCATCATTAGAATGAATTTCAATTGTTTGTGTTAAATCTCCCTCACTTATTTCTTTAGAAGTGGCAACTAATCTTTTTAATGGCTTCGTTATAGAAAGTGTCACAAAATAAATAAGAGCTCCGCCTATAACTAATGAAATGAACATAACAATTAACATATTATAAAATACAGGCTGCGCAGCTTCAATTACTTCATTTGAGTACATCGTCCCGCCAATTTTCCAACCTGTTTTTACATTCGTAGCAAATACCATTTTCTTTTCACTATCGCCATAAGAGTAAGAAAAAGCACCATGATTATCTTCGTAAATTTTCTTTGCCCAAGAATCAGCTGCCTTATCTCCTGATTTTTCTTGTGGATGAGCAATTATTTTTTGTTTCCCATCTAAAATGAAAGCATATCCTTTTTTACCAATATTGATTAACTTTGTTGTTTTTAATAAATTATCTAAACTTAAATCTACTGCAACAACACCGTTTTTATCTTCTGTTTGTTTTGCAATTGTTACGACAATATGTCCATTTCCTTTTGCCTTATACGGCTCAGTAATTACAATGCCACCTTGTTTTGCAACTGCATCTTTATACCAAGAACGCTCTGTGGGATCATAGTCTGCTGCCATTTGTATATTTGGTTCTTGCACAAATTTTTTATCATTTCCGGCAACATATACTTGTTCAACATCTTTATTTAAATTTATATATTGAGATAACATTTTCCTTAATTCATCATGACTATCGCTTTGATACATATTCCCTTGAATCACCCGTGCAAAACTATTCACGTCATTAAATTTCGCATCAATCATTTGATTGATTAAATTATCCAGTATTTTTATATTGTCGTTAGCACTACTCGTAATTTGTGATTCAAAATTCTTTTTAGCTGTTTGATAAGACATGCCTCCGATAATAGAAACAGCCGCAATTAAAATGACGAAAAATGAAATTAGTAGTTTTTTTGCTACTTTCATATCACGAAACCAATTTAATAGTCTACCCATTACAAACCTCCTGCTTTTCAATTTCAAAAGTTAAATTTAGTGAACTATAAATATTTCCCATTCCCTAATTATTATTTTCATAACCTATTATGATGAATACTTTGTAAAGTTTAAACAAATAATTTCTCTTTGTCCATATATATGAATAATATTATTATAAAATTTACAAATACAAAAAGCCAAAGGGAATCCCCCTTTGGCTTTTCACATTTTTTTATGCTGTTTAGTAATCTTTTTCCACTTATCACGCTCTGCTCTTGCAAGAATAGCATCTTGTTTTCTCATAAAATACGCCAGTTCTTTTTGTAATTTTTTATAGCTTTGCAAACGATTTATCGTAATAATTCCGTTATCAATTGCATTATGCACTGCACACCCTGGCTCATTTTCATGCTTACAATCTCGGAAACGGCACGTTTTTGCTAGTTCTTCAATATCAGAAAATGTTGTTTGAATCGCATCGCTTCCTTCCCAAAGTTGTAGTTCCCTCATGCCTGGTGTATCAATAACTAAACCACCACTCGGTAATCGGAACAATTCACGATGCGTTGTCGTATGTCTTCCTTTACTATCTTCCTCACGAATATCTCCCGTTTTTGCTACTTCAATTCCTATGACTGCATTTAATAAAGTGGATTTTCCAACCCCAGATGAACCGACTAAAGCAATTGTTTTTCCTGAAGCAACAAATTGCTGCAACGATTCAATCCCAGTATGCTCTAAACTATCAACGACGAAGATTGGAACACCAATTGCTACAGCTTCCGTTTCTACAATTTTCTGTTCCACGTCTTCACATAAGCTACTCTTTGTTAAAACAATAACTGGTATCGCACCGCTTTCATACGCTAATAGTAAATAACGTTCTATTCTTCTTACGTTAAAATCATGGTTCAGTGCATTCACTAAAAATAAATAATCTACATTGGCCGCTATTACTTGTTCTTCCGTTCGATTACCAGCCTCTTGTCTAGAAAAAGAGCTTCTTCTCGGAAAAATGCGATGAATAATTGCCTTCTTTTCATTCTCTATTTTCTTTATATACACCCAATCACCAACTGCTGGATAATCTCCCTTCGTTACTGCTTCATGTCGAAACCTTCCAGACAGCTCTGCCATATATTCACCATCATTACAAATAATTCGATATATATGCTTATGCTCAAGTAAAATTCGTCCTACTTCAAAGTTCTCTACAACTCGTTCCTCAAAAAAAGAATCCCAGCCGAACGATTCTAAAATATTTTGATTCAAATTGATATCCTCCCTAGTGTAAGCTAAGTGGAAGGATCGTGCGCTCACTTATATAGTCTCGCCCTTTCCATCCACCTTTGTATTTGGTTTATTATTCATATAAGTTATTTTCGCCATAATACATCACCCCGTTCTCATTTTAATTACTCTCATTATATGGAATATTTATTTAAAAAGCTACCTCATTTAACGTAATTTTCAAACAATTTTTTCATCATTCTAATTTGTCCACGATGACTAATCTCATCTTCTAGCACGTGAAACCACAGATAATGCTGGTTATGCGCTACACCGTTAGGCCACTTTCTTTCTGACATTAGCCATTCATCATCTTGTTTACTCAAATACTTCAAAGATTCTTCTCGAACACTTTGTAGAAGTTTTACATAATACTGTATTTCATGACCATGGATTGTTCTCCCCGCTTCCCCTAAATACAGTGCGTCTTCCCATATTTCTAATTCTTCCTTTGTGAAGTCACGCCCTTGAAATGAAATAAGTTGGTGAGCTTTTTCTATAGCTGCTATATGCTTTAGTAACGCTCCAATGGAATTCCCTCCACTCGGTATAATTAAATCTAATTGCTCAACTGATAGATCTTTTATTCCCTGTAATGTTACAGCCCTCGTATGCTCCAGCATGCTTACTAATTCCCCTATATTTTTTGTATAACCATCCACACTTCTTATTCGGTAATCTATATTCATATCACGCACCCCTTTCTACATTCATATTAAGGAATAACCGCTTCATATAATAGACTCATATATATCAGATTTTTCTGTTATAATTAAATTGAATAGGTAATACACCCAAACAAACTTTCTCAATATGCTTCTATGAAATATTAAAAGGAATCAATATAAAATAATCGAATCTTATTCACTAAAAGGAGTGGATTCGATGGAAATGTATCAATGGCTAACTGCTGTTCTCGTTGGTGGCATTACCGGTTTCGTTTCCCATCTAATCAATAACCAAGGTAAGTTATTGCTTCCACGCCGTTTGAAAACTTTTTTTCACTTTGGGTTTTTGACTGATATTTTCACTGGTAGTTTAGCTGCACTTCTTGGACTCGTTTTATTCGATGTCACCTTAATAAAAGAAATTATTAAAGTATCCATTGTGACTGCTATTTCCGGTCAGACTTTCTTACTGCACCAAGCGCTTGGTGGTGAGCAGGCTAAAAATACACAAATTGGGAAAGCTGATGAGAAGATTCAAGAAATTGACAAATTATTACGACGTTAGTCTATACTTTCTTTAAAAATTATTGCTATAATAAACAATAAATATTTTCTATTGCGTCGTTTGTCAGAAGAAAGGGTGTTTCGTATGACAAAAAAGAAAATAGAAGATTTCTTAACAAACACTGAAAAAGAGGAACTGCTAGAAAACTATAAATGTTTACGAGAAGCCCGCACAAAAAGCGAAGCTAACTATTTTGGTGAAGCAGTAAACCATCTATTAAATAAAGCAAAACAACGAATTATTAAAGATGCAGGCATACATGATGAAAATGCAGCAACTGTTCAATCAAAAAGAAAAGCACTGTTTTAGTTAATTAGCTAAAACAGTGTTTTTTATTTAGAAATTTTTTCTTACCATGATACTTTCACTCTGCCTTTATTCTTCCCATTTTTACTGATCCAAAAGTCATATTGGCTTAGATCAACCTAATAATATAACCTCATGTAAACCATTTTAAGAATAGATAAATTAAGCAAAATTTGTTGAACTAGTAATGCTATATACGAAATTAGTTTATTAAATCGCTTCTTTTAACTTTGTATGCGGATTTGGTCCGTATTGATTGTCATTTTCTTCACTTTCAATGATGAAAAATACAAGTAAAACAACGCTACCAAATGGTACAAAATTTAGTAGTTGCCACCATCCTGTTTTCCCAATATCATGTAACCGACGTGCTCCAACCGAAAAGCTTGGTATAATCATTACTAACATAAATAGCAATGCAATAATAGCAACCAAAACCTCTGAAAATGATGATAAAAACAAAAGTAGCCAAAAAATTACGATATTGGATAAACTAAAAATCCAGTACTCTTTTCGCGTAGCTCTACCACTAAAATTCCCATAATTCTTTAGAGCGTTCAAATACCATTGCATTTAAATCTCTCCCTTTTATCCCCAACAATATAAAAATATGTAACCTTTAACATATAAGTAAAAATATAATATAATATTTATGTAAAATCCATACTCTTATCTACATTATTCACTATTTAAATAGTGTTTTTTTCAAGATTTTTCACATTACTTTCACATCTACTTCACAAATATAAGTAGTCCTATATGTTATACTAAGTACATCCTTTCCAAGGAACTATATGCCGATATATAAATCCCTATCTCTGTAGGGATTTTTATTTTTTGATTCTCCATAGCTTTGTTACAATGCCTATACACTATTTCTCTACTTTCTGTAGCTTCTGCACTTAAAAACTACTTCGTGTATTATTACTCTTCTAATATTGATTTAATATATTTCATATTTGGTTTTCAACTGAAGTTTTCATTGCTACACTAACCGCACTTCTTGTACTCGTTTTATTTGATGTCACCTCAACCGAAGAAATACAGCTATTTTTTATTTGAACAGGCTTTATGAAGCAATTCCTGTTTCACGATTTCCAGTAAGTTTTTCACTTTTTCTAAACAATAATAAAGCGACTACATATAGGAAAGCAGTAAAACTACCTACAAATATAAAATTGTGAGATGCCGCAAATAGCAGTCCTGCTATTGCCGCTCCTATCATTTGACCAATATACATCGAAGCATTAGCAAGAGCTGCTCCTGTTCCTCTTGCTACAATAGACATGTTTTGTAAGTGCCTCATCATCAATACAAACAAAATTCCTGTCACAAAAAATAAAACAAAAAATAATAACTCCACAAATATAATGTTCTTTATATGAGGAAGTAATACATATAGCACTGCTATAAATATAATGCCGCCATAGAAAGAAAGGTTATAACCAATTTTATTTACGATTCTAGGACCAAAAATATTCCCAGTTAAATTTCCTAATCCTAATACGAGCATAGCTGTACCTACTTCATGAACTTGTAAGCCAAATTGACTGGAAAGCCACACACCAAAGAATGAAAATGCAGCAAAATTACCAGTTTGAAAAACAAAATATGCAAAATAAGATACTGAAGCCTTTGAATCTGTAAGTAATTGTTTATAGCGTTTTAAAATGTTTGTTTTATTTCCACCTATGTGAACCGGTTGTATTTCTGGTAATACTACATAAATAAGAACGACAAGTAGTGCTGATAATATACCAATGACGAAGAATGGTGTTGTATAATGTTTCGTTGCTAAATATGCTCCAATTGGCAGTCCTAAAATTTGGGCGATTGATAGCCCTGCTGTTGCAATTCCAATCGCTTTTACAATTTGCTTCTTCTCTATTAGGAGCGGAATAGATGCCCACACTTGTGGAGATACAAAGGCTGCACTTACACCTGCTAAGAATCTAAATGTTAGCATCCATAGAAAACTCGGTGCAATTCCACATAAAAACGTACTTATCGCAAAAAAACTCATTCCTATTACCATCACTTTTTTTCTGTTTAAGCCATCTGATATAGGACCAGTGATAAGCGCAAATCCAGCGTATCCTAAAGCATATGAACTCACCATCCACCCTGACAACTCAGTTGAAATATGATACACCTGTTGTAAAGTCGGTAAAAGTGGTGAAATTAAGAAAGTATCTGTACCGATCATAAACATGATTGTAAAGAATACAGCTAGTACTCTTTTCATTTAAATCTTCTCCTTTTATATAAAAAGAGGGAAATATCCCTCCTTTCAACTAATCTTCTAAAATAGATTCAATCTCTTTTATAACCTTTTCATTCAATGAAACTTCCACCGCTCTTACACTTTCTTTTATTTGCTCCGCTCGTTTCCCACCAGGAATAACAGTATCAATTCCTTTTTTGTTTAATAACCACGCTAAAGCTAAATGCGATACTTCGAGATCCTTTTCTTTAGCTAAGCCTTTTAACTTTTCAACTTTCTTAAAGTTATTCTTATATGTATTCTCTTCAAATAGATTTACACTTTGACGCCAATCTCCTTCGTTTAATTTAAAATCTTCTGTATATTTACCGCCTAGTATCCCAAAAGCAAGAGGCCCGTAAGGAATAAATGAAATACCTAATTCTATACAATATGGCAAAAGTTTTTCCCCAGCAGTACGATCTAACATATTATACGGTGATTGTACAACATCTATATGACCATGTTGATTCGCTTCTTTTAATTGTTCTACGTTTACGTTAGATATGCCAATTGAACGAATTTTTCCTTCTGCTTTTAGGCGAGTAAGCTCTCCAATTGAATCTATGTAACTTGTTTCAGAATTTGTAAAATGTAAATAATATAAATCAATATAATCAGTTTGTAATCTTCTTAAACTATTTTCTACAGCATTTCTTAAATAGCTTGGTTCATTATTAATATAAACCCCTCCATTTAATAACGGCTGTATTCCACCTTTTGTAGCAAGTACAACTTCGTGGCGTTTTCCTTTTAATACTTCTCCTACTAATTCTTCTGATCTACCGAAACCGTATGAATCTGCTGTATCAAAAAAGGTAATCCCTTGCTGGATAGCTTCTTCTATTAATCGTTTCCCTTCTTCCTCGTTCACATCAGCATATAAATTATGTCCTCCAATAGCATTTGTTCCTAACCCCAACTTTGAAATATTTAGTCCTGCCTTGTGCAATTTTGTATACTTCATTTTTTCTCCCCCTATATTTCTATTGTTCGAATATATTCGAACAATAGAAATATAGCATTTTATATGTTATAGTGCAAATATATTAACTTATACAAGCAGGTGAAAAAATGCGTACTCTCTATCATCCAAATCGAGAAGAAATTCAATTCTCTTCTGTCTTATACGCACTTAGCGATCAAATTCGTTTGCAAATTGTAACTATGCTACTAGAGAAAAATGAACAATCTTGTGGTTCGTTAAACATTCCGATTGCGAAATCAACTTTATCTCACCATTTCAAAGTTTTACGTGAATCCGGTGTTATGTATACACGCCTTGAAGGAACTCAACGTTTCATTTCAATTCGTGAAGATGACTTAAATGCTAGATTCCCGGGTTTATTAAACGTCGTAACACATGCGACAGAACCATACTAAAAAACATCTCATATTCATATGAGATGTTTTTTTAGTATTTTCTATTCTTTTAATAAATCTATTAATCCATTCCCTTCAGATGTACGTTCATATCCTAAAGGTACAGTTCTTTTAATAAGTTGTGCATATATTTCTGGCTCTGATAATTTTCTACCATATTCCCTTTCACACTGCTTTATAAGCAATGCTAGCGCTCCAGCGACATGCGGTGTCGCCATAGAAGTTCCACTTAATACCGCATATTTCCCCTCAGGATACGTAGATAATATTTCATCGCCTGGCGCCACTAAATCAATTTCTTGATTTGAATTACTAAAACATGCGATTTTCCGCTCTAAATTGACAGCGCCAACTTCGATTACTTCGGAATAGGCACCTGGGAAATCTAGTTCCTCCGTATTATCATTACAATCCCCATTATTACCAGCAGCACATACAACAAGAACATCTTGCTTTACCGCATTTTGAATTGCTTCATGTAATTCTGGAACGTCTTGCGGGCCACCAAGTGACATTGAAATAACTCTAACTTTTTCTTTATTAGGCCCTCTCCAATTTACAGCATAATGAATCGCCTCAATAATTTGCTCATAACTCCCAGAACCATCTCCAGCTAAAACCTTTAATACTAACATTTTAGCAAGTGGTGCGACTCCTAAAACACCGACACCATTTTCAGTCGCTGCAATTGTCCCCGCTACATGAGTACCGTGTCCGTTATTATCAAGATAAATATTTGGATCCCCTTCGTAATCTTTCGTGAAATTTCTTCCACCGATAATACGATCCTTTAAATCTATATGATTCATATCACATCCTGTATCTAATACGGCAACAACAATATCTTTTCCTTGCGCACTCTTCTCCCATACTTGCGGAGCATGAATGAGTTGTACACCTGGTGGAATTTCATTTACTTGTTCAACCACCTTATTTACAGTAAAAGGAATCAATTGTATACCTTTTTGTTTATTCGCTGTACTACTGTTCATCGTAATCCCCCCTGAAAATATATTATTTTCATTTCAGACCACTATAAGAAACACTTAAATGTAACATTCGTTTTATTCGTTTTATTCGTTTTATTCGTTTTATTCGTTTCGTTTTCCTTCCTTCAAAATATTTCTCAATAATGCTTACTAACTCTATATTACTCTTTTTATTTATCTCGTAATTTTTAGGTAACAAAAATCCGATTGGTTCAACCAATAATAAATAAAAATAAAAGGACCATTAAATTGGTCCTTTTATAGTTTTTCAAGAATGATATGAAATTTTAAAAATAATACAAATTAAGACTAAGCCTCACTCTTGTTTAAAAACTTCTCTATTTCTTTTATTAAGTGTTTCGCTCCATCTATACTAACAGTAATATTCCCATTTGCTAATGATATGTTTTTATCTGAAACATCACCTGTTATTTGACAAGCATTGTAAGGTTGATATTTTTGTAAAATGACTTTATCTTCTTCTACGAAAATTTCAAGTGGTGATTTGATTTGGATTCCTAATACTTCTCGTAACTCTTTAGGAATAACAATTCGTCCTAATTCGTCTACTTTTCGAATAATTCCTGTTGCTTTCATATTATTCCCTCCTTACTTTCTATTATTTTTCCACCTCGCTCTTTCCATTTTATCACTTTTTGGTAATACCTGCCTCTTTTTAGAATTTTTTGTACTCAAGTTAAAAAAACACATTTAACGAATACATAATCGCTCTTTCAATTGTTTTAAATAACGAGATCGTATCAGTAAGAAATATACAATTTGAATTCCTACGAAAATACTTAATACAATCGCATTTTCTTTAAATAGTGAGTACTCAAACATCTGTCCTAATGCAGTTAATGCTACTGCTCCGTGTAATGTTGCAACACCTATTGGAACGAAGAATAAAAGTGCCAATCGAATTGTAACCACTTTCGATAATTCCCCACTCGTTAAGCCTACTTTTCGAATCATTTCAAACAAACGAGTATCATCCTCCAAATCAGAAAACAAACGGAAATAAAGGAAGCTTCCTGCACATACGAAAAATACAATACCAATAAAGAAACCTACAAATAGAATTGGTCCTGCGATTTGTAAACTTTGGTTTTGTTCATACTCTTCTGCACTAAACGTTGCATGTTCTTCATAAGGCTTCATCTGATTAGTAAGTTCTTTACCAACCTCAATTTCATCTTTCGTTCCTTCTGTTTTGTACACATAATCTTTTTCCTCTTTAAATCTATCTTGTAATGCATCATACTGATTGTTAGAGATTACATAAACGTTACCTCTTATTATTTTACTTAATGAGGAAGTATTAAATTTTTTCACTTTTAAAGGTTCATTCAAATGTGGCAAAGTAATTTCTTTTCTTTCTTTCATCGGTGGTCCTGGTATATCGACTGACAAAAATAAAACTTCTTTTTTTGATACCGCATTAAAGGGTTCTCCTGTTAACTTTGCATATTCCTTATAGTCTGATTCTTTTATAAAGGTGGCGCTTTTTAACGACTGCTCCTCCGTTTTCTTCGTCGAAATATTAGTTTTTGAAACTGTTATACTATGTTTCTTTAATCCTTCGTCAATCATTTTTATATGCTGTAATTCATTACTATTTCCTTGCTTAGAATGATAGTGAAACGCAATTGGTCTCTCCATAATCGTCTTTGTCATTGATGTAAAGCCAACTAATGTACCTATTGCTGAAAATGCTACAGTTGAAATTATGGTTACAATAAAAAACATTCTTGCGTTATCTCTCATACGGTAAGCTAAATCTGACAAAGTAATAATATTTGTCTGTGTCCAATAGAAACGTTTACTTTTTTTACATAGTCTAATAATAAATACACTCAACTGCTTGTACAGCAAATACGTACCAATAATGACTACCGTTGTAACTGGAATCATCATGATAAATACCATTGCACCGTGTGATATAAGCGCTCCTGCATATCCCGCACTAAGTAATATGACTGCTAATATAGAAGAAATAATGGATGCTTTCGGTTCCGGCTTCGCTTCTGCTGATCCTCTAAACAATTTCATAATTTTATTCTTCCGGATCATTCCTGCACTAAACAATGAAATAATCATAAATAATACGAAAAACATAATACTCGTTACAACAATGGCTTTCATTGGTATGTAATAAGCTAAGGAAATATCTAACTTTAATATCATTGGCGCTACAAATATTAATATTCCGGAAAATAACATTCCTGCAAGAATCCCAAAAATAATTGCCCCTATCCCGATCATAATATTTTCAAAAAAGATAAGACGCTTTAATTGATATTTCGTCATACCTAACATCATTAAAATTCCTAATTCACGCTTTCTCGTTTTTAAAAACATTCCCATCGAATATAAAATAAAGAAAAATGTGAATAAGTAAATAATGGACTGTGCAAAAGACATACTTACGAACACATATTTTCCCAATTTCCCAGCACTTAAGGCTGGATGAAACGCAAAAAATGAATACACAAAAAAGGCCATAATAGCAAATGCGCTACTTAAAAAATACGCTGAATATGTTCGTCTATTTCGCGTGACATTCCGATATGCGAGTTCTCTAATGTTCATATTACTTCTCCGCCCTTCTACTAACTATGTTCTTATATTAGTAAAGTCCGGAAATACCTTCCATCGATTCAAATGACAAAAACCTTACATTATTGAAAGGTTCCAAAAAAATTGCTTAAACGAAGCAGTTTCATTATAATGACTACATTCATATTCATACACGTATCCTATTGTATATTCGTTAGTTTTGCGAAATAATAAAGGATAGAAGTATGTACCAATATACATATAAACTTATTTACCGCTTTAATATGAATAGGAGGAAAACATAATGACATTACAAGAACAGATTATGAAAGCATTACATGTTCAGCCTGTAATTGATCCGAAAGCAGAAATCCGTAAACGTGTTGATTTCTTAAAAGATTATGTAAAAAAAACAGGTGCAAAAGGGTTTGTACTTGGAATTAGTGGCGGACAAGACTCTACATTAGCTGGACGTTTAGCTCAGCTTGCAGTTGAGGAAATTCGTAATGAAGGTGGCAAAGCAACGTTTATCGCCGTGCGCCTTCCTTATAAAGTGCAAAAAGATGAAGATGATGCGCAATTAGCATTACAATTTATTCAAGCGGATCAATCTGTTGCATTTGATATCGCTTCAACAGTTGATACTTTTTCAAATCAATACGAAAACTTATTAGGTGAATCATTAACTGATTTCAATAAAGGTAACGTGAAAGCACGTATCCGCATGGTTACACAATATGCAATCGGTGGACAAAAAGGGCTCCTTGTTATCGGAACAGATCACGCTGCAGAAGCTGTAACAGGATTCTTTACAAAATTCGGAGATGGTGGCGCAGACCTATTACCATTAACAGGATTAACGAAACGCCAAGGACGCGCTCTATTACAAGAATTAGGTGCAGACGAGCGACTTTACTTAAAAATGCCAACAGCTGATTTATTAGATGAAAAACCAGGTCAAGCTGATGAAACAGAGTTAGGTATTACGTATGATCAACTTGATGACTATTTAGAAGGTAAAGCAGTTCCAGCTGACGTTGCAGAAAAAATTGAAAAACGTTACACAGTGAGCGAACATAAAAGACACGTACCAGCTTCAATGTTTGATGATTGGTGGAAATAAATAACATATAAAAAAGAAGCTAATAAGATTAGCTTCTTTTTTATATGTTAGCGATACATTCCTACTCTTTTCTCTATTAAATCCTGCAAACAATCCTCATGTTGTTGATTAAACAATGGTGGCATTTTGTTTAGCGGGAAAAACTTCAAATCCAATGTTTCATCACCGTCTACTTTTTTCTCTCCTCCGGTAATTGAGCATGAAAAGAATATTAAAATTGACTGGACTCTGTCTCCATTTGGATATGATTGAAAATATTTTGTATATACCCCGATAAGCTCATTTATTTCTACATCATAACCTGTTTCTTCTTTTATTTCTCGAATCGCAGTTTCTGCGGCAGATTCTCCGATTTCCATTGCACCACCAGGAAATCCCCAAGCGTGAAAATCACCTCTTTTTTGCAACAATATTTCTCCATGCTCATTCAATACGCAACCACCCGCAAAGTTTATGAGAACACAGTCGTGTCCTACTTTTTCACGTAATTCTTTTATATAATTAGCCATCCCCTTCTCCTTTTCATACATCTTCTGTCGCTATTTCTTATCTTTTTCAAGCAATTCAATAATTCGATCTAGCTTCTGATTCATATGCATCACTTGTTGTTTTTTTGCAGCGCTACTTCGTAATAATCTTCTAATAAACAAAGTAAATGATAAGAAAAATAAAACGATAAGTCCAATTACCAAACATATATATATCAATGTAAATATGTTGTTTTCGAACAAATTCATTTATATTCCACATCCTTCCTTTTGATTTTATCACACAATTCTGTTTTTTAAAGTGATACATAATAAAAAGAGCACCTTTGAAGTGACCCCTAAAAGT